>CAZDYP010000009.1:29266-53267 GCA_964509505.1 uncultured Anaerolineae bacterium | reverse complement strand
TAGGATTTCGCAGGTGCCACCCAACGCTTGTGCGCGATCTATCATTCCCCGCAAGCCAAAACGCTCAGGATTGATCTTGGCATCCAACACGTGCGCTGGATCAAAGCCGCGTCCGTCATCCTGAATGGACAAATCAACCTGCTGAACGTCGAGTGCGATGCACAATTGAACCTCACTCGCGGCGGCATGATGCGCGACATTCGTCAAAGCCTCTTGCGCGATGCGATAGAGTCCGCGTCGCAAGCGAGGCGGCAAACGGCTAAAGTCGTTGCACACATTGAATTGCAGCTGCAGCGTTTCCATGCGACAGCTTTCGCCCATGTATTTTTTCAAGTCAGCCACGAATTGTTGCGCCGTTAGCTCGTGGGGCCACAAATCCAAAATCGTGTGGCGCAATTGGCTGCGGGTAGATTCGGCTAATTGTCTGAGCTCGTCGAGCTCATGTTTGACTTGCTCGGCTTGTGTGGGCAGCAACTTGGCACAGGCATCGAGCGAAAAGACCAGCCCAAACAACGATTGCGAAGCCGTGTCGTGAATCTCGCGCGCGATGCGCAAGCGCTCATCCTGCACCGCTAGACGCCGCGCGCGGTCAATGCACAACATCGTCGTGCCGACGGCGACCGCGGCTTGGCTCGCAATCGCTTCCAACGAGCGCAATCGTTCGGGGGTATGGTCGGCGCTTGCTTCGACCAGCAAAATGCCGACTGGGTGCTCACGCAAAATCATGGGAAAGAGATGATAGGGTCGGCGACCGAGTTGCGTATTGAGCTGTGCGTGGGGCGTCTCGACCGAATGCGCCCACAACAGTTTGCGCCTTTCCAGCAAGGCCTCCGCGATGGGACCGCCTTGCGGTGAAAGCGCGAGGCGTGCTGTGTGTGACGGGTCAGCTGCAAACAGCGCCATTCCATCACGCGCCTTACCCATCCAGGAGGTGATGACATTCTCATCTTGATCAACCAACGCCACGACTGCACGCGCGAAGCCTAAGTCATTTGTGACCGCGCTCAACACTCGTTCCTCGACTTCGCTCACGTCGGGTGCGCTTTGCAGCGACATGGTCAAATCGTGAATGAGCGCCAGATCGCGGTGTGCCCGTTCCAGGTCGTCGCGGGCTGTATGCAAACGTGTGAGCAACACAGGCTGATACCCAAAGACGCCGGCAATGACGAAATAGCCGACCCATTGCGAGATGATCGGCGTCCAATCCAATGGCTGATTGGACAGGAAGAGCGCAGCGGCGAAGAGCAGTGTCAGTGTCGTCGCAGCTAACAACGCCCTACGCATCCCAAAGAAAAACGCCGCAGCCAACAATGGGCTCAGGCTAAACAGATAGTAGGGACTGCGCCACTCTCCCGAAAGCGCAATCAATACGGCAACGAACGCTAAATCGAGCGTCAACCAGAACGGCCAGCGACGTAGCAGTTCATTGAGTTGAGCAGGAAAGAGCGTTATCAGTACATTGCTGCCGATAGCAGCGAGGAAGCTCAATAAGGGCCAAGATGAATCGGAGGCGTTGCCCCCTAAGAAAATGAGCGGGGGTATCAAACAGAGCCAGCGATAGACGACCAACAAGCCAAAGACACGCCTGTGATAGGCATGGACATCCCACGCAGAGCCATTCGGCTCAATAGCTTGGAAGGTGTTGCGGTGATTCTCCATAGCGCAATTATAGCACGTTTGCTCGCAAACTATCTGCGCGAGCCATTCCACACTCAAGTCTATAGAGCCACTTGGGCTCTCCTGACTTTGATGTAGGAGGTATCTCCTGACGCCAATCGTCGGCGTCGGGAGACGCCTCCTACAAACGCTCGCGGCGGATTTGGAATCCGCCGCTCAAAGTGCGGCAGCGTTGTTTGCGGTGCAAATCCCGCGCGAGCAGAGTATCTTTTCTACATCAGAGTCGGTAGAGCCCAAACGGCTCTACCAACTTGAATGGGGTTGGCAATTTCCGCAAAGTGGATATAATGTTAGTTAGTTGTCTCAACCAACTAATCTCTCTGGTTGAATCGTTGAATCCATGTGAGGTGACTATGGTATCTCCTATCGGAACGACGATGCTCCATCCCCCAACAGACTCTGAGCCTACGTTCCTGCTGCAAGAGTTTGCTGGATTATTCATGTCGGTTGTGATTCAGCTTGGAAGATAGAGCATGCCTTCGGGCGCCCTTGCGCCCGAAGGTTTTTTTGTTTCACATCACCTCGCCCATACTCAACACGGAGGAGCGTGACCACCCGAACTGCTGATCAGGCACTTGTGCGCGAGATCAACCTTTCGATCATTTTGAATACCCTGCGCAATCAGGCTCCTTTGTCCAGGGCAAAGCTGGCTGCAACAACCGGATTGAACAAGACCACAGTTTCTAGCCTGGTTAAGGAATTGCTCGACGCGCACTTCATCCGCGAGCTAGGGGTGGGCAACAGCGTCAAGGCCGGCCGCAAGGGTATCTTGATTGAGCTCAATCCTCAGGTGGGTTGCATCATCGGTGCCGAAATAGGCGTAGATTTCATCGCGATCATCCTGACCGATTTTGCTGGGACAGTCCACTGGCGACAACGCGAGCCAACCACCGCGTTTGCCAATCAAGCAGCCGTCGTACAACGGGTACTGGAACTCATCCGCGCCGCCGTCGCACAGGCGGAATGTGATTGTCGCAGCGTGCTTGGCTTGGGGTTGGGTGTGCCTGGTTTGGTGGATGCGCAAGCGGGTACGTTGTTGTTTGCGCCCAATCTGCATTGGCGCGATGTGCCGTTGCGCTGTTTACTAGAGCGCGAATTTCGTTTCCCGATTTACGTGGATAACGAAGCGACCATGGCGGCGCTGGGCGAAAGCTATTTTGGCGTGGCACGTGAATGCAACTATGTGCTGTATGTCAGTGCTGGGATTGGGTTGGGCGGCGGGGTCGTGCTGAACCATCGGATTCTGCCGGGCGCACGGGGACTCGCCGGCGAATTTGGACACATGACCATGCTCCCTGATGGGCCCGCATGTAATTGCGGCAACCGCGGTTGTTGGGAAACGCTCGTCAGCCAATGGGCAGTCTTTCGCCGCGTGCGTGAAGCCATCGCCAAAGGACAAGCGTCGTCCTTGATTGAGCTCACGCACAACGACCTCGACGCCTTAACGGTACCATTAGTTGTGCAAGCAGCGTGCGCGCAAGACCCTGTTGCGCTCGAAGCGTTGGCAGAGACGGGCCGGTATTTGGGCATCGGCATTGCGAACCTCATCAATGCGTTGAATCCAGAGATGGTGGTCTTTGGAGGTAGCATGAGTCTCGCCAGCGATTTTCTGTTGCCCGAGCTCACGCGTGTGGTCGAAGCGCGCGCATTGCCATGGTCCCGCAATGCCACCCGCATTGTGGCGGCGGCGCATGGCTTGGATGCTTGTGTGATGGGCGGCATTGCCACCGTGAATCATCACATCTTGAGTCAACCCAAAGGCGCCAACGCCAGCCCACTCAACACCCCACGAGTGGCTTATAGCCCCGCATAGCAAACCTTGCGAAGGGTAGCTTACGGCAACCTTCGCAAGATTACTTGGATTTATGACCACAACCCATTTCGACTCTTTAGACGCCAACACACAAGACCTCTGCAACGCTTCCATGCGCTGGATGGAAAGTCATTGGGACGAAGCGGCAGGTTTGTTGGGAAACGTAGGCGATGCGAAACTCACCACACCCCATCACACGATTCGCGGCAGTGTGTGGTATGTCTTCGGCCTGCTCATGCGCGCGCGCGCGGATGACAACGCGCGCGCGGCGCGGGTGATTGAGACGGCGCTGCGTTACCAATTCGACGCGCCCGACCGTGTCTTTCACGGCACGTTCTTTCGCGCGCCCGAAGAACCCTATCCGCCCTCCGACGCGGTGATCTGGCGCGACTACGATCCGAATTGGCGCGAGTTCATCATCACCGTTTTTGCGCTGATCGTGATGGAGTTTGTTGAACGCTTGCCAATCACGCTTGTGGACAAGATGGACGCTGCAATTCGTAAAGCCGTCGTCGGCGCACTCGCGCGCAACTTGAGCGCGTCGTACACCAACATCGCATTGATGTATGCGTTCATGCTGTGTTTCGCGGGCAAACGCTTTGGCGAAGCGGCGTGGTTTGCCGAAGGCGAGCGCATGGCGCGCGAAGTCTATCAGCTGTTCAAGCAACACGCAGCTTTTGCCGAATACAACTCGCCGACGTACTACGGGGTGGATGTGTATGCGTTAGCGTTGTGGCGTTCCTATCCCACGCTCTCACCGCTCTTGGCGCAACTCGGCAGCGAAATGGAAGCGACACTCTGGCGCGATGTGGCGCAGTTCTATCACGCCGATTTGCGAAACCTCGCGGGGCCCTACGACCGCAGTTATGGTATGGACATGCGTCGCTACGTCGCGGTTATTGGGATTTGGATGCGGTTGGTGATGGATAAAACTCGTGCGCCGCTGCCAGATACAGACCATCCTTTTGAGCATGAACACGACATTGGGTTCGTGCCGCTGATTGCGTTTCTCGGCGCGCGAGTGCCGGCCGATGCGCTTGAACATTTCACGGCCTTTCGCGGCGAGCGTTACATCGAGCGTGTCCTTTCCGACGCGCCGCGACGCGCCGCGACAGCATGGCTCGGACAGAACAGAATGCTCGGCGGAGCATTTACGAACCTCACTGCACCCACATCGAATCAGCTGCATCCGGCCACGATTCACTGGCGCATCAATACAGAGCAAATCGGCTGGATACGAGCATTGTATCTGAGACCCATTGATGCTCGCGCGCAACGCAATCGGTTGGAGATAACGACGACGAGTGAAATCGCATTTCTCGTTCACGCTCCCAACGCGTGCGTCGAACAGATTGAACGTGAGCATTGGCGATTGCCTCAATTGAACGTGCGTGTGGAAACGAATGCCGCACAGCTAGATGCGCAAGTGCGAGAAAATCTGCTTGAGATTCGATATAGGGTTGCAGTGGATCACCCCATCGTTTGTGTCTTGCAATGTGAGGACTAAACTTTCGCGCAAAGACGCAAAAGAAAAAATTTTTGCGTTCATTGCAAAGCCATTGCAACTTTGCGTGAAAGCTTGGAATCAGAACTCAAGTCAGCAGAGCCAATTATGTTCAAAGTTGCTATCATCGGCACAGGTGGCATCTCCGATAGCCACATCCAAGCCTATCTCCAATTCCCCACACAATGCCAGATTGTCGCATTGGTGGACATTTATCCAGAGAAGGCTGTGCGCAAAGCGGAACAATATAGCTTAAATGCCAAAGTCTATCACGACCATCGCGCGTTGCTGAATGAGGGCGGATTCGATTTGGCTTCTGTGTGTACGCCGCCGTATGTTCACGCTGGGGTCACGATTGATCTGCTCAAGGCCGGCAAGCACGTGCTGGTCGAGAAGCCGATGGCAACCTCGCTGCACGAGTGCGATCTGATGCTTGAAGCCGCGCAAGCGAGCGGCCAGCTACTATCAGTGGTCGCGCAAAATCGCTATAAAACACCGCTGTGGAAATTGAAAAAGCTGGTCGAGGCGGATGTCATCGGCAAGATTGTGCACGCACAGGTAGATTCGTTTTGGTGGCGCGGGCAAAACTATTACGACTTGTGGTGGCGTGGCACGTGGGAGAAGGAAGGCGGCGGTTGCACACTGAACCATGCGGTGCATCAAATTGATTTGTTCCAATGGATCATCGGCATGCCTGTCTCGTTGCAAGCCATCATCGCCAATGTCGCACACGACAATTCCGAAGTGGAGGATTTTTCGACGGCGGTATTGCGCTACGCCGACGGCAGCATTGGGCAAATCACGGCGTCGTTGCTGCATCACGGCGAGCCACAGCAGTTTGTGATTCAAGGCGAGAATGCTACAATCGCGGCGCCGTGGAAGGTTGTCACCTCCAAACAAAGAGCTAATGGTTTTCCCGAACCCGATGTGGCATTAGCGACAAAAATTCAGGCGTTGCATGACGAGTTACCCGAACTGGTTTACACGGGTCACACGGGGCAAATTGCCAATGTACTTGCGGCGTTGGCAGGTGAAGAAGCGCTGCTGATTGATGGTCACGCGGGGCGACGGACGATTGAATTGATCACTGCAATCTATTACGCAGGCACGTACGAAACGAAAGTGACACTACCGTTGACGCCGAGCAACCCGTTCTATACCACCGAGGGCATTCTTGCCCATGCACCGCGCTTTCACCGCAAGACCAAGAACGTCGAGAATTTTGCGGATGATGCGATTATCGTCGGAGCGACCAGTGATCAAAGACCTTTAGGGTTTTAGAAACCCTAAAGGTCTTGCGAGATAAACCGAATGCCGATACGAGCTATCATCCTTGACGCGGGCGGTGTGCTGTTGCACGAGCGGGATCGCGCCAAGCGCTTGGAGCGGGAAGCGCGGCTTGGCTTGCCTCAAGGTCACTTGACTCGCCTCGTCCTCGATTCAGAACTCGCCGCACACGCAGCCGCGGGCGCCGTGATGGAATGCGCAGTGTGGCAAGCGGTTGGCAAGCAGCTTGTGGGTTAGAGGTCAAAAGGTTACACCGATGGCTGTTACAAAAAGGGGGAGTCGCTTTGGCAGAACACGCGATGAGCGACCATTGGTTGCTCGAAGTCAAAAACCTCAAAAAGCATTTTCCCATCAAACGTGGCTTCTTCGCGTCCAAGGTCGTAGGCAGCGTCAAAGCTGTGGACGACGTGAGCTTGTCCATCCGCAAAGGCGAGACGCTCGGACTGGTCGGCGAAAGCGGCTGCGGCAAGACGACAACAGGGCGATTGGTCTTGCGAGCGTATGATCCGACCGCGGGCGAGATTTGGTTTGCCGACCGCAACTTGGGACGGGTCAACATCGCTGCGCTGAACCAACAACAGCTCAAACAGTTGCGACAGAACATGCAGCTGATCTTCCAAGACCCCTACTCTTCGCTCAACCCCCGCATGACATTGCTTGAAATTGTGGGTGAACCGTTGTACGTCAATCAGGTGGCGCAGGGACAGGAGCTGAAAGACCGCGTCGCCGAACTGTTGCGCGTCGTCGGTCTGCGCCCCGAATACATGAGCCGCTATCCGCACGCCTTTAGCGGCGGGCAACGGCAGCGCATCGGCGTGGCGCGCGCGCTCGCGCTCAATCCGCAACTGGTCGTCTGCGATGAGCCCGTCTCGGCGCTGGATGTTTCGGTCCAAGCACAAATCCTCAACCTCCTGATGGAACTCCAAGAAAAGTTTCGTCTCACCTATTTGTTTATTTCTCACGACCTGAGCGTGGTCGAGCACATCAGCGACCGCGTCGCCGTCATGTACGTAGGCAAATTGGTAGAGAGCGCGACGACGAATGAGCTCTACATCAACCCCCAACATCCCTACACAGAGGCTTTGCTCTCGGCGGTGCCGAAACCAGACCCGCGCTTACGGAAGGAACCGATTGCGTTGCAGGGTGAAGTGGCTGACCCGTCGAATCCGCCGAGCGGTTGTTATTTTCATCCGCGTTGCTCGTATTGTGTGGAGCGTTGCAAAACTGAAGAACCGACGTTGCGTGAGATGGCGCCCGATCATTTCGTCAGTTGCCATCGCGCCGAAGAATTGAAGCTGATCGGCGTGCTGGGGCAAGCCGCTGCAACGCGCTGACCGGAGTATTGGGTCATATTTGACGAGCGCGCCGAAGCCAATGCGCTCTTGACAGAACAAGGCGCGGCGTTTGAGTTGCGCATAGACGATGAACGGTTGCGGGCGTACAGCATCGCAGTGCAGCCCTAATAGGTAGCGAAGCGATGAACCGCATCGGGTCCGTTTAAGAATTGTAACAGTTCAGGCAGACCAAAACCATCTCACGCCAAGACGCCAAGCATCGCAAAAATTCCAATGGGCTAAAGATCACTTAGAAAATGTTGCGTTTCTTTGCGTGAAAAAGAATGGGCTGAACTGTCGCCAAGAATTTCTATTTGCGGCCAACATCCATCGAAGCCACCACAAATTCGCAAAGTTGACTTTGTCACACGAAAGGAGGTGAGGCGCACACATTCAAGATTTCAAGTAGCTTGCCCATCAACCAAGCAGAAACACACTGGCATAAAGGCCACCTTGATTGCTCGAAAGAGGAGGAGTAAAGATGAAACGCGAGATTTCTCGCCGTAAGTTTCTAAAATTATCGGGCTTGGCAGGGGCAGGAGCCCTCGTCGCCTCTTGCCTGCCGGCAACCACGCCTCCCCCACCCACGCCTGTTTCCGTGGTAGCCACCGCTGTGCCGGCCCCTACGACTGTCGCAGTCGTCGCGACGCCTGTGCCAGCGCCTTCGTCCACCAAAGAAGCCCCAATGCTGGCTGAGCTGGTCAAAGCAGGCAAATTGCAACCCGTCGCGCAGCGCTTACCGCAAAAGCCTTGGGTCGTGGCACCGTTGGAAGGCACAACGGGCAAATATGGCGGTACCTGGCGACGCGCGTTCAGTGGCATCTCGGATTCGTGGGGCCCCACCAAACTCGTGGACCGCGCTTGGGGCTGGTTCGACAAGAACCTGAATTTGGCTCCGCGCCTGCTAGAATCGTGGGACGTCAGCAAGGACGCGACCACTTGGACGCTCAAGTTTCGCCAAGGCGTCAAGTGGTCGGATGGCAAGGCGGAGTATAACACCGATGACCTTGCCTTCTGGTACCAGTCTGAGTTGCAGAACAAGAAACTGACGCCTACCCCACCAACACAGTGGACTGACCCCGACAAGTCCCTCGTCAAGTTCGAGGCGGTGGACAAGTACACCGCAAGGTTCACGTACAAAAAGCCCAAGCCGATGTTCCTCTACGGCATGACCCGTGGCGGCACCGGTGGTGGCGCAACCATTGCCCCCCTCCCCGTCGCTCCGGCTCACTACATGAAGCAATTCCACGAAGATCTGACGACGGACAAGGCAGCGTTGGAGGCGGACATCAAAAAGCGCGGTTTTGCCGACTGGCAATCTTACTACATGCAGTTTGCCCGACAATGGACCGCCAACCCCGACCGTCCTGTACTCGGACCGTGGGTGGCAAAAGGCGCGCTCTCCAAAGAGTTGTTTGTGATGGAGCGCAATCCCTACTTCTTTGCCACAGACCCGCAAGGCAATCAGCTCCCCTACATTGACAAGATCACGCACCGTCTGTTTGAATCTGCCGAAGTGCTCAACCTGTGGGTGACCAACGGCGAAATTGATTTTCAAGCTCGCCACATGTCCGTCGGCAATATTCCACTCTACAAGAGCGGCGAAGCCAAAGGTGACTACAAAGTGGTCATGGCAATCAACGCAGGGCATGTCGCTATGCAACTCAACTTGACCACCAAGAACAAACTGCTCGCCGAGTTCTTTAACCAACGCGACGTGCGCATCGCCATCTCGCACGCTATCAATCGCGATCAGGTCAACCAGCTGGTGTTCAACGGCTTGCTCAAGCCGCGTCAGTACAGCCCGCTGCCCATGTCGCCGCAATACTATGAAAAGGCAAGCACCGCCTATCTCAAATACGACCCCGATACCGCGAACAAGTTGCTCGACCAAGCTGGCTACACCAAGAAGGGCGCAGATGGGATTCGCTTGCACAAGGATGGCACGACCCCGATCAGTTTCATCGTTGAGGGCACCGACCAAGCCGGCACACCCACCGAAGATGCGGCGTTGCTGGTGACCAAGGATTTGGCGAAGATCGGCATCAAGATGACCTACAAATACGTCGAGCGCGCGCTCTACACCCAGCACTATACAGCCAACGACATCGAAGCGGCGTGGTGGGGCGGCGACCGCACGGTGGTGCCGCTGGTGCCCGAAGCCATCATCTTCCGCGGTGTCCAGCCAGACCGCCCGTGGTGCCCGGCGTGGGGCTTTTCGTATACCGACCCAACCAACCCCAACGCTGTCAAGCCGCCCGCGGGACACTGGATCACCAACATCTGGAAGATTTGGGACGAAGAAGTGGCTGTCGAGCCGGATCCCGCGAAGCAGACGGCGGCGTTCAAGAAGATTCTCGAAATCTGGGCAACTGAGTTGCCGATGATCGGCATCCTCGGCGAAGCGCCATCGCCCACCATCGTCAAAAATGGCTTCAAGGGCTATCCCGCTGGTTTGCCCAACGACGACACGACTGGCGACGAGCAGTTCGCCAACAGCGAGACATACTACTGGGACGACCCCAGCAAGCACAGCGGTTAGTGAATCGAAATGTAGCCTGAATCAACGAAGTATTCTCACGCAAAGGCGCAAAGAAACGCAAAGGACGCAAAGAAAAAATTGTTTTGTGATCTTTGCGATACTTAGCGTCTTTGCGTGAGACCAATGAAATGTTGGTTTGGAGGCAGCGTATGTTCGGTTACATCATGCGGCGGGTCTTGCTGATTATTCCGATGTTGTTTCTCATCTCGGTTATCTCGTTTATCGCATTGCAACTTCCGCCCGGCGATTATTTGACGTCGTACGCAGCCCAGTTGAGCACGATGGGCGAGTCCGTAGATAAACAGGCGCTGGATTCGCTACGAGAGCGTTATGGCTTGGGCGAGCCCATCTATGTGCAATACGGTAAATGGATCTATGGCATCATCGTGCGCGGCGACTGGGGCCAATCCATGGAGTGGCAAAAGCCGGTTAGCGAACTGATCTGGGAGCGCTTGGGGCTGACGATCGTGTTAGCCGTCTTTTCGCTGTTGGTCAGTTGGTTGGTCGCGATCCCACTCGCGGTTTACGCTGCCACGCACCAGTATTCGTTCCTCGACTATGTTTCGTCCACCTTCAGTTTTGTCGGCGTGGGGGTGCCGGCCTTTCTGTGGGCGCTCATGATCATGTATTTCGCGCAAGCGCAACTCGGCTTGAACGTGGGCGGTCTGTTTTCCGAACAATACCTCCTTGCGCCGTGGTCGTGGGACAAAGTGGTGGATTTGCTCAAACACATCTGGATTCCCGCATTGATTGTGGCGATTGAGAACACTGCAGGCGAACTGCGTACGACGCGCGCGAACTTGCTCGACGAATTGCACAAGCCTTATGTCGAATTGGCGCGCGCGAAAGGACTCACCGAGCGCAGATTGATCTGGAAATATCCGGTGCGCGTCGCCCTCAACCCGTTCTTCAGCACGGTTGGTTGGTCGTTGGCGAACCGCATCTCTTCGATTACGCTGATGTCGGTGGTGCTTTCTTTGCAAACGACGGGCCCAATGCAATTGCGTGCGCTGACCTCTCAGGACATGTACTTGGCGGGCAGCTTCCTTTTGTTGTTGAGCCTGTTGACCATCATTGGCACATTGATCTCGGATATTTTGCTGGCGTGGGTTGACCCGCGCATCCGAGTGGAAGGTTAAGCTCGCCCTTACCCTTGCAAAGGTTTCAATCCTTCGCAAGGGTTCTTTGCAAGGGTTAGGAGAGTAAGGTATGACTACTTTGGAACAGACGAAACCCGTGGAGGAACCCCCCGCCATCGAGGAAGAAATCCAGAGCGGTGGAGAAAAAATCTATGTCGCTCCGCCTTGGCAGTTGATGTGGTGGCGGTTCCGCAGGCACCGCATGGCTGTGCTCAGCGCGGTTGTCTTGAGCGTGCTGTATTTTATCGCGCTCTTTTGCGAGTTTGTAGCGCCTTACGACCCAGACGAAGCTTTGATCCAGTTCAAGCAAGTGCCGCCCACTGCCATTCACATCTTCGACGCGCAAGGACAATGGCAGTTCCCGTTCGTCTATCAGCACAAACGCTCGATGGACCCGCAGACCTTCGAGATTAAAGTGGTCGAAGATACCAGCACGCGCTATCCCATCGAGTTCTTTGTGAAGGGGTTCAAGTACAAATTGTTGGGACAATGGGAGACGGACATCCATTTATTTGGCATACCTGCTGGCGCGGATAAACAAGGCGTCTTTTTGCTGGGCACCGACCGCTTGGGGCGCGATATGGTGTCCCGACTTTTTTACGGCGCGCGTCTCTCGCTCTCGATGGGTATGGCGAGCGTGTTCCTCAGTTTGATTTTGGGCGTCGTTCTGGGCGGCATCTCAGGCTATTACGGCGGTCGAGTTGATCTCATCATTCAGCGCGCCATCGAATTTATCCGCACGATTCCCACCATCCCGCTCTACATGACATTGAGCGCGGCGCTGCCAAACGATTGGTCCGTCGAGCAAGTGTATTTCGGCATCACGATGATCATTGCGTTGGTGGGGTGGACGTTTGTGGCGCGCGTGGTGCGCGGACGCTTCCTCGCGATGCGCGAGGAGGACTTCGTGCTTGCCGCGCGCTTGAATGGCTCCAGCGAGATGCGGATCATCTTGCGCCACATGTTGCCGTCTTTTCTCAGCTATCTGATCGCCGCGTTGACGTTGAATATCCCCAACATGATCCTTGCGGAGACGGGCTTGAGCTTCATCGGTCTGGGGTTGCGCCCACCCGCCATTAGTTGGGGGGTGTTGTTGCAGGAAGCGCTGAACTTGCGCTCACTGGTGCTGTCGCCGTGGGTGCTCACGCCAGGCTTTGCCGTCGTGCTGGCGGTGCTAGCGTTCAACTTTTTGGGCGATGGCTTACGCGACGCGGCGGATCCGTATGCAAGATGAAGCGAGTAATCAGGAGTCAGTAGTCAATATAAGCGTCTGGCTACTGACTCCTGATTACTGGCTACTTGGTTTGAGAGGAATCCATGTCATCGAAAAACCATACGCTGATTGAAGTCAAGGGACTCAAAACGTACTTTTTCCTCGACGAAGGCACCGTCAGGGCAATAGACGGCGTGGACTTCAACATCCAGCGCGGACAGACGCTGGGTGTGGTAGGGGAAAGCGGCTGTGGCAAGAGCGTCACCGCGCGCTCGATTCTGCGCATCGTGCCGAAGCCAGGGCGCATCGTTGAGGGTGAGATTACGCTCCATCGGGCGGCTGAACATAAACACCGTTCTGCTGTAACTGATGTGGTGAAACTCACCGAGCTCAATCCGATGGGCAGCGAGATGCGCAGTATCCGTGGAGCCGAGATCGCGCTGGTGCCGCAAGAACCGATGGCTTCGCTCAGCCCCGTGCATACGATTGGCAATCAAATCATGGAAGCGATCCAGCTTCATCAAAAAGTGAACAAAGCCGAAGCGCGCGAAAAAGCCATCGAGATTCTTGATTTGGTTGGCTTTCCCAATCCCAAGCAGCGTATAGACGCCTACCCCTATCAACTCTCCGGCGGCTTGCGCCAGCGCGCGGTGATCGCGATGGCGCTCTCGTGCCACCCGAGTTTGTTGATTGCGGACGAGCCAACGACTGCGTTGGATGTGACGACCGAAGCGCAAATCTTGCGATTGATGCGCCGCCTGCAACAAGAGCTCGGCATGGCGATTATGTACATCACGCACGATCTCGGCGTGGTCGCGCAAATGACGGAGCGCGTCATCGTGATGTACATGGGCAAGGTGGTTGAGGAAGCGGACGTGGATACGGTTTTTCACAACCCGAAGCATCCGTACACGTCTGCGCTGTTGCGCTCGATTCCGCGCTTGGGCTTGAAGACTCGCGAGCGCCAACGCCTCGAATCCATTCGCGGCACCGTGCCAGACCCCTATTCTATCCCCAAGGGTTGCCCCTTCCATCCCCGTTGTAGCCAGCGTATCCGCGGCGTGTGCGACACCCAAGAGCCGCCCAACGTCGAGGTCGAAGCAGGACATAAGGTTCGCTGCGTGCTGTATGCGTAACCGCGCGAGTGATTGTTGATGCGGCTTTCAAAGTTCGCGTCCACTGGCGATACTTAGCGTCTTTGCGTGAAAAGAGGAATAGGAATCGTGTTTTCGCTGAATTCGCGTAAATTAGGCTAATGTCTTAGCCTAATTTGCGCGAATTTGGCTAATAACCAATGTGCAAACAACAATTGAAGTCATCGCGCGCGAGAATTATCGGGCGCACGTTGTGCCCGTGCACGTTGCGCCCGCGCATGTTGCGCCCACAAACTGAAATCTTTCGCAAAATTGCGCACAAGAGAAACCCATGTCTATCCACTATGTTCGCTATGAACTGACCAACAACTACATTCACAATTGGCTCGTCGCGGGCCCGCAAGCGATTCCCGTGCTTGACCTAGAGCATTTTCAAGGCGAGGATTGGAAATGGCAGATTGCCCGACACCATTACGCTGTAGATTCGGGTGTGACGCAGACGCCCGTGGAGAATGAGCCTTTCCAGATTGGTGACGCGAAGCTGGAATGGAACTATTTTCGCTGTGACGACGACCATTTTGTAGATTGCACCGCGTTTTATCACACTTGCCATTATCTGCGCGCGTGGGCATACAGTCGTATCATGAGTCCAGCGGAACAAGCCGTGACGTGCATCTTGACGACGAATGGTCCCGCCGATGTGTGGCTGAATGAGCAACACGTTCATCGTCTCGAACATTTCCACCTTCAAATCCCGCAGAGTGTTTCGTTCCCAGCCGCCTTGCAAGCAGGCCCCAATGAAATCTTGGTGCGCTTTGAAGCGGTGGCGGCGCGCGCGTGTCCGTATGTCATGGCGTTGCAACTGGTTGGACTTTCGCCCGAGGCATTCGTGTTCGTGCCAACGCTGCACGAAGGCGTTGCGCGCCGTCAGGTTGTCGAAGCAGCTATCGAAGCGGCTTATCTTGACCGCGACGTGTTCGTATGGGATGACCCAATCACCATGCATTGGTCCCCAGACTTGGTGACGGCAGCGGAACTGACAGTGCGCCTTCAGCAACCCCAAGGCTGGATTCATGCGGAAGGGCGTCCAACCGCCTCGGCTGGATACAAGGCGCCTATCGCCATGCCCTATCAATTGCCAGAAGGTCCCTTCCATATTTTCTTGTTCCCCACCCTGCAAGAATATTACGAGGGCAACCTCCGTCTTGAGCGCAAGGTTGCTTTGACCGCGCTGAAAAACCAGTATGCGCAAACCCCCTATGGCACATTTGCCGAGCGTTGCACCGAAGCGTTGACCGACGCGGCGCACCGTGAAGACAATGTGTTTTCTGAGATTGCGAAGATGGCGCTGGGCTATTGGGCTGATGTCAAAACGGAGGTCATCAGGCAGACCATTGACGGCATCAACCAACGCAAAGATTGCAGCGACTTTTATCTGGTGGGGTTGCTGGGCATGTTGATTCGCTACGGCCATGATCCATCATTCCCCGCATCGCTCAAGCAGCCGCTCGAAGCGTGCGTACTCAACTTCAAGTATTGGATGGATGAGCCCAATGAAGATGCCATGTGTTATTGGACGGAGAACCATCAGATTCTATTTCATGCGTGCGAAATTTTAGCGGGGCAACTGTATCCAGATCGCATGTTTACCAATGCCGGACAGACAGGCGCCTGGCATCGCGCTAAAGGTGAACGGATGGCGCTGTCGTGGCTGCGCAAGCGCGGCGCGGGCGGGTTCCGCGAGTGGGACTCGAACTGCTATTTTGAAGAGGACTTGCTCGCGCTCTCGCATCTGGCTGACCTCGCCGAGAGCCAAGCCGTGTACGATTGGGCGACGGTCATCATGGACAAATTGTTTTTGACAATGGCGCTCAATTCGTATAAAGGCACGTTCGGCTCGACGCATGGGCGCACCTACGCGCAGCATATCAAAAGCGCGCGCAACGAAGCCACCGCAGGCGTCAGTCGCTTGCTGTGGGGCATGGGCGCATTCAACAACAAAATCATGGCAACCGTGAGCCTCGCGTGCATGTCGTCTTATGGCTTCCCGCTCATCATTGGCGACATCGCCGCCGACCTGCCCGACGAAATGTGGAACCGTGAACATCACGCCGGCACATTGGAAGATTGGTGCGACCGCGCGACGGGCGCTTGGGAAGTGAACAAGGTGACGTACAAAACGCCTGACTACATGTTGTGTTCGGCGCAAGATTATCAGCCGGGCGAAAGCGGCGTTCAGCAGCACATCTGGCAAGCGACGTTGAGCCCTGATGCCGTCGTCTTCGTCACGCATCCGCCGTGCCTCAGCGAAGACAATTCGCATCGTCCCGGCTTTTGGCATGGTAACGTGGTGCTGCCGCGCGTCGCGCAATGGAAAGATGTGTTGATTGCGATACATAAAATTCCTGCGAATGATTGGTTGGGTTTCACGCATGCCTATTTTCCTGCATGGGCATTCGATGAACATCTATTGCGTAACGACTGGGCATTTGCTCGCAAGGGCGACGGGTATCTTGCGCTCACCGCCTCACGCGGCTTGGAGTTCATCACGCGCGGCGACAATGCGCGCCGCGAGCTGCGCTCATACGGTCAAGCGAATGTGTGGTTGTGCATGATGGGACGCGCCGCGCTCGACGGCGATTTCGTCACATTCCAAAACAAGATACTTGCGCTGGCTGTAACATTCGAGGGATTGTCCGTGCGTTGCGCGACCTTGCGCGGCGAGACGCTGGCGTTTGGTTGGGAGGGCCCGCTGCTGCGGAATGGTCAAGTCGAACCGTTGACGGGCTTCAAGCATTACGATAATCCCTACTGCGTTGCCGACTTGAACGCACCGCAGCTGGAGGTGCGCTATGGTGATTTGACGATGCAGCTGGACTTTGCGACGGGGTGATTGGAAGCTGTACTTGCAGAGATTCGTCAAGCAGGTGTAGAGCAGAGCGTGGTCAGGGGCGATGTGGCGCCGGGAGCGCTGCTGCTTAGCCCTGCAGAAGAAAAACTGCTTTAACGGTTGAAACCCTGCTGCGGGTGAAGCCTATCTGGTTGCGCATGACGCGCCGCGCCGCCGTTTTTGTTGTATGGCTTCGTCGGCGTCGGCTTGCCTCAACCGTTGTGGCTCGCCTCGGTCAGCAGCAACGGCGTTGGCATCGCCACTGTGTTAGAAAGTGTTTTGAAAATATCAGACCGAGACCCTAACGGTTTCGCTGGCAAGCCACAAAGCATGTCAGGCAGGCTTGCGGCACCACTGGTGAACCCGCTGCGCCAGAAAAACCTTTAGGGTCTGAATTTTTAGTTTATATTCAACTAGAAACTTCACGTTTCACGCTTCGCGCATTCGCAGTTAGGATATATCCCATGAAAATTTCTGCTCTGTATTATTATCCCATCAAATCGTGCAAAGGCGTTGCCGTCGCCGACATCGCGTTGGATTGGCGTGGGTTCGCGTCAGATCGGCGCTTGATGGTGGTGGACACCGCATATCAATTTCTCACGCAACGTGAACAAGCGCGCATGGCTTTGATCGAACCGCGCCTACAAGGTGAGACGTTGACGCTCAATGCGCCAGGCATGTCGCCATTGACGCTTACCCTCACGCAAGCCAGTACCCGTGTCGAGGTTGTGATTTGGCGTGACCGCTGTATTGCCATTGAGCAAGGCGAAACCGTCGCGCGCTGGCTCAGCGATTTTCTCGGCGCGGCTTGTCGGTTGGTGTATTTCGCCGACGACTTCGTGCGCCAGTGCGATCAGACATACGCGTTGCGCGCGACGGATCAAGTCGGTTTCGCCGATGGGTTCCCTCTGTTGCTGACTTCCGAAGCGTCGCTCGCGGATTTGAATAGGCGACTTGATACACCATTACCCATGAATCGCTTCCGTCCCAACCTCGTCGTCAGTGATTGTGAGCCGTATGCAGAAGATACGTGGCGACATATCCGCATCAACGACATCGTGTTCGATGTGGTGAAGCCATGCGCGCGCTGCGTCATCACGACCACGAATCAAGCGACCGCCGAGCGTGGGCGCGAGCCCTTGCGCACCTTGGCGACCTACCGTGATTGGCAAGGCAAAGCCACCTTTGGTCAGAACCTGATTCACACAGCGTTAGGATGCTTACATGTGGGTGACGAGATTGAGATTATCCACTAAGGGCGATAACCTCGCGCTATGCAACTGAAAATTACCGAAGAAATTTTTCAACCATTTCCCCACGCGGTTCTCGGCGTTGTCATCACGCATGAGGTGAACAATGCAAATGAAAACGCAGCTGTGCTGGCATTATTGCGCGCCGCCGAAACGCAAGCCGCGCAAGCGTTGGCGGGGGTGGACATCAAAACACATCCGCACATCGTCCCATGGCGCGAGGCGTATCGGGCGTTCGGCGCGAACCCGAAAGACTATCCATCGTCTATCGAGAATTTGCTGCGACGCATCCAAAGGGGATATACCCTGCCGCATATCAACACGCTCGTGGATATTTACAATACGATCTCGTTGCAACACCTTTTGCCCGTCGGGGGCGAAGACTTGGACGCTCTCGCAGGCGATGTATGGCTGACCGTCGCCGGCGAACAGGAAGCTGCGGTCACGCTCTTGGGCGAAAACGAAGCGCGCGCGCCACGCACCGGTGAAGTGATTTACAAAGATGCCAACGGCGCAATTTGTCGCCGTTGGAATTGGAAGGAAGCTGAACGCACCAAGTTGACAAAGCGGACACGCCACGCCTTGTTAGTGATTGAGGGCTTGCCGCCTGTGAGCCGTGAGCTGATGGCGCACGCCACACAAACCCTCGCCGCATTGGTCAAACAACATTGTGGCGGCGCCGTGACCACCGCCATGCTAGATGCCTCAACGCCTAGCGTCGCCTTGAGATGAAACATGAACGGCTTGATGATTCCCGTTGACCCTAACAGCACCAAACCTCTCTACATGCAAATTGTAGATCACATCACCGCGCTCGCGCGCAGTGGGCAGTTGCAATCAGGCGATAGCTTGCCGCCATCGCGCGCACTGGCTGAACAGTTGCGCGTCCATCGCTCGACGGTGGTCAATGCGTACGAGGAGTTGAAAGCGCGCGGTATCCTCGAAGCGCGACAAGGCAGCAAGAGCTACATCGCGGCGGGGTTGATGGAAGTTGACCACGTAGCGCAGCCGCCTATCAAACTCCAGTTCGCTCATCCCGCGAATTTCGTCGCGCACTTGTGGCACTTGCATCAAACCGAAGGCATCATCTCACTCGCGTTGGGCATCCCTGCTGACGAGCTGTTGCCATTGCAAGAGAGCGATGACTGTTTCGCCATTAGGCAACGTACGTACGACACTGCTTGCGGTTTCGCCCGTCCAAGTTTCGCTCTCAGACGAATAAATTTTTTCGAGTGAGCCGGTATGCGGATCGAGCTACGCGAACTGTGTGCCTAAGCCAACACCGATTGCCACAACCGCGCGTGCGGCTTGCGATGGTTGTTGCACCTCGCTCGCGCAGCTATCCTGCCCCAACGCGATGCGACATGGTTCGCCGCCTTTGGCTGACACCACCCAAACGGCGCTGGATGATTGCGCCTTGCGTGCGGTCAGCGCAGGGAACAGGAACATCGAGCCATCGCGCGCCCACGTCAAGCGGGATGCGCTGTGGTTGAATTGGCAAAGGCGCTGTGGCGCGCCACCATTGAGGTTGACGCGCTCACAGTAAACGTCGCGCCCAGCAAATTCCAGCGCAGGTGATTGCCACGAAAAATAGGCGATAGCATCGCTTTATGGCGACCATGCAAATTCGGCGATGTGTCGTTCCATGCTGATCAGCGTTTTGATGTCGCCTGTCACGACGTTGAGTAAACGCAAGCGTGCGTGTTGCAGCCGTTCACCAAACGCCATCGCATCGTCTTTTTCCTTTTCACGTCGTTCGTCGTCTTCGGTTGGTTCATTGGCGCTGGTGAATGCAATATGCGCGCCGTCGGGAGACCAAGCGAAATTTAACCCAATGCGATGGCTTTGCCCTCAGGCGACTCTTGCGGGCGACGATTATCCGAGGTGTTGGCGGTGAATGGGCGCGGCGGTTGCGAGCCATCGGCGGGCGCGAGCCAGATGGTGGTGCGCGGGTATTCTTCTGTTTTGCTCATGGGCAAGCGCACATACGCGACCCACTTGCCATTGAGCGATAACGATAGTTTGGTAGGATTCGCCTAATCCACAATCCGCTCGGCAGTCAATTCGGTCATAGAGAAATTCTTTTTACAAAAATAAAAACAGGGACGTTCAAATTATCTGAACGTCCCTGTAATTGTAGCAGGGTCGTACCTGTGCTTCAATCAGTCACCCTTGCGAAGGTTCCGATGAAGTCGCCTTCGCAAGAGTTCGACTCCCTTTCAACGCGCAAACGTCCCATTTCTGAAATCCATGATGGCCTGCTGAATTTCCTCAACGGTGTTCATGACAAAGGGCCCGTAAGGCACAATTGGCTCGCGGAAGGGAGCGCCTGCTATCAACATGAAGCGCACGCCTTCATCGGTCTGCGCGTCGAGTTGGTCGCCATCGTCAAACATCACCATGCTCACAGACTCCACTCGCGCATGATCAGCGCCAAAGTTTCCTGCTCCCTCAAAAACGTAGGTCAACAATGTGTGTCCTCGCGGAACGGGATAGGTGAAGGTTGCGCCGGCGGGTAGTGTGACCTCCAAATAAATTGGGCGCGCGGCAATCTCGGTGACGGGACCATACGTGCCGTTCAGCTGTCCCGCCACGAGGCGAATAATCGCACCCTCTTTCGCCACACTGGGAATATCCTCTGCACGAATGTCTTGATAACGCGGCGCAGACATCTTGAGCGCGGCAGGCAGATTGATCCACAGTTGGAAGCCATTGATTTTGCCGCCCGCATTGCGTCGTGGCAGCTCTTCGTGCAAGATGCCGCGCCCGCTCGTCATCCATTGCGCATCGCCAGGCCCGATGAGCCCTGCGTTGCCCAAGCTGTCACGATGATTGACCGTGCCGGCGAGCATGTAGGTGACAGTTTCGATGCCGCGATGTGGGTGCATTGGGAAGCCGCGAATGGGGCCCTCGCGTGGGTCGTTGAACGCAAAATGATCGAAGAGTAAGAAAGGGTCAAAGTAGTTGGTGCGATGGGGACCAAAGGAACGACGCAACAACACGCCTGCTCCTTCGGCGACGAGTTGCGGCTCGATGATGTGAGCGATAGAACGAGCAGTGGTCATAGGTGATCTGATATTTTACTTTACGCGCTCCAAAACGACAGCAGGAATCTTGCGCGTGGTTTTCTTTTCGTATTGCAGAAAGCCCGGATTGCGCGCCGCCATTTTAGCATACAAACGCTCACGCTCAGGTCCATCGGTAACAGCAGTGGCGCGCGCCTGAAATTTTTCGTTGCCGAGTTCAACCGTCACAAGGGGATGTGCCTGCGCATTATAATACCAATCTGGGTTGCTGGGCGCGCCACTTTTGGACGCGATGACGATGTAGCGCTCGCCATCGGTAATGTAAGCCAGTAGGTTGGTGCGGGGCTGACTGCTTTTAGCCCCCCTGGTATGGAGCAAGAGCAAAGGGGTGTTGGCGAAGTAGCCACCCACCTTGCCGCCATTGGCGCGAAACTCCGCGATGATGTCTTCATTGAAACTGTTGGGATTACTCATCCGGTCTCCTTTGTCAAAATAGAATGATTACAATGACCATACCATTGTGGCGTGACAGAGCTGTAAACAAAAGCGTAAACACGCGCGAGTTTATTTTAGTCCTGCTTCCCGCGCTTTCCTAATCGCTTGCGCGTGGTCGGCACCTTGCAACTTGCTGAAAATGTCGGAGACATAATTGCCAACAGGCTTGACGCTGAACGACAAAGGCTGGGCTATCGCCTCATAGCGCACGTCTTGCGCCATCAATTGGAGGACGTTGCGTTCATTCTCAATCAAATCAGAGAAGCTCTCGATGGCGGATTGACTCTCCAGTGTATGGTGACAGTTCATGCGGCTTTTGACAGGGTATGCCGATTCTCCTAGAATGTGCTTGCTTATGTTTGAACCATCGTCGCATGAACGCGGTATTCATTGTGTGGAGTCCAAGGTTCATCTTCACGAAGGAGTCAAGCCACATGAAGTTTCAATTCCGCGAGGGATGGTCTTCGATTATCTTGTTGTTGGGTATGTTGTTGGCAGTAGCGTGGTCATTGGAGGCGGCGCAGTGGGCAGAGGGTATGACGCTGATTCAATGGGCGCTCATCGCGGCGTTGATCTTAGGCGCGGTCACAGCCAAGTCGCATTTGCCCGGTTGGTTCGTGCATCCCTGCGCCGCCATCATCAGCGTGGCCTGGAGCTTCTTCCTCGCCAGTGACACGCTCAACGAAAAATTGACGTGGAACGCGAAAGTGTTGCAGATGTACGAGCGTTACTATGCGTGGCTCACCAAAGCGCTCGCAGGCAACACCAATAGCGACAACCTCATCTTTCTCCTCGAATGTCTGCTGGTCTTTTTTTGGATAGCGCACCTCGCCGCCTGGTTCGTTTATCGGCGTCATCAAAATTGGCCCGCGATTTTGGCGCCAGGCGTCTTGCTCATCATCAACATCTATTACGCGCAAGGCTCGCATGAGTGGTTCTTGTTCATGTATTTGTTGTGCGCCTTGTTGTTCGTCGTGCGCACGCACCTCACCGCGCAAGAAATGCAATGGCAACACGCAGGCGTGGGCTACAATCGCATGGTGGGCTTAGAGTTCTTGCGTGACGGGGCGTTGTTCTCAGTCGTCGTCATCTTGATGGCGCAAGCCTTGCCCGCCGCCGCCGCCAGCCCACAGTTGTTGGAGGTGATGCAAAGCCTCGAAGGTCCTTGGATGTCGGTGCGCGAAAAATGGGGCCAGTTGTTCGCGAGCCTCAATTACAAACCCGAACCAAACGGCACGGGCTTCTTCGGCGTGAGCCTCACGTTGGGTGGGCCATTGCGCTTGAACAGCACTCCCATGATGACTGTGCAAATGGCCAACGGGCGTTACTGGGCGGCGGTGGCGTATGACAAATATAACGGCAAGGGCTGGGAAGACACCGATGCGGTCTCGTTAGTGATGCGCTCGCCCGACGCGCGCTTGGCAAATTTGCCATTCTCAGCGCGCGAACTCATCACCCAAACCTACAAGGTATTTTATCCAACCTCACAACTCTTTGGCGCGCCGCAAGCTGTTGCGTGGAGCCGCCCCATCGTCGCGCAAATGAACCGCGACCCCAACGCGCAAGCGGCAACCCAAGCGGAAAACGCGCCCCCCATTATCTCAATGGCCT
Organism: uncultured Anaerolineae bacterium; assembly: GCA_964509505.1. Taxonomy (GTDB): domain Bacteria; phylum Chloroflexota; class Anaerolineae; order JACRMK01; family JACRMK01; genus CAZDYP01. Next base: position 30,392 of record CAZDYP010000009.1, on the reverse strand, counting down.
ATAGCGCTATCCCGACGCGCGCCAACGATCAATATACGGTGCTTTCGTTGGCGCCGCGAGCGGATAACAAGATGTTACGCAAAGCCGGCGCCGATTACCCCGCGTGGGTTAAAGACCGCTATTTGCAAGTGCCGCCGCGCACCCCCACCCGCATCAAAACATTGGCGGAGCGCGTCGTGGCCGAGGCGAAGGCGACGAATAATTTCGATAAAGCCATTGCGATTGAAGCGTTCCTGCGCACCTTCACCTACGATGAGTTTATTCAAGCGCCGCCGACGGAACGGGATGTGGTGGATTATTTCTTGTTCACCAGCAAACGCGGCTACTGCAATTATTACGCGTCGGCAATGGCGATCATGCTGCGCATGTTGGACATTCCTGCCCGCACGGTGTCGGGTTACGCGCGCGGCGAATATGATAATGATGCGGGTATCTATACTGTTCGCGAATCAGATTCGCATACGTGGGTCGAGGTATTCTTTCCTGACTATGGCTGGATTCAATTTGAGCCAACCGCCGCACAACCAGAATTGGAACGCTTTGAAGGCGCAGATTCGCCTGACACATCTTCCGATAGCGACCCCGAGGCGGGCAACGCCCGCGGTCCCAACATCCGTGACCGAGATCGTATGATTGAGGAGTTGGAGAATTTTGAAGAAGGCGATCCCGGCGCTCTGTTCCCCATCGGCAACATAGATGTGCCGTTGACGGGTGTCAGCTACGTTGGCATCTTTGCGTTGATGGTCGCATTGATAGCTGCGTTGGCTGCCTTCATCAGCTGGCGCCGCCATTTGGCGGGTCTGACGATGATGGAAGCGCAATACGAAACGTTGCAACGCTATGGACGTTTGCTGGGCAACGCGCCACGCATCGGACACACGCCGCATGAATTTGCCGCCAGCCTAGCCGCGCGTGTGCCCACCGCAGCCGCCATCCTCACACGCTTCGTGGACTTGTACGTGCGCTCGCTTTTTGCGCGCGAGCCGTTGAGCAAAGATGAAGAACGCGCTGCCCAAGCGTTATGGCCCCCCCTGCGCAAAAATTTTCTCAAGCAGTTTGTCAATCAGCTGGGGCAACGGTTCTTGAGACCGATTGAAGATAGAGTAGGTCAAAAGAAGATGTAGCT
>CAZDYP010000009.1:0-29166 GCA_964509505.1 uncultured Anaerolineae bacterium | reverse complement strand
GGCAACGGTTCTTGAGACCGATTGAAGATAGAGTAGGTCAAAAGAAGATGTAGCTGGACAGCAAGGGGAAAGAAGAAAGAGCGATGCGCTTAACTCGCGTCGCTCTTTTTGTTCGTGTATAACTCATGTGACGCCATGTTATTGCGAGGCGCGTTATTTGCGACGACGCAATCTCCTTTGTGTCGAGGGTTGCTTCGCACAGCACGCTTGCAATCACGCCTTTGTGTAACGTGAGTGTATAATACGCCCATGCCTAACCGTCGTCTCATCTATCTTGACCACGCTGCCACGACGCCTGTGCATCCTGAGGTGCTGGCGGCGCTGCTGCCCTATTTCTCGGAAGAGTTTGGCAACCCGGGCGGTCTTTACTCGCTTGGTCAGCGCGCGAAGGAAGCCATCGAGACGGCGCGACGCGATGTTGCCAACGTCTTGGGTTGCGCGCCGCATGAAATCATCTTCACGAGCGGCGGCTCGGAGAGCGACAACCTAGCAATTCGCGGCAGTGTGTTTGCGCGTAGGGGCGCAGTCGCTACACCCCTCCATATTATCACCTCCGCCATTGAGCATCACGCCGTCGGTCACACCTGCGCGCAGTTGCGCGAGCATTTCGGCGTCGAGGTCACCGAGGTGCGCGTGGATTCGTATGGGCGCGTTGATCCCGACGAGGTGCGCCGCGCGATTCAGCCAAACACCGCGCTCATCTCGATCATGTACGCGAACAACGAAGTCGGCACGATTCAACCCATCGCCGAACTTGGACGCATCGCGCGCGCCCATGGCATTCCCTTTCACACAGACGCCGTGCAAGCAGCAGCCTATTTGCCTGTCAACGTGAACGAACTCAATGTAGATTTGTTGTCGCTGGGCGCGCACAAGTTTTACGGACCCAAAGGCGTTGGCGCGCTATATGTGCGGAGAGGCACAGCCTTATTGCCAACACAAACAGGCGGAGGCCACGAAAGCGAGCGTCGCGCAGGGACGGAAAATGTGCCGTACATCGTCGGTATGGCAAAGGCGTTGCAGCTCGCACAAGCGAAGCGTGAGCAGCACGTGGCGACGCTGCTGCCCATGCGTTCACGCTTGATTGAAGGTATCACGCATAGCATCGCACGCGCGCAATTGACAGGACATCCCACTGAGCGGTTGCCGCACAACACAAGTTTCGTCATCGAGGGCGTCGAAGCCGGGCGCATGTTACTCGCGCTCGACATAGCAGGCATCGCGGCGTCTTCGGGGTCGGCTTGCGCCTCGGCGACGATGGAGCCGAGCCACGTCTTGATGGCGATGGGCGTGCCGCGCGATTTGGCGCACGGCGCGTTGCGGCTCACGCTGGGTGTGGCGAACACGCTGGACGAAATGGACACCGTGTTAGAGACGTTGCCGGAGCTTGTAGCAAGGCTACGGAAGCTGAACGTATCGGAGGCAAGATGAACACCACGATTCAAGTGACGCTGGATGCAAAGTTGACAGAAGAGTTGCAAAAAACTATCGCGCAACAAGGTGAGAGTATCGAGCATGTTTTTGCCGATGCTGCGCGCAAATATCTGCGTGACGTGCGTGAGAAAAAATTGCAAGCCGAATTCGAGCGCTACCAAACCATGCACGCCAAGTTGAAGGAAAAATATCTAGGGCAACACGTGGCAATCTATCAAGGGCAGCTCATTGACCATGACACAGATCCAATAGCGCTTGTGCGGCGTGTTGACCAACGCTTTGGTCAAGCGCCAGTGCTTATTACGCAGGTTGGCGAAAAGCCTATCCGTGAATTTCTAGTGCGCCGCCCTCGTCTGGTGCGTTCAACATGAGCACACATAATCCTGACCATGACCCGCCTTTTCCACAACTGATCATCAACCTACGCAATAGCAACGATGATCGGTTAGGTCCATTCCCTGCCTTGCTCGATTCGGGCGCAGATGTCACCTTCGTTCCAATTTCGTTGCTGGAACAGCTGACATCATGGCGAGGCGAAGAAGCGCGCGTTCGCAGTCACTTTGGCGAATATCAGATTGTTCGCCTCTATCTGATCAGTGTTCAAATCAACACAGCGCAATTGTCTGGTTTGTACATCGTCGGTGACGAAGTCGGCGATGAAATCATTTTAGGGCGTGACATTCTCAACAAGCTGCCCATCTTCCTCGACGGTCCCGCGCAACAAACCGAAGTGTTGGACGACGCAACGGTGAAGCGCTTGCGCGCCCGACGCAAAGCGCAAACCTAGAAAGGAAAACGCGGTGGCGAATCACATCCTTCGACAAGCTCAGGATGCGATTCGCCATTCGCCATTCGCCAATGGCAATTCGTGTGGTCGCCGCCCTCAGCGGCGGTGTGGACAGTTCAACAACTGCCGCCCTCTTAGTCGAGCGCGGTTATGAGGTCGTCGGCGTGATGATGCGCTTGTGGGGCGGGGTTGGCCCCGACGGCGAGCTCTATAATCGCTGCTGCTCGCCGCAAGCCGTCGCCGATGCGCGCTCGGTGTGCGTGAAGCTCGGCATTCCATTTCATTTGCTGAACTTTGAAGCGGCGTTCAAAAAACATGTCGTGGACTTTTTCTTGGATGGCTACGCAGCGGGCATCACCCCGAACCCCTGCCTCGAATGCAATCGGCACGTGAAGTTTGCGGGCTTGTGGCGCGAGGCGCAAGCGCTCGGCGCAGATTATTTGGCGACGGGACATTATGCGCGCGTGCGACAGAACGACGATGGCGCATACCAATTGCTCAAAGGCATTGACCCGCTCAAAGACCAATCGTATGCGCTGAGCGTGTTGACGCAAGCACAATTATCGCACGCGCTGTTCCCATTAGGCGAGTTCACCAAGCAACAAGTGCGACAGCTGGCGCGCGCGCGGAGCCTCATTGTCGCCGAGAAGAGCGAAAGCCAAGAGCTCTGCTTCGTCGCCGACGATTATCGAGACTTCGTGCGCGAGCAACGCCCCGACGCTTTCAAACCCGGCCCCATCTTCGACACACACGGTCATACAGTTGGGCAGCATCAAGGCTTGCCCGCGTACACCATCGGTCAACGCAAAGGACTAGGGCTCGCGGTGGGCGAACCATTGTTCGTCGTCGGCATGGATGCGACGCGCAACGCGCTCATCGTCGGGCGCAAAGACGAGGTATGGCAGACGACGATGCGCGTCACGCATATCAACTGGATTGCAGGCGCAGCGCCCACTACGCCCTTCGCTGCCAATGTGAAGATTCGCTACAAGAGCAGTGAAGCGCCCGCGCGCATCGAGCCGCTCGCAAACAATTGCGCCTACGTTACATTTGCCGAACCCCAACGCGCCATCACGCCTGGACAAGGCGCGGTGTTTTATGATGGCGAGATATGCTTAGGCGGCGGCATCATTCGATGATTCGATATTTGGATATTATTGAGGTTTGAGTAAATCATGTCAGTGGAAATTGCTTGAATTTACTCGCAAAATCAGCATTTTTACCGTGACATCAATTTGTCAAAGGTCAATAGATTAGGACTTACGCTTAGGGTCATTGCGAGGCGTCGTTTGCCGAAGCAATTCCCCATTGGTGCGGGGAGATTGCTTCGCTCCGCTCGCAATGACGGTCAGAAGCGTAAGTCCTGAGATCTTGGATATTGCTGATTGCGTCATGCCACTGTCTAATCGCTAATATCCAATATCTTCTCAGACAATGAGGTATTCATGCGTCTCATAGACTACCCGCGCCCGGCGGGGGATACAGGCATTGGCTTTCACTATTTTCCCGATGTCTCACATTACACAGAGATTGACTTGGCGCGTTGGATGCCAGTGTTGAAAAGCATGGGCGCTTCATGGCTCACGCTGCTTGCGCCACTGGATCAACCCATCTCCGAAACCTTCATCAAGACGTTGCAAGACGGGGGCCTCATGCCCATCATCCATTTTGCCACCAACGTCATCGCGCCTATTGACCAGAATCAGTTACGCGCGCTCGCGCAAACTTATGCGAGTTGGGGCGCGCATTATCTTTGTGTTTACAATCAGCCCAACCACAGCAGCTCGTGGGCAAACTTCAGCATGGAAGCGCTGCCTGATCGGTTCATGGATATGTGGCTACCGTGCGCGCAAACGCTCAGCGACGTGAACGGCATCATCCCTGTCTTTCCGCCGCTCGCGCCTGGCGGCGCCTATTGGGATTTGGATTTCCTGACGACCTGTTGTGAGCTAATCGTGTTGCGCGGACAATCAGCCTTGTTCGACCGGCTCGCCATCGGCATGAACAACTATGCAGGCAACAAGCCATTGTCGTGGGGGCGCGGCGCACAACCCCAGTGGCCGCAAGCCACCTCATACAACACCCCATCCGGCTCGGAAGACCAGACGGGCTTTCGCTTGTTCGAGTGGTACGACGTAATCGTGCGCGGGCTCGTCGGGCGCTCGTTGCCCATGCTGGCGTTGGCGAATGGCGCGCTGCTCGACTCATTCGATTTGCCGAATCGGTTGCCGATTGATCGCGTGTCTCATGCCACAACGCACGCCGAGCTGGTGTTTGAGTTGCTCACGAATCAAACGCCTGTCTATGTGTTCAATCATGCCTTTTGGGTGTTGAGCGCAAGCGACGATAGCCCCTTTGTAAAAGATGCCTGGTTCAACGCAGATGGCTCGCCGCGTTTGACGCAATCCATTCAGACCTTACGCGTGCTGGACAAAACGCCGCGCGAGCTCGGCGCAGTGGTCGAGTTGCCTGCGACCATTCGTGTGTTGTTGGAAGACAACGTGACCGTCCGCACTATGGACTTCGAGGAATATTTGAAGGGCGTCGTGCCGTATGAGATTGGGCCCCACTCGCCGCTCGAAGCGCAGAAGGCGCAAGCGGTCGCCGCGCGTTGCTATGCGGCGCGCGCGAAACGCCATCTCGACAAAGGCGCGGACATTTGCGCGACGACGCATTGCCAAGTGTGGCGCGAAAAACAATTCCCGCAATCAAGCCAAGCCGTCGAAGAAACGCGCGGCGTCGTCGCCACGCACAACGGCGAAATCATCAATGCCTTTTTCTTCGGGCGCTGCGATGGACGCGGCACACGCCACAGCGAAGAAGCATTGGATTGGCGTCGCGGCGAAGTGCGCGGTTGGAGCGTCGTGCCATATTGCCGTGCAGTCTCATGCACGGGGCATCCGCCACGCACGAACCCCGATTCGCCATTGGGCTTCTTTGGGCATGGTGTTGGAATGTGTCAAACGGGCGCGATGGACTTGGCGAATCAAGGCTTGAGCTTCGAGCAAATCATCACGCACTACTACACAGGCGTCAAAGTCGTGAAAACGATCTTGCCATTCACCCCGCCCGAAGTCATCGCGCAACACCCCACACCCATGCCAACCCCATCGCCAACCCCGACGCCCACACCCACGCCAACCCCGACGCCTACACCCACACCGACTCCCACTCTGACGCATTGGATGATGGAGGTGAAAAAACGTCGTGGCACGCGCGCTATCGCTGGCTCGTTGCCGCGCGCGGGCATTGACCTTACCATCAACGATCCGTACGGACACAGCATCATCGTACAAAGCGGTACGAAACCCGATTACGGCGTCGGCGGGTTTGAAGCAGCTGTGTGGACGGATGGCAATTACACCATTCGCTTTTTGAACGAGACCTTCACGCTGACAGTGGAAGACAATTTTGTGTGGGTGACGTTCACTGAAAGACAAGGCGCAGAGGAACCGCGCGCGCAACAGCTCGTCAGTCAACCCATGCCCACCGCTATCGCGCAACAATGGCTCGCGCATTTCAACGCGCATCCGCTCTACGCGAATCTGTTCACACTCGAAGCGCTAGGCGGCAGCGGCACGCAGTTGCAAACACAGGTCGAGCGACGCGCCGGCGCGCGGGTGATTGCGGGCGCGTTGCCGCAAGTGGGTATCCCGATGCGCGTCACCGATCCCTATGGTCATGCAATGATGGTGACGAGCGGCGCGAAACCTGAATATGGCGCGGGCGGTTTCGAGGTGGTGTGTTGGGTAGATGGCATCTTCACACTCGCGTTCCTTGACCAGCAAATGCAAGTGGACGTGCAAGGCAACTTCACGCTCGTGCGCTTTACGCAAGTGCCAAGCGGCACCGCGCGTTTGGTGAGCTCGCTGCTCACGCGCCACAAAGCGGGTGAGGTGTTCACCCAGCTGCAAAACACGACGGAATACCGAGAGGTGTTTCGCATGGAGTCACAAAGGTAAAAACAGAAGGCAGAAGACAGAAGACAGAAAGCATTTCAAGTTCGTTCATTTTGCCCGTAACCTAATCTCCATTTACAATGTTTGTAGCATTTTGATGGCTGCCACCATCGCCCATCGGTCTCGAGAGCGCAGAGGCGCAGGTCTCCGCGCTCTCTTTGTTAGTCATTGGTCATAGGCAATTGTGAAAAATCAATCTCTCAATGCTAATGAATTTTGATTTTCAAAATCGGTAAGGTCGGCTCGCGGCGGATTTGATGAACTTTAAGAAATTATTTCCGTTACGACCCGCGCGAGCGGAGGAGTTACCGAATTTGAGCGTCAAAACTCATAAGCACCGCTTTGCCATCTCCCAATTACTCATTACTCATTACTCTTTACTCTCAGTTATAATCATGCCCGAATTGCCCGAAGTCGAAACTGTCGTGCGACGCTTGCGAAAGCCGCTCATTGGTCAGCGTATCGTACGCGCGCAGGTGTCGTGGGCGCGCACCATCGAAGCGCCATCGGCGGCGACGTTTTGTCGTCATGTGCGCGGCGCAAAGTTCGTCGCCATTGAGCGTCGTGGAAAGTATCTGTTGTTCGAGCTGTCGTCGGGCGAGACAATGCTCGCGCACTTGCGGATGACGGGCGATTTCGTCGTGTGTGAAGCCGACGCAGAGCGGGACCGCTATATGCGCGTGCGCTGGGTGTTGGCGAATGGCGCAGAGCTGCGTTACACCGACACCCGAAAATTTGGGCGCATCGTGTTGACGGCGCAACCCGACGCATGGCTTGGGCATTTGGGACCTGAACCTTTATCGTCGTCGTTCACACCCAACACGCTGGCGAAAATTTTGGAAGGACGCGCTACATCTATCAAGCCCTTATTGTTGAACCAAGAACGTATTGCAGGCTTGGGCAACATCTATGCTGACGAAGCACTGCACAAGGCGGGCATTCATCCACAACGCGAAGCGCAGACGCTGACGGCTGACGAGATCAAGCGCTTACACCAAGGCATTCGCGCCGTGTTACGCAAGGGCATTCGACTCGGCGGCTCGACGCTCTATGACCATCGGTTTTTCGACCCGTTTGGCAAACCCGGCCGCATGCAAAACGAATTCGTCGTCTATCATGATCCACGTCGTGAAGAAAAATGCTGTCCGCGTTGCGGCGCGCGTATCGCACATCAAATCATCGCGCAACGCACCGCGCATTTTTGTCCGCGCTGTCAACGGTGAGGGAAAAGCATGAATCTATTTGAAAGTCCAGAACTGTTATTGGTTGGTATTGGCGCTTTGGCGATTGGCGTGTGCGCCACAGTCATTGTGATGGAGGTGTTTGGATTGCGCGGCAAGACCATCGTCCGCCTCGTCGAGAAAGCCGAAGGCGAAACGCCGCCCGTGGAGTTGTTGCATGTCGAGCTTGACCCGCAAACCAACAAACCGAGTGTGCGCCTGCGCGGTCAGCGCATGAAAACATTAGAAGCCATTGACGATCCACAGTTACGCTCACAAATACGCTCGTTATTGCATACCTTAGCGCCCACCAGCATGTTGCCCCCCACCGCGTCCGATGAGGCAACCACTACCACGCCTCTCGCCACCAACGAAACCGCTGCCGCGCCGCCGCCGCCCTCGACTATCGAGACCGACCCAACGACGCCTACGCCTCCTGACCCTTTGAGCGGCTCGTTCCTCGAGCGGCTGCGCGACAGTTTGCAAAAGCCCGAGTACGTCACAGGACCAACGATTCCATTGCCAACCTTCAGATCCGCAAAGCCCGCCTCCGAAAAAAAATCTGATGCGCCGACCGATATGTTTGCCAGCATCAACACGATTTTGCAACGCAAACTGCGCGGACATCCAGAGTTGCCCAGCGTCGAAATTTTAAGTGGAGTGGATTCGTTGCAAATCAAAATAGAAGGGCAGATCTATCGTAGCATTGCCGATGTGCCAGACGCAACCGTGCAACAACTCATCCGCGCGGCGATTGACGAATGGGACAGATAGCAGCAGACGGCAGATAGCTCAGCGCCATCACAATCTGAAATCAACCATCCGGAAAGGAATTTGCATGGAATTTGACCAACAACCGTTGTATGAAGCGCCGCCGCCGCGTCCTGTGTTGTGGATTGGGTTGACGACGTTTTTTGCTTTATGTTGTTGCTGTTTTGCGTTTGTCGCTATGGGCGAAGGAGTCATACTCGCCACAGGCGGACTTGACGCTTGGATAAACACCACGAGTGAGAGTAGCTCGAACAGCAGCGCAAAACCGACCATTGGCACGATTCGCTTTTGCGTGGAAACCCCGGAGACAAACACAGCCTGTAGTCCCTCAGTTTCCAAAGTGCCGACCTCGACCAAGACCATCTACGCCACCTTTGATTACAAGAACATGCCCAAAAATTCGACGTACACTTACGAGTGGGCGAGCGATGACGCCGTGACTGGAAAAGAGAAAGTGAAATGGCCCAAAGAGACCAATGGCATTGCCACTATCAAGTTAGAGGTATCCAAGCCAGGCGAATATCGCTTGACGATCATGCCGACGAGCGGTGATGAAAAAGAAGCGACGCTCAAGGTAGGGCAATAATGCCTATGAGGACCACACGATGATTCGGCAGCTGTATGACTACTTGCAAACGCGCCAAGATGATATGGTGGAGACGTTGCGCGCGTTGGTCGAACAAGAAACGCCCACCGACAACAAAACGGCGATTGATGAAGCGCAAGCATGGACACGCGCGCAATTTGAAGCCATCGGCGGCGTCTCCGAGCTCATACCCCAAGTCACTGCTGGCAACCATCAACGCGTGAGTTGGGGCAAAGGCGCTGGTCAGCTCTTGTTGCTCACGCACATTGATACCGTGCATCCATTAGGGACGTTAGCCCAAATGCCATTTCGACGCGAAGGCAGACTGGCGCACGGGCCTGGTATCTTTGACATGAAAGGCGGCATCATCATCGGCTTGTACGCGCTGCACGCCTTGCGTGCGTTGAACTTGCAACCCAAACGCAAAGTAGTGTTACTCGTGACGAGCGACGAAGAAACCGGCAGTCGCACCAGTCGCGCCCTCATCGAAGCAGAAGCGCGCCAAAGCGAGACCGTCATTGTGCTTGAACCCGGCGTCGGACCGCAAGGCGATTTCAAAACGTGGCGCAAAGGCATCGGCAGCTTCCACTTGGCGGTGACAGGACGCGCGTCTCATGCGGGCGCAGACCCAGAGCGTGGGCGCAGCGCCGTCGTCGAGCTCGCCCATCACATTTTGCAGCTGCACGCCTTGAACGATTTCGAAAAAGGCACTACGCTCAACATCGGCGTGGTGAACGGTGGCACCCGCAGCAACGTCGTCGCAGCGGAAGCGAGCGCGCACATTGACGTACGCGTGATGACGCAAGCCGAGTGGGAGCGCCTAGAGCGAACGGTCATGTCCCTCAAGCCCGTTACCCCCGACACCACTGTGACGTACACGGGTAATCTCAATCGCCCGCCTATGGAGCGCACGCCTGCCATCGTCGCGCGTTACGCGCTTGCCAAACAACTCGCCGCGCACATTGATTACGACTTGAAAGAGACCGGCACAGGCGGCGGCAGCGACGGCAACTTCACGGCGGCATTAGGCGTGCCGACGTTAGATGGCGCCGGCGCAGTGGGCAACGGCGCACACTCCGCCAACGAATTCGTCTTGGTGCCAATGTTGCCCAAACGCGCGGCGCTCCTTGCGGCGTTACTGCTGGAGCTGTGAGGTAGCGCGCAACCAATGAGTCCATCACGCCCGAGCTGGGATGAATACTTCTTGCGGATCACCGCCGAAGTCGCGCAACGCTCGACTTGTCCACGCGCAGCCGTCGGTGCCGTCGTCGTGAAAGACAAACGCATTCTGACGACAGGCTACAACGGCGCGCCGAGCGGCCTGCCGCATTGCATGGACATTGGTTGTCTGATGATAGATGGTCACTGCGCGCGAGCGATTCATGCGGAACAAAATGCCTTCTTGCAATCGGCGCGGCACGGCATCGCCGTCGCCGGCGGCACCATTTACATCACGCATCAACCGTGCCTGACCTGCGCCAAAATGATCATCAATGCTGGCATCGTGCGCGTCGTTTACGTCAACGCGTATGATGACCCCATCTCGCAAGACTTCTTGCGACAAGCGGGCATCGAGCTGGCGCAACTGCGATAAGGCATGAAGCGCGCAGCACCGAGCGCAGAGCATGAAGCCCAGAGTGCGCAGCTTGAAGCGTGATATGAATGCAAAACCCGATGTCTAGGTGACATCGGGTTTTGCATTGATGCGCGCTATCCGTTTCCCCTCCGTTGTCGCATCATTCCTCCACCACCGCCTTCGGATACGATCCCAACACCTTCACCAACTGCGCACGTTCATGCAACTCAGCCAGCGCCGCGCTAATGTTCGGGTCAGCCAAATGACCGTCGAAATCCGTATAGAACACGTAATCCCACGACTTGAGCCGATAAGGACGCGATTCGATCTTGACCAGATTGACGCCGCGTGTCGCAAACGCGCCCAAACAATGATAGAGCGAGCCAGGCACATTGGCGGTCACGAACACCATCGAAGTTTTGTAACTGACGCCCGCTTTGAATTCTGTTGCGATACCCGCGCGCCGATCCAAGACGACGAAACGCGTGCGATTGTTGGGATTGGTTTGAATGCCCTCCGCCAACACGGTGAGCCCATACAACGCGCCTGCCCGCGCGCTCGCAATCGCCGCCGCATCGCGCCAACCGTTTTCGCGCACCAAACGCGCGCTGCCCGCCGTGTCTTGCGTGGCGATTTTCTCCGCGCCCAACTTGGCGATGTATTCCTCACATTGCGCCAACCCTTGCGGGTGCGAATAGATTTTCTTGATGTCGTTCAACGCGACGCCGGGCAACGCCAACAAACACTGACGCACCGGCAAATCCACTTCGCCCACAATCGGCAAATTGTGTTGCAACAACAAATCGTACGTGTCGTTGATGCTGCCTGCTTGCGAATTCTCAATCGGAATCACGCCACACTCCGCGCGCCCAGCGACGATGGCTTCAAAGGCTTCGGGAAACCAACGACACGAAACAATCTCGCTGTCCTCGCCAAAAAATTGCGTGGCAGCCACTTCACTAAACGCGCCGCGCTCCCCTTGAATCGCTACACGAATCATCGGCATATCGTTCACCTTTGGATGTAGGGCAAATTTACACCTTGCCCTTTTGTGGATAGAGTGCAGGCAAGTCACAAACCCGCCTTACGCCTGGCAGAGCGATTTTATAAAAATCCCGCGACTTTAGCCAATCACTCAAACCAGCTCTCCCATGACGAACCGCTATTTCGTGACGCGCGCCCACACCGGTATAATCTTCGCATGTCTTCCCCGACAAATACCAACTTGCCCAAAACACTGAGCGACATACGCAACCTGTTGAACGCGCTCGACCTGACCGCGCTCAGTCGCGAAATCGAAAGCGAATTGCAAGCGCGCGTCGCCATTGTCGGCGTCGTCAATTCGGGCAAGTCAACCTTGCTGAATCAGCTCATCGGCAAGTCCGTGTCTAAAGTTTCCACGTTGCCCGGCACGACAACGACCAACATCGCCCAAGCGTTTGGGCCCTTCGAGCTCGTGGACACCCCGGGCTTCGGCGACCCCGCGCAACCGCAACGCGCTGAGATGGCGCGCGCGGCGATACGTTCCGCCCATACGGTAGTATTGCTGCTCGATGCGACAATGGGTGTGCGGCAAGTGGATCTCGATTTGTTGAACGAGCTGACGCGCGCCTCGCGTCCACTCCTCATCGCCCTCAACAAAATGGATTTGGTTGCGCGCGAAGCCAGCGCCGTCATCAACACAGTGGAGTCGCGTCTAGGGCGCAGCGTCATTCCAATTTCAGGGCGCACAGGGTTGAACATCTCGGAGAAACTCATCCCGCGGTTGGTGGACGCGCATCAGCCGCTCGCTGTTGCGGTGGGGCGCGCCTTGCCAGCATATCGCGCCAGGCTCGCAGAGCAGCTCATTCGCCAAGCCGCAACCGTGAGCGTGTTGGCTGGCTTCGAGCCTATTCCCGGCGCAGACCTACCGCTCTTGCTAGCGGGACAAGCGCGCCTCGTGTTGCGACTGGCCGCGCTCTATGGCGAAGACCTCACGGGGCAAATGGCGCGTGAATTGATCGTCACCGTAGCAGGCGGCATGACAGTGCGTTATTTAGGCGGACAAGCAGCGAAGCTCCTGCCCGGCTATGGCTGGTTCATCTCGGCTGGTTTTGCCGCCGCAGGCACGTATGCCATCGGGCAAGTTGCCAAAGAATACTTTGAGAGCGGCCGCCGTATCCCCCTCGCTGAACTACGCAGCCACTATGAGCGCATCATTGCAGAACGACGAAACAAAAAAGAAAAGTCATCAGTCACCAGTCATCCGTAGCCAGTCTGTGTTGCCTCCAATTGCTAATTAACGTGAATGCGGGATAAGCCACCGCGAAGGCAATGCGCGCAACGCCGCGCCAAGCCAACCGCCGTCGGCTGGAACTGAACCCGCGCCGGCGGATTTCGCAGTGAGTAGGCGCGATTGTCAATCGCCCGCCACCTTATCCCGCATTGACGTTAATTACTATTGACCTTTGACAAATTGATGTCACGGTAAAAATGCTGATTTTGCGAGTAAATTCAAGCAATTTCCACTGACATGATTTACTCAAACCTCAATAATTACTGTTCACCCCCATGGCCTTAGTCCGCGCCACCACCCTCGTTTCCCTCGCCTTTGTCATCAGCCGTATGCTCGGCTTCGTGCGCGTCGCCATCATCCAAGCGCAGCTCGGTTACAGTCCCGAACTCGACGCGTACCTCGCCGCGTTCCGCATCCCCGATTTGATTTTCGAACTGATTGCGGGCGGCGCGCTCGGTTCGGCGTTCATCCCCACATTCACGGCGTATCTCACGCGCGACAATACAAGACGCGCCATGCGCTTTGCCTCGACCATCATCAATCTTGTTTTCGTCGTGTTGTTGTGCCTGGGTCTGGTAATGGCTTGGCTCGCACCGTGGCTCGTCGCCGCCGTCGTCGCGCCTGCCTTCCCACCTGCACAACAGATGCTCACGGCGGATTTGATGCGCGTCATGCTCATCGCAACGATCATCTTCGGCGTGAGCGGCATCGTGATGGGCATCCTCAACGCGCAACAGCATTTCCTCGCGCCCGCGCTCGCGCCCATCATCTATAACCTCGGCATCATTGGCGGCGCGTTGTTTTTGGAGCCGCGCTTCGGCGTGCTGGGCTTGACCTTCGGCGTCGGCGGCGGCGCGTTGGGACACTTGCTCATCCAACTGCCCGCGCTGCGGCGTCATCAGTTTCAATGGCAACCGATTCTCACGTGGCGCGATGCGGGGGTGCGCGAGGTCATGCGCTTGATGGGACCACGCATGGCGGGCATCGCATTGAATCACGCCAATTTCTTGGTGAACACCGCGCTCGCTTCGGGCTTGGCGACCGGTTCGATTGCGGCGTTGGATAATGCGCGGTTGTTGATGCTGTTGCCACACGGCATCATCGCGCAAGCCCTCGCCACGACCATCTTTCCGACGTTTGCCACACAAGTCGCGCGCAATGATCTCGCGCAAGTACGCGCCACCTTAATCAGCGTCTTGCGCGCCTTGCTGTTCTTTATCTTGCCCGCAACGGTTGGCTTGTTTATCGCGCGCGAACCGCTCATCGCGCTCTTGTTGCAGCGCGGCAAGTTCACAGGCGCAGCCACGCAACTCACGGCGTATGCGTTGGCGTTCTACGCGCCTGCGCTTGTCGCCTATGCTATCACCGAAATTCTCACACGCGCGTTCTATGCGCTGCGCGATACGCGCACGCCCGTCGTGATTGCCGGCGCAACCATCATGCTCAACATCACGTTCAGTCTCATACTCGTTGGCGCGTTGGGCATCGGCGGACTCGCATTGGCGAATCTATTGGCAAGCCTCGTCGAAGCGTTGGGGTTGTGGTGGCTGCTGCGTCGTCGGTTGGGCGGCTTCGACGGCCTGGCGCTCATGCGCGCCAGCGCGCCCTCGCTGCTGGCTTCAATCATCATGGGCGGATGTGTGTGGCTATTCAGCGTTAGCGCAGCCGGACAAAGCGTGCTGGTGGTTGCGTTAGGCTGCCTCCTCGTCGGCGCTGGCAGTTACATCGGCGCGGCGTGGGCGCTGCGCGCGCAAGAAATCATGCGCGCCCAACACCTCATCGGACGACGCTTCAAAGTTTGGAAGTGACTTTAGGATTGTGTTATGATGTTTAGGTATTGCAACCTTCACTCATGTCAGGAAAAAGAACCAATGCGGAGAGCGCGCCGGCGGCGTTAGTGAACACCGCCGCCTCAATTTCTAAACATGAGCGTCAACCTTTGATTGGAGTTTGTGTGTGATTATTGAAAAAGCTCAACGGCTGGTTGAGCGTTATGACGAATTACAACATTTGTTGTCCGACCCTGTGGTGACCGCAGATGCCCACAACTTGCGCGCGTATGGACAAGAACTCGCGAGTCTTGAAGAGCTGGTTGAACAATACAAACACTATCGTGCGACGGAAACCGATTTAGCGCACGCGCGCGAGCTGTTGGTGAACGCCGATGCGGAGATGACGGAATTTCTCAAAGACGAAATCGCCTCGCTCGAAAAGCGCCAACAAACCTTGACCGACGCGCTGCGTCAGCTGATTCTGCCCAAAGACCCGCGCGATGCGAAGAACGTCTTTCTCGAAATCCGCGCCGGCACGGGCGGCGACGAGGCGGCGTTGTTCGCGGCGGACTTATTTCGCATGTACACGCGCTATGCCGAGCGACAAGGGTGGAAGGTCGAGCTGGTCGAACACAACGAAATCGGCATTGGCGGCTACAAAGAAGTCATCGCGCTCATCAAAGGCAAGGGCGCTTATTCGCGCTTGAAATACGAGAGCGGCGTGCATCGCGTGCAGCGCGTGCCAATCACCGAAGCCTCGGGGCGCATCCACACCTCAGCCGCAACGGTTGCCATCTTGCCCGAAGTCGAGGACGTGGACATCGAAATCAAAGACTCGGATATCAAGGTTGAAGTCTATCGTTCGTCAGGCGCGGGCGGTCAGAACGTGCAGAAGACCAGCACCGCCGTCCGCATCTATCACTTGCCGACGGGCTTAGTCGTCGCGTGTCAAGACGAGCGTTCGCAAATCCAAAATAAACTGCGCGCCATGTCGGTGTTGCGCGCTCGCCTCTACGACATAGAACACCAGAAGCGCGAAGCCGCCGAGCGCCAAGCGCGCAGATCGCAAGTAGGCAGTGGCGACCGCAGCGAAAAAATCCGCACCTACAACTGGCCCCAAAATCGCATCACCGACCATCGCATCAAGCACGACAGCTATCGCCTACAAGCGGTGCTGGACGGCGAGTTGGACGAGTTCATCGAGGCGCTGACCGATGCGGATCAGGCGAAGCAGTTGGAAGAAATGAGCAAGGAATAAGGAGACTCCAGTGAACGACACACTTTCTCGCATAGACGCATACATCGAGCAGCAGCTCGACGCGAGCATCGCCGAGTTGTCAACTTTGTGCGCGCAACCAAGCATCTCCGCGCAAGGGGTGGGCATCCGCGAGTGCGCGCGCCTCGTTGTGGAAATGTTGCGACGGCGCGGCTTCACGGCGACGATTCACGAAACGCCGAACCATCCTGTCATCGTCGCGACAGCGCAAGGCAAAAGCGACAAGACATTGCTCATGTATAACCATTACGACGTGCAACCGCCCGAACCCTTGGAGTTGTGGGAGACGCCGCCATTCACACCCACGTTGCGCGACGGCAAACTGTTTGCGCGCGGCGTGAGCGACGACAAGGGGCACATCGTTTGTCGGCTCGCGGCGATTGATGCGGTGAAAGCTGTGCGGGGCGAGCTGCCCTGTCACATCACATTTGTCATCGAAGGCGAAGAAGAAATCGGCAGTCCCAACTTGCCGCATTTCATCGAGACGCACGCGCATTTGCTCAAAGCCGAGGCGTGCATTTGGGAGAGTGGCGGCGTGAACTTTCGCGGACAACCGACGAATGTGCTGGGGATGCGCGGCATCTGCTACGTCGAGCTGACCGTCGAGTGCTTGACGCAAGATGCGCATTCGGGCTTGGGCGGTTCCATTTTCCCCAATGCGGCGTGGCGCTTGGTATGGGCGTTAAATGCGATTAAAGGCCCCGATGGGCGCGTGTTGATTCCGGGTTTCTACGAACACGCGGAAACGGCGACCGCGCGCGACTTGGAGTTGTTGGCAAAGTTGCCCGATTCAGCGGAGGACATGCGGAAGCGATATGGCGTGAAGGAATTTTTACATGGCTTGAGTGGCGTCGAGTTGCGACGCGAAGCCGTGTTGGTACCGACCTGTACGATTAGCGGCTTGACAGCAGGCTATCAAGGCGCTGGCACGAAGACGGTGTTGCCCGCGCGGGCAAGCGCGAAAGTAGATTTTCGTCTCGTGCCGAAGCAAGACCCACAAGACATCGTGGCAAAATTGCGGAAGCATCTCGACGCGCAAGGATTCAGCGATGCGCAAGTCACGTTGCTGTCGGCGGAAAATCCGGGGCGCACGAATCCCGATCATCCTTTCATCAAATTGGCGACCCAGTGCGCTGAAGAAGTCTATGACCAAGAGCCTGCGATGGCGCCAATGGCGGGCGGCAGCGGTCCCAACTATGCGTTCTTGCGCTATCTTGGCGTGCCGATCACCAATGCGGGCGTTGGCTATCCTGGTTCGCAAGTTCACGCGCCCAACGAAAACATGCGCCTTGATTTGTTCGTCAAAGGCGCGCAACACACCGCGCACATCATCGAGCGCTTTGCCTATAGCTAAACAGAGCTAACGAGCGCATAGCTAGACCTCGCGGGTTTCCCCAACCCGCGAGCGCTTTTTATGACGGCGTCAGCAATACCTTCGCCACGCCTCCCGGCTCCTCAATCAAACGATCAAACCATTTGCCCCCATCCGCGAGTGGCGCTTCGACAATCCATGGGTCGAGACGAATCGCGTTGCGCGCCAACAGTTCGAGCGCCTCAGAAAAATTTTGCACCGTGTAGCAAAAGCAACCATGCAAGGTGATTTCGCGGCGAATCACGTCCGCGACAGGCATGGGGCCCGTCTCTTCATGCAGCCCTGTCAGGATGACGTGACCGGCGGGGCGCGTCGCCGCGATGCAGTGCGCGCGGGTGATGGTGGCGCCGACCGCATCAATGGCGACGATAGCGCCACGGCCTTTCGTCGCTTCCTTCACGGTTTTAACGACATCTACCTCGCGCGCGTGTAACGTCTCGCCGCCCAGCTCCGCCGCCATCGCCAAGCGTTGCGCTTCCAAATCGGAAATGAACACACGCCGCGCGCCGTGCGCTCTCAACACCTGCAATGCCAATAAACCAATTGGGCCCGCGCCGACGATCAACACTTCCTCACCCTCGACGTGTCCTGCCGTCTCGCCGATACGCACGGCGACGGCGACAGGTTCCGTCAATGCGCCGATGCGAGGCGTCATGTGCGCAGGCAATGGGAACACCAGCTCGGCCGGCACGCTCACATATTCGGCATACGCGCCGGGGCGATGCGCGCCGATGAGTCGGCGTGACACGCAGAGATGATGCTGATGGCGTTGACAATACTCACATTGCCCGCAATACGCCATAGGATCAACTGTGACAGTCTGACCAACGGCGAGTGTCGCATTGCGCGCTTGAGCATTCATGCCCACCGCGACGATTTCGCCCGCGAACTCATGCCCCATCACGAGAGGCGGCACACGCAGCGCGTTGTGTCCCAAGTAGCCCGATAGCTCCGAGCCGCAAATCCCCGCATAGCTGACCTTCACCAACACCTCGTCTGCGCCGACAGTTGGCGTTGCTTGCTCGCGCATCACCATCACCTTTGGCGCTTCCCATACGAGCGCTTTCATACAATCCTCTCTTTATCAATAGTGTGCCCATATTTTTCTTAGAGCGCACCCCAATTTCCTTTTATCGCGTTGCTTGATAGTTCAGTGAGCGGCCAGTCGCAACCCCGGCGCCACATCCAAGTCCCAACCGCTGCGCTCGCCCTTCACGAAGTGATAGTAAGCAGCCGAAGCGATGACCGCGCCGTTGTCTGTGCAGAGCGCAATCGGCGGAATGAGCACGGGGACTTGAATGCGCGCGCGCATTTGCTCGCGCAATAGTTTGTTCGCGGCGACGCCGCCGCCGATGAGCGTCATGCGCGCCTTGAAGTGTTCCGCTGCTATGCGCGTTTTTTCGACCAGCACATCCACCACCGATGCTTGGAACGCAGCCGCAATATCGCTGATAGCGAAGGACGAAGGGCGAATTGCGGATTGGTCCAGTTTCGCGCCGCGCTGCGGGTTGATGAGATTAAGCGCAGCGGTTTTGAGTCCGCTGAACGAAAAGTCGAATGAGTCTGCGAGCCACGCGCGCGGCAGCGCCAACTTAGTGGCATCACCGTGTTCTGCTGCTTTTTGAATAGCGGGTCCGCCGGGGTAACCCAATCCTAATAAGCGCGCGACCTTATCAAACGCTTCGCCTGCCGCATCGTCGCGGGTTGCGCCGAGCGCTTGATACTGCGCGTGATCGGTCATCAAGATGAGTTCAGTGTGACCGCCGGACACAATCAGGCAAACAAGGGGAAATTCGGGTATTGGAGTTTGGAGTTTGGAGTTTGGAGCTTGGGATTGGGGATTGGGGACTTGAGGCGTCAGCCATGAGGCGTAGATGTGCCCTTCCAGATGATTGACGCCGATGAGCGGCAGGTTCTTGGCGAGCGCGAGCCCTTTCGCCATGTTCACGCCAACGAGCAACGAGCCTGCGAGTCCAGGTCCATAGGTAACCGCGATGGCGTCGAGCTCAGACCACGCTACGCACGCATCACTCATCGCTTGCTCAACGATTGGCACAATTTTCAAGACATGCTCACGCGAGGCCATTTCGGGGAAGACGCCGCCATAGGTTGCGTGCAAGTCAGTTTGCGAGGCGACGACGTTGGAGCGGATGAGGCGTCCATCCTCCACAACCGCTGCCGCCGTTTCGTCGCAACTCGTTTCGATGCCAAGAATCATGGTCATGGCGCGATTGTAACAGATTGACGCAGCTGCGGCAAGGCGATATACTGATTTGCGACTAGCGAATAGCGAATGGCGGATAGCAAATAGTTAATCACCGATAATTACTGCCATCTGCCGCTTGCCATCTGCTACCTGCTATCCGCCAGCTACCATCTGCCATTGGAGGATTCATGGTCTCACAAGATTTGCTCGACATTTTGCGTTGTCCTGCCTGTGTGCGCGATAAGCGTCCGAATCCAGGCTTGCTCGATCTCATCAAAGATACGTGGCTCGTCTGCCGCGATTGCGCGCGCAAATATCCCATCAAAGACGGCATTCCTGTGATGTTGATTGATGAGGGCGACAAATACAAGCACACGCCCATCGAACAGTTAGGAGCGCCTGCATGAACATCAAATTCACTAACAAGCTAACAAGCCGATCAATTCACCAACTCGCCTGGCGACGCGGATGCGTCGGTGCGTTGGCTTGTTGGTTGGTTAGTGTGCTGGCAATCGCGCCTGTGTTCGCGCAAGGCGGCATCAAAGCCAGCAACGCGAGCGTGGAATCATCGTTTGCCGAATACATCCGCTACCGCATCACGCTGCAATCCGATTCAGACATCACTGCTGCAACGGTGATCGCGCGCTACAAAACGGGCGACCCCGGCCTCGCTTCGACGCGCGGTAAAGCGGAATTCGCGCCGGGCAAAAATGTGACCGTGGTGTTCACGCGCACGTTGCAGCGCGGTGGGCTCGTGCCCGGCACGGACATCGAGTATTACTGGGAAGTTGAGAATGCGGCAGGGCAAACGCTCAAGACCGACAAAGCGATTTACACCTTCCTCGATGACCGCTTCGCTTTCAAGACGATGAGCGCGCCTGTGGGCAAAGGAGCGGTGACCGTCTTCTGGTATGGCGCATCGGACGATTATGGGCGCGGACGCTTGCGGGTCGCCGTCGAAGCCATCCGCAAGTTGCAGCAGCAAGTCGGGGTGGAACTAACTGAAGACGCGAAAATCTTCATCTATCGTTCGCGCGAGGACATGCTTGCCGCGTTGCCAACCAAGGGCTTGACGGCGGATGCGGGCTTGGTCACCTTAGGGCAGCTCGCCACGCCTAACACGGTGTTGTTGTTGGGCGGTCACGCCGACGTGGACAACACGACGTATCACGAGCTATCGCATCTCGTCGTGCATTTGGCGGCGACGAACCCGTTGATTGGCGGGGTGAGTCTGCCCGCGTGGTTGGACGAAGGCTTGTCCATGTATAACCAGCTGACTGTCGAGCGTGGCTTTCTCGATTCGCTGGACCGCGCCGTGAGGACGGACCGTCTCATCTCGGTGCGCTCTATGGTGGCGATTCCCGGCCAGCCCGACCAAGTGATTTTGTTTTATGCCGAAGCGTACAGCCTTGTGAAGTACTTGATTGAAACGCACGGCAAAGACAAGATGGTGCAACTGCTCAACGTGTTCAAGCGCGGCGCGTTGGTGGAGGACGCACTGAAGGAAGTGTATGGCTTCGGCGTGCAGAGTTTGGATGATCGTTGGCGCGCATCCTTGCGTCTCGCTCCACGTGACATCACGGGCACCGCCGCGCCGCCCTCGCGCGCAACAGCGCCTGCCGTCGTCGCGCAGCCCACACCCGCTGCGCAAGCCACCGCCCCTGCCGCCGCGCTCCCCACCCCCGCGCCGCAAAATCCTGCGCCCGCCGCGCCGCAAGCATCGGGCGGCATCTTGCAGTGCTTGGGGTGTGTGAGTGGGTTGGGGTTGGTGCTGTTGTGGCTGTTGTTCATGAGAAAATCAGCATAAGCGCGATCGTGCGTCATGCCACCTTAGCGAAAACTAATCGTCAGCACTGCTCCTTCTATAACTATGATCATGAAGCGCGTGTTGATCGGTATTCAAGCAAGCAAACTCATACGTCAATTCAACCGTTGGAGTCAGGTTGAATGGATCCATATCATTGGGTTGTGGCTTTGCGCCGCTCTAGTCATATTCAGCGCAGGTTTCGTAGGCGCAAACTATCTGAGCGCCTGGCGCGGTTGGGGCGGAGGACTTTGCTGCACGTTAGACGGCCAAGTTGATCCTCGTCAATGGGAAGGCTTATTAGCGCGTTGGGACTCATCGTACTACATGCAGATTGCCCGCTATGGCTATACACGCACAGGCGACGAGCGTGGCTTTTTTCCATTGTATCCCTTTCTGATCGGTTGGTTGTCACAATACAGCAGCGTGAATGTTCTATGGATTGGGCTAGGGCTCTCTGCTTTCGCGCAGCTCGCATCATGTTTGATTTGGTATCATCTGGTCAAAACACACTATACCCAACCGGTAGCATATTGGAGCGTCTGCGCGTTGCTTTTTTTTCCGACCGCGTTTTATTTTTTTGCCTTTTACGCGGAATCCCTCATGCAGTGTTTAAGCTTGCTGTCAATTTGGGCAATGCGCCAAGGACATTTCATTCGCAGCGGTTTTTGTATTGCCTTAGCGAGTGTTACTCGTCCCATTGGCTGGCTGTTGCTCATCCCGTATGTGGTTGAATTCGCGCAACAACGTCGCTTTACTTCGAGTCGCTGTATCGCAGCAGGCGTGGGAGGAATGACAGGCATAGCTGGCTCCTTGTTTGCCTTAAACTACTGGATTCCGTTTGAGCGGCAGACTTATTGGGGAGCGGGCTACATAGAACTAACGGCAACCCGATGGCTCGCTCAGTTCTCATGGTTGGGGAGCACGTTCTACGACGCATTCATGGCAGCGGCATGGGGGGTGAATATTAACCCTGACTGGTTTTCCAGAGCAATTAGCATTTTCAATTTTGTGTTTGGCGTGTGGCTATTGATTGCCAATATCTGGTTGGCGCGACGTGTGCCTTTGAGCTGGGCGGCTTTCATGCTCGGTGCGAGTATTTTCTTTCTATCCATGCACGGACCGCTTGGCTACGCTTGGGATGCCCTACCACGGCATGTGCTGTTTGTGTATCCTGTGTTTTTGTTCCCCGTATTGTTGGTTCACACCAAGCCTCGTCGTTATCGCTACGGTTGGTTCGCTCTGTCTATAATCAGCCTTGTGCTGCTGACGATCTGGTTTGCGAGTGGACGATGGGTTGCCTGAGATTAAATTGAAACAGCCGCAAGGGTGACCATCACCACTGCGGCTGTGTTGTTTCATGCCTCGCGTTTCACGTCGCGTCAGCGCATTTCACATGCTCTCCGGCGCGCTCATCCCCATCAACCCCAACGTCCGCGCCAACACCTGCTTTGTGGCGCGCACTAGCTTCATGCGCGCTTGGCTTAAGTCGAGCGCGACGCCCTCGCCGGGCAACACGCGGCAATCGTGATAAAAGGCGTGAAAGGTTGATGCGAGGCTCTGCGCGTAATGCGAGAGTAGGTGCGGCGTCAGTTGCCGCGTGGCGTTTTCCACTTGTTCAGGCAGTTCGAGCAGTTTGCGAATGAGCGCGTACTCGGCAGGCCGCGTCAGCAAGCGCACATCGCCATCGTCATAATACTGCCCGCGCTCCTTCGCCTCGCGGATGATGCTGGCAATGCGCGCGTGCGCATATTGCACGTAATAGACGGGATTCTCGTTGGTCGTCTTGGTCACTAACCCAATGTCGAAGTTCATCGCCGAGTTTGCCGAGCGCGTGAGCAGCATGAAACGCACGGGATCTTTGCCGGGAATCGTCACGCCCGATTCAGGGTGTGTAAATGTCACCTCATCCAGCAAGTCGTCGAGCGTGACGTAGTTCGCGCGCCGCGTACTCATCCGCACTTGCTTGCCATCACGCACGAGGTTGATGAACTGGTGAATGACGACGCGGATGCGCTCGGCGTCCAGTCCCAACGCTCGCACGCCCGCAATGACGTCGGGATATTCGTCTTTGTGGTCTGCGCCGAAGACGTTGACGATCAAATCAAAGCCGCGCCCCAACTTATTGACGTGATAGGCGATATCAGGCATGCGATAGGTCGGCTCGCCATTAGAGCGAATCAGCACCCGATCTTTGTCTGCGCCGAACTCCATCGCTTTGAACCAGACTGCGCCATCCTTTGCGTAGGCGTAACCTCGTTCACGCAATCGCTTCAATGTTTCGTCAATCGCGCCTTTGTATAAATCGTTCTCGTTGAACCACACATCGAACACGATGCCCATGCGCTCCAGCGTCTTGCGGATGTTGGCAAACATCCATGCCTCGGCGCGTTCTTTGAACCTCGACCAATCCTCTTCACGCCACGTGTTGCCCAACTCGTCAATGATGTTGCGCGCGATGTCGTAGATGTACTCGCCTTGATAACCGCCTTCAGGAAAGGTCGTCGGCACCCCCAGCAATTCAAGATACCGCGCGCGCACGGACTCACCCAGCATCCGCATTTGTTGTCCCGCGTTGTTGAAGTAGTATTCGCGCGTGACCTGATAGCCGCTCGCTTCCAGCAAGCGCGCGAGCGTATCGCCAACGACTGCGCCCCACGTGCGCCCGATATGCAAGGGACCCGTCGGGTTCGCGCTGACGAACTCGACCATCGCGCGCTTGCCCTGCCCCACATCCACATTGCCAAACGTTCTGCCCGCTTGCAAAATTGCGTTGACCTGCTCCGCAAGAAATGTTTCATTCAAACGAATGTTGATGAAACCCGGCGGCGCGACCTCGACCTTGCCGATCATGCCGTCGCGGGGCGTCTGCGCGGCGATGGCTTGCGCGATTTGGAGCGGCGACATTTTCGCCTCACGCGCCAGCTTCATGGCGACCGACACCGCATAGTCGCCAAACTTTTCGTCGGCAGGGCGCACGACTTCAATCGTGGGTATAGTGAACGAGGGCAATGTGCCTTGTTGTTGTGCTTGTCGGATGGCTTGGGTGAAGATAGTCGAAAGTTGATGTTTGTGCATAGAGTTATCGGTTTCAGCTATAGCGGGTTATGGTTTAGTGCCCAGCAAAAATTTTTTGGTTAATTCATCATCGGGCACTTTCTTTTCAGTGGGCAAGTAGATCTGTATGGGAATATTGAGTTCCTTTAGAGCTTGGCACATCAGCGGCCCGACTTCTTTCCATTCCAAGTTGCCCAGTCCACATCCTAATGCAGGCAAAGCCAATGACTGTATGCCCTCTTTGAGTGCGTTAGCCTTAACCCATTCTAGCCCTTGTGCAATTCCATTGACATCTGAATTTTGTCGCCAATGCTGTTTGGTAGGAAATAGCAAGAACCAGACGCGATGAGCCCCATTGCCATTATCATCGGTATCAGCAGCTGGAGATTCCATCGGAGAGAACTCGCGTTTGTAAATAAAAGGCTTGCCCATGCGTAAAACGCGACGTTTGCATACATCCTGATAGAATACATACACATCTGGGTACTGATATTTGACGCGGGAAGCAAGCCCTTTGCCCATGACGCCGACGCAATTTACACTCACGGTCAAGGTTTGCATTTCAGAGAAGAACATATCGCCCTCAATCACAGTGAGGCGTGGCGTCAGAGCAATCTGCTTTGTGGCTTGGAAAAACAGTTTGGGTTGGACAACCACCGACATATTAGACTTAGGCAACAGATTAAGCAGCTTATCACGCGACTCGTGATTAGCCACAAAAATTGTGTCTATAAGTTCAGGGGGCACTCTATCGGGTACTAGACATTCCGCCATGATTTCTCGTTTAGAATCGTCAATAGTTGACCACCAATCCTTGAAAGTATTTTTTTTAATTTGGGTGATTAGCTTTGCTGTAGGTTGTCGGATTTCAGTTGCAAGGCTAGCTGCATTCCCCGTTGTAACAAAGCTGTTAGGCTGGTTCAAAATTTCTCGCCTAACAGCTACTACTACGATGTCGCTCGCAGATTTTTCGCTTTTTACGCGATAGAGTATAGGATTACGTGGTTGGAAATATAAATTGGCAAAGCTCCATAAACTCTTACCATTTGGAGCTGATTTGTTTTGGCGGCTCAATACAATTTGCGCGTCGTAGATGGGCGTAAAAGGAATTTGCAGTTGTTCGATTTGTTCATGCGACAAAATGCCTTTACGTACAATTGAGGGAATATTATCAATGTGAGTGATGTAATACAACCACTTGATAGATGTGCGGACCATAAGCGCCTCTTTTACACTGGGTTATCACCACTTTTTTTGTAACCTTCCCTGCACCGCCTCGCCCATCAGCTCGCGCAACGCATCCGCCGCCACCCACCGCGCCGCTTTGGAATCCATCTTCTGTATCTCGCACGCAGTTTTGATGGCGGCACGATTCAGCTTCGCGTTGCGTTTGCCGATTTGTCGCAACGCCCAGTTGACGGCTTTCTTCACGAAATTGCCCTCGTCGGTCGCGCCAGTTTTGATGACAGGCAAGAACTTGATGAACGCTTCGTCTTTCGCTGCTTTGTCATGCACCGCCAAGTACGCCATCAACGCAAACCCCGCGCGTCGCACATACTCTGCCTCACGCTTCGTCTGCTATCCGCTACACGCTATCTGCCATTTGCCGCCAACCAAGCCTCATAGTTTCGTTGCATCTGCTCCACATGCTCCGGCACGTGCGCCGTATAGACAGTGAGCCAATCGTCGAGCGTCATCACGCCATTCTCGGAATGCACTATCGTCTGTGACCAAGCCGCTTCAGGCAACATCTTGATCAGGCTGTACGTGTTGCCGCGCAACCACCTGAACAGCAGCAGCGCGTCGTCGGTGCTTTGCGCGTGATAGTTGAGCGCGCGCGCCCACTGCGCCTCGTCGTAACCAAGCACCGCCGAACCCGGTTCGGCAACGGCGCGCCGACACCGAATGAAGCTATTCGCTTCACTGTCGGCGATATGGATGATCAGCTCATGGATGCTCCAATCGTCGGGCGCGGGGCGATATTGCCAGAGCTCTTTGGGAAACTGCGTCAACGCCTCGACCAGATAATCGTAGGCGTTGCCGTATGCTTCGATTTTTTGCAACCGCTCGTCAGGTGTCATGGGTTTATCCTCAATCCATCCAATCTAGGCGATGCAAACGCGCGTCGCCCAATTGCCACCATTGCGCATTCACTTCGCTGACCCGCGCGACCTTGCCCATGCGCACGGCGCGGGTGCGAAATTCAGGTCTTGCTCTCCTACTTGCGTATCACGCATCACGGTTCACGCTTCACGCATCACCTCTCGCGTCTCATGCCTACTTCCAACTGCGTAGCAGCTCCACGCACAACCGCGCGCCATAGCCCGTCGCGCCTTTGACGTTGTACCCTTTTTCGTCGTCGCCATACGCCATGCCCGCAATGTCGAGATGCACCCACGGGAAATCTACGAAATTTTTGAGAATCGCCGCCGCTGTAATCGCGCCGCCGCCGCGCCCGCCCGTGTTCTTCATGTCGGCAAACGTGCTTTTGATGAGCTCGTTGTAATCGTCCCACAAGGGCAACTCCCATACACGCTCGCCCGTTTTGTCTGCCGCCGCTTTCACTTTGTTCGCCAGCTCGGCGTTGTTCGTCAGCAAACCTGCGCACACTTTGCCCAATGCGACGGTGCAAGCGCCCGTCAACGTCGCCATGTCAATCACGCCTTTCGGATTGAAACGCTTGGCGTAACACAACGCATCGCCCAACACCAGACGCCCTTCCGCGTCGGTGCTTTGAATCTCGATGGTCTTGCCGTTCATCGCGCGCAAGATGTCGCCGGGCTTGAACGCCTTGCCGCTCAACAAATTTTCCGTCGCGGGCACGATGCCAACGACGTGCAACGGAATGGACAACGCGCCGACGGCTTGCATCGCGCCAATCACCGCCGCGCCGCCCGACATGTCGTGCTTCATGTCCCACATACCATCGGTTGGCTTGATGCTGATGCCGCCGCTATCGAAGGTGATGCCCTTGCCAATCAACACGACGGTGTCCATGCCCTTGCCCGCATTGTGTTCCATCACAATGAATTGCGGCGGCTCATCGGTGCCTTGCGCGACGCCGCAATACATCCCCATCCCCAACGCTTTACATTCCTCGAAGCTCAACGCCGTCACATTCATGTCATACTCGGCGCCGATTTTCTTCGCGGCGTTGGCAAGATAGGTCGGCGTCGCCACGTTGCCCGGCTGATTCGACAGATTGCGTGCGACGATTTGCCCGCCGGCAATCGCTGCGCCAATTTTCACCCCCGCGTTAATCGCATCCAGCTTCGCCGCGTCGAACTCGACAATCGTCACCTGCTCAACATCTTTCTGATGGTTGTCGTCTTTCTGTTTGAAATCATTGAAGCGATAGAGACCCAACATCGTCCCTTCCACTAATGCTTGCGCGGCGGCTTGCGCGTTCAGGTTGCCTATGCCCGCGCCATGCACAATCGTCGCCACAGTCTTCGCGCCCAAGTCACGCGCGCGTTTGATGGCGGCAGCAGCAGCTTGGCGCGCTTGCTCTAAGCCGAATTTATCTGGTTTGCCCAAACCGACCAGTATCGCACGTTTCGCAGGAATCGCGCCGCGCGGATAAAAAATTTGCGTAGCGTTGAGCTTGCCTTTGAAATCGCCGCTCATCAGCACATCGGCGATCATGCCGCCAAGCGCTTTGTCCACTGCGCCTGTCGCGCCGCTCGGCTCCGTCACGCCTTCAAATAGATTGATGATGATAGCGTCTGCTGCTTCATGCTGAACCGCGCCTTGTTTGACGTTGAGTTGCATCATTCTCTCCTTGTAGTCGTTAGTCGCTAGTCATTAGTCGCTAGTCATTAGTCGCTAGTCGTTAGTCGCTAGCGACTAGCGACTAATGACTAATTCGGCGAGAAGGGACCAATCTTCTTTTCCGCACGCCGTCTGTTTTCCTTCTCTAACTCCGCTAGCATTTTCAAGCGCACAATCTCTTTCGGAAGACGTTGCGCTTCGTCCCACAAAATTTGTTGCACCGAATCATTTTCGAGCCATTGTTGCTTCTCAGTATTTGCGATTTGGATGGCAGCTGCGACGCCATAGGCTAAGTTGTCCGCATCGGGCGGCAATGCCGTGAAGTTCATCTCCACATCCACAATCGTCGCCAACAGACGCAGGTATTCCATGAACAGCTCGCGCACCTCGACGACCATACCATAGACCGCATCGCGCTCACCCAACTCATGCGGCGCGTATTCGACGCGCCCAATGAGATACGGGGTACGCTGCGCGACGCTGTTCAGGCGAAAACGCTGACGCCCAACACAGATGAGGTTCATGCGCCCCTCGTCCAGCCGCTCGACGTTGATGATGTGTGCGGTCGTGCCGACGGTGAATGGAATCGCTGCGCCGCCCACTTCGCGTCCTTCACGAATCAACACGACGCCAAAAGGCGTATCCTCCTCGATGCAGCGTCCAATCATCATCTTGTAGCGTTCCTCGAAAATGTGCAACGCGAGCGGCATGTTGGGGAACAAGACCGTGTTCAGTGGAAAGAGAGCCAGTTCTTCCATACCTCGTGATTCTAGCATAAGGGATAGCAAACGAAAAACGTGCTTTCGATAGTATATGAAGACAGTGGGTTTGATGGTTGAGAGCTGAGTACATGCCCCTTGTCCCGCATAACCGGCACAAGGGACACTATCCTAGCAAAGCTGCTGGTGGTAGGCTGAGGCGGGGACCGTGTTTACAGATAACGCTAAACTGTGCGTGACATCTTGCCATGCGTTCAATGGTGGCAACGGCGCGGTACAGTTTTGTATTGGGAGATATATAAGAAAGAGGGTTTCAATCCGCAGACGCAACAAACGGTGATGGCAAAACGACGGCGCATCGAAGTGGACGATGAATTGCCGCTGTAAAGATGAGTATGGGTGGTGGTTGCGCGTCGCTACATCAATTTGATTGGCGATGGGATGAACCAGACGTTATCAAGCTCAAGGGGAAGGCAAAAGTGTTTTGGGGAAACTAAGTGAGGGTAGCAAATTCCTTCAAGAAGATTTTTACCACTTGTGGATCAAGATGCGTGCCCGCCAATCCACAAAGATGTTCGCGC
>CAZDYP010000008.1:28006-56036 GCA_964509505.1 uncultured Anaerolineae bacterium | reverse complement strand
TCGGGATATTCGAGGATGATGGATTCGATGTGTTCAGGCACATCCAGCACACCGGGTATCAAGTAATTGCTGAAGTACGGCGTCAGCGCTCGCCCATCTTTCGTCACAAAATTTTCGGTGACAGCGTAGCCAATCGCTTGTACGATGCCACCCTCGATTTGTCCTTCAATCAATTGCGGGTTCACCGCTTTGCCCACGTCGTCCGCGCACCACACCCGCTTCACATAGAGTTGTCCCGTCTCTGTATCCACTTCAACCTCGGCGACTTGCGCGACGTAGCCATAAGCGATATTCGGCGACGATTTGCCTGTAAGCGGGTCGAAGTTCTCTGTGGGCGGCGCTTGATAGCGATAGGTTGCCGTGACAGGACGCTCTTCCTCTTGCCATTGTTGCAAGGCAAGCTGCGCCGCGCCGCGAATCGCATGGCCCGCGAAGAACGTCGAGCGTGACGCGCTGGCGCTGCCGAAGTTGCCGCTCGTCGCTGTGTCGCTCACCACCAACTCGATTTGGGCCACGCGCAAGCCTAACGCTTCGGCAGCCAGCTGTCGGCAAACGGTGTGTGCGCCTTGCCCGCAATCGGCGCTCGCAATCTTCAACACAGCTCGCTCAATGTGCGCTGTGCCATGCAATTCAATCGTTGCCGTTGCGCCTTCAGGAAAGCCAAAGGAGAAACCGATGTTCTTGAAGGCGCAGGCGAACCCTCGCCCCAATACGATGTTTGATGTTTGATGTTTGATGTTTGATTGGAAGTTAGCATTGGGAGATTGGGAGGGGGGAGTGGGGATTTCCCAATGGGCTGCTTGCGCGCACGCCTCCACCACTTGCGGCAACGCGACGCTGCCGCCGGGCAGTGGCGTCTGTGTCGTTGTGAGCGAGCCGGCACGTAACAGATTTTTCAAACGTAGCGCGACAGGGTCTATGCCAAGTTTTTCTGCCAACTTGTTCATTTGTTGTTCAGCAGCGAAATGGCCTTGTGGCGCGCCAAAGCCGCGAAACGCGCCCGCGGGAATGTTGTTCGTGATGACCGCGTAACAATCCACCTGCGCGTGTGGCCACTCATAAGGTCCCGTGCAGGTGACCGCCGTGTTGCCCAACACTTTCGTCGAAGTGTACGCATAGGCGCCCGCATCGGCAATCACCTCAACTTGCGCGGCGACGAGTGCGCCATCACGCTTCGCGCCCCATTTCGCATGTATCCACATCGCATGACGTTTGTGATGTGACAGGATAGATTCTGCGCGCGACCAAATCGTTTTCACGGGACGACGAATGCCCATTTGATTGAGTCGCCATGCCGCGAGCGCGAGAATGATTTGCACACTCATGTCCTCGCGTCCGCCAAACGCTCCGCCAATCGCGGGATAGATGACGCGCACTTGATTGTCGGGCAAGCCAAGCGCATGGGCGATTTGCTGTTGATCTTCGTGCGTCCACTGGCCCGCCACTTGCACCGTCACGCGCCCCTCATCATCTACGTAAGCCACGCCCGCTTCGGGTTGCAGATAAGCGTGTTCTTGCATCGGCGTGAAGTAGTCGCCCTCCACAATCACGTCCGACTCTGCGAACCCACGCGCCACATCGCCCTTGCGAATCGGAATGTGTTTCAGAATGTTGCCCGCGTGTTGCGGGTGAATTTGCAGCGCGCCGGCTTTCATCGCCTCGTGTGGGGTGGCAAGGATGGGCAAATCTTCGTACTCGACTTCAATCAAGTCAAGCGCGCGCGCCGCTTGCGCTTCTGTCTCGGCGATGATGAGCGCGACCTTCTCGCCAATCCATCGCACCACGTCATACGCCAACACTGGCGCGTCGAATACAATAAGGCCAAACTCGTTGACCGGCACATCGCGCGCCGTAAGCACTTTGACGACGCCAGACGCACGCTCGGCGCGCGACACCGCCAACCGTTTGATACGCGCATGGGGACGGCGTGAGTAAAGTGTTTTCAGCCATAGCTGATTCGGCAAGTTGATGTCGCCGGGAAAATGTGTTGCGCCTGTGACTTTGCCGAACGCATCAACCCGTGTATGCGATTCGCCTAATGCGCCAAGAAGTCTTTCGCGTCTCACCACTTCTCCCACTCATCATACTCCATGTTAGCCTGTCGTAGTATCTTCGCCGGCAAGACGATCCAATCCGCTAACACTGCTTGTAGGATTTTGCGACACTCTGCGAGGGTTGGCTCATTGGCATACCTCCTGGCAAGCCGTGAATTTTGCCGTACAAGGCGGCAGCGTCCAGAATTTCATACGACGCCTTGCTCATCACCGCCTGAATGTAGTCAGTCACCAGGTTGACTCTCCTTTGCCGCTTGCGCCAGCGCCTGCACAATCTTTGCGTAGCCTGTGCAACGACACAAATTGCCCGTGAGGGCTTGTTGAATGTCCGCCAGCGTGGGCGATGGATTCTCTTCTAACAACTTCACCCCGCTCATCACAAAGCCTGGTGTGCAGTAGCCGCATTGTACGCCACCTGTTTCAATCAACGCTTGTTGTAACGGATGCAGTCGAGTTTCCTGTATGCCTTCAATCGTCGTGATGCTTGCTCCCTGCGCGCGCGCGGCAGGCACGAGACAACTCATCACCGCGACGCCATCCAAGAACACGGTGCATGCGCCGCATTCGCCTTCTGCGCAGCCTTCTTTCGTGCCGGTGAGCCGCAAATCTTCGCGCAAAAAACGCAGCAATGTTTTGTCATGCGCCCCCGCGACGGAATAGTGTTTGCCATTCACAGTCGTTTCGATAGACAAGTTGGCATTGGGCATTGGGGATTGGGCATTGGGCATTGAGGAGCTGCCCCACAACATCACAGGTTTCGCTGGAAACCCGTTGCGTTCTGTGCCGTCGCGCAGTTGGCGTAGTGCGCGCGCGACATGCACGCCGATCATTGCACGACGATAGTCTGCCGTGCCGCGCACATCGTCAATTGGCGACGCGGCTTTCCGCGCTAAACACGCTGCGGCATCAATCGTCGCATCGTCCAGCGTTTTGCCCAACAAAAAGTGTTGCGCTTCCGTCGCTTCGACAATCGTCGGCGCTACGGCACCAAGCGTAATCCGATTGCCCCTAATCTCCCCTAATCTCCCCGCGAGGAACTCTAGCGCTACTGCCACATTCACAACTGAAATGGCTTGCGTGCGTCGCAAGCCCAACTTCAAGAACGCACTGCGCGCCTGAGGCGATGGCAACGGGAAGGCAATCTCTGTCAACAGCTCATCGGACGCGAGCGCCGTGCGACGCGCGCCCTTGAAAAAATCGGGAAATGTCAGCACGCGCTCTCCGCGCACGCTCTTGAGCGTGACCGTCGCGCCGAACGCCCACAAGGGCGTGATGGTGTCATTGGCGGGCGATGCGGTGATGAGATTGCCCGCGACAGTGCCGCGATTGCGAATTTGTGGCGCACCCACCTCCCAGCACGCGCGCACTAGCGCATACGCGCGCTCACGCAAAACGGGATGCGCGACCACTTGGTTATGTGTCACGCTCGCGCCGATGCGAACCACCTCACCCTCGATATGAATCGCGTTCAAGTCCATCACACGACTCACATCAATCACCACCGCTGGCGCGCGGATTTTGCGCTCAATTTCGATCAGCAAATCTGTGCCGCCGTTGATGATACGCGCTTGCTCGTGGTGTTGCGCGAGGAGCGCGAGGCTTTCGTCAATGGAGGAGGGTTGCAAGTAGTGATGCCACATAATCCTAGTTGTCTGAGAGTGCGGTAGAGCGCTTGGCGCGTTCCACGCCTGTTTTCAGCACACCAGATAGGATCAATAGGTGATTAGACCATGCTCTGGCTATCTCCGCCATCTCAGCACGGCGCACGGGATCAGCATAGATTTCCGTGAGGTGGTGTTCCCAGCGCACTAGCTGACGCTGTAAAACTAGCAAGGTGTGCGACAGTTTAATATCTCTCTTGGCGATTTCTAGTCCGGCCCATTCGCAAAAATGTTTGCTTTCATCAATCATCCGTGACGCAATGATACCCTGTTGAGGATTTTGCGAGAAAGCATCTATGCGTGCCAAGTTGGCGGCGATGTTGCCTAGACGAATCGGCAAGGGGGCCTGCAAAAATCGCTCTCGTTTTCTCTGTTTATCCATGTCCTACTCCTAGGCGTTGCAACGTAATTTCAACTACACGCCGACAAATTTCTGGGTCTTCAACCGTCGTCGAGAAATTGTTATCACGCGGGCGAATGTTCATGAATGCTTCACATTCTACTTCACCCATCACACTCCAGTTTGCTCCCCAGATATCACCTTGTTGGCAACCTTCATTCAGTAACACTTCTTCACAATCAGAATGATACTCGCCGCCGCCTGCGAGAATTTCGCGTTCAACATCCACCGCCACTTTGATGAGCACACCATACACTTCGAGCATCTCTTGTATCTGTTCGGGGGTAGCTTGGTCATAAATCACGTGAATTTTCATGGTCGTTATGCTCCCAGCGCTCGCTCAATCTCTTCTTGCCACTCTGGTTTATGCAGCGCCATCGCGCGAATCAACCCAAAGCATCCTGCGATCATCATGTCGCCATGTGGCACAGCGAAGTATGGATTGAGTTTGGAAGCGCGCAACAGGCCGCGGCGCGGACCAATCACGACGAGCTCGGTCGGCGCGGGCGCAGCTTTATCAAACACCAACGCGCCATGTCCCATGTCGTTGAATACTTCATCGTTAGTGATTTCGCCGCGCGCGAGTTTGGTCAAATACGTTTCAAGCTCGCTTTGCGTTAATTCGCCTGTGTGATGTTCGAATACACCGTTGATCTTGCCCGCGCCAATGTGAAAGGCGAGTGTGTGGAAGTTACCGATATTCGCCACGAGCGCGCGCGACAACGCGCGCGCGCGTGGATCTTCCAATGCGCCCAGCACGGCGGCGGGCGCTGTGTCCATCAGCAACAACGGCAGGTCGCTATCAATCGAGTTGGCGGTCGCAATCATCCGCGTCATACGCGGCGGGAGCGCGTCGCGCATAAACGCAAACGACGCGAGGCTGCGATAGGTTTCACGTTCTGCCTGCGCGTGCGGCTGCACTGTGTTAGCGATGAAGTCGAAACGGAAGCGGCGGTCCGAATAGCCCGGCGGCGCGTTGCCATGATCGAAAACGGCGACGGCGTACGCATCCACGCGCAATGCCACGCCAAACGCCGCAAAAGCGCGCTCAATCTGCTCCAAATAAAAATCGCGCATGACGATGGGCTCGCAGGACTCGTCGTGTTGCAAACGTCGCGCTTCAGCTTCGGAGACGATGACGACGCCGAACTCCTCGACCTTGCTCAACTCGTCGTTGAACGAGAGCGCGGCAGGCGGCGTCGCATAGACTTTGAGGCCTGCGCGGATGTGCTCTTCTGCCGCCCAATTGGACGGACCGCCGCCCATGATGGCGCCGGTCAACACGATGGGTTGTCGCCGCGCGGTGGCTTGTTTGATGCGTTCTGCAACCAAGATGGTCGGCGAAGGCATCACCAGCTTCAGACAGTTCTCCACTTCACGCGCACTGTCGAAGAGTAGAATATCTTGTGTGCCTGTGCCGACGTCAACCGCTAAAATTCTCATAGGTCAACGAGTCAACGAGTCAACGAGTCAAAGTAGTCGTCCCCTCTCCTCGTTCCTCGTTTCCTCATTCCTTGTTTACTCATTTACTCCTTCGGCGCCCGCTCGTCTTCTTTCAATTCGTACAACTTGTCAGGACTCTTCAAGCGATCAAGATAGAGGATGCCTTCGAGATGGTCAACCTCATGTTGCAAGACGCGCGCCAGATAGCCATGGGCGCGTATCTTGATGGGCTTGCCATGGCGGTCAAGCGCTTTGACCTCGACGGCGACGTGCCGATCCAAATCGCCCACGTAACCCGGAATCGAGAGACACCCTTCGCGCCCTTCTTCCATCTCCTTGCTCACGCCTGTGATTTCAGGATTGACTAATTGATAAAAGCCTTCTTGAATATCTGGATGCTGCTCGTCGCGTTTCACCTCGACTACGAGGATACGCTGCAAGATGCCTACTTGCGGCGCAGCCAAACCGACCCCGTTCGCATCGCGCATGGTCTCGGTCATGTCGTCTATAAGCTTCTGTACCGCAGGCGTCACTTTGGCGACTTTCTTTGCCTTCTGGCGCAAGATGGGATCGGGCACTAATTTGATTTCACGCACAGCCATGCAATCACCTCAACACCAATCATACCATAATCGTAAGCTGGTTCAAGCATTTGTCAACGGTCAGCGTTGCGCCGACCGTTCTAAACTTTCTTTCAGGTGTGACAAAAAGGTTTCTGCCAATGCTTCATCAATGATGCGCGCGTCGAAGGTCAAACCCACATACATTCGAGAACGAATCGCCAACGCATCATTCACCACGACTACACGCTTGCGACATGCGCCCACTGTGAGACTCGCGGCTGCAGCGGACGCAAGCCACGTCGTATAGAGCAAGGGTGTTGTTGACTCGTCATCATGCCACAACCCGCGCGCTTGCACAACGAAGGCTTGATGCGGCATGTCGCTGGTTGACGCGGGACATTGTAATCGTCGCGCCAAGCCGAGCAAATTGTAATTGTCGGCGTGTGTGATGAGATGCCCTGCCACAACCACAGCGCAGGCGCTACGAAGCCAAACTCCATCGGGCGCAGGAATGCTGCGGATGATAGGCAACGCTTTAAGCGCGCTCACTGTTGCCAACACGATGAATGGCAAGGGGGTCAACGCGAACCCTTCGCGGCGTTGCCACATAGCTTGATGTTCGTCGCAGTGTTCCAGCACGCGGGTCATGTCTATCTCGATGAATAATGAAGAGCGTGGATATTGGACAGTGGATATTGGATAATGCTCGGCGCTCTGCGCTTGTCGTTGTTCAGCATTGAGCAAGGTTAGCACATCAGCTTTGGTGACACGGCCGCCAATCCCTGTGCCTTGTGCTTGTGCGGCGTCGAGATTGTGCGCGGCAAGGATACGCGCGGCGACGGGTGTGGGGCGTCCTGCGACACGCGCAGGGTGCGCCATAGCAGCTGGCTGATGGTTTATGGCGGCTGGCGGCTCACTGTGGGCTGCTAACTCGGCGTTGTCGGCCCTGTCCACTGTTGACTTGGCGGTATCGGCCGCGATGACTGCCAACACATCGCCTGTCGTCACTTGGGCGCCTGCCTGCGCATGAATCACTTGCAGTGTGCCGTCGCATGGCGCGGGGATGTCCCAATCGAAGTCCGCCGAATACACTTCGAGCAACGTCTCATGTGCGACGATAGGCTCGCCTGCTTGTTTGCGCCAACGCGCGAGCGTAACCGTCTGCGTGTGTGGCAAAGTAGGTAGTCGAAATTCCATAATTCAGTATGCAGTTCCAGTTTGTAGTCCCACTACTCAGGGTGACGCTTGCAACTGAAAACTGGAACGGGAACGGTTCGCCAATTGGTGCGCGCGCGCCATGCCCAAGCCCACGCACACCCAAAACAACGTGACCGAATGTGGGAAGTCGAGGTTGAAGAAATAGTGATCGAAGACGCCGCCGACTAGCGCGCCCAACACTGCTGCCATGCAACCGATCAACAGGGGATCGAACTCGCCTTGCTGAACGCGCCAGCCATGCCAAAAGAAAACAATCATAATGAATGCGAACGCGCTCACGCCAATCAAGCCCATTTCTTCTGCCATCAACAAATACACCGACGACACGCCGCGATAGAGGTCAATGTCTGGCACGCCCGAAAAGCCCACGCCGAAAAATGGATAGCGCGCAATGAGGGTGAGCGCGTCTTTGTATTCGCCAAAGCGCATCAGCGTTGCGCGATCTTGCCCCTGTAAGCCTTCGATGAGATGCTGCGCGTATGCTTGGGTGAATGGCAAAACCAACAAGAGACCGAAACCGAGCAAAGCCAGGGCAAGCGCACTGACGATGGTGAGGCTTGCCGCTGCGATAGGAGACAGGCGACGTGCCAGCCATGCGAAACCGATGAATACCGCTGCGACGACGACGCCTAACAGGGAGCCGCGCGAGAACGTCAGCAGCAAACACACGCCCATGACACCCACCATCGGCGCGAGCCAACGGCGTGGGAATAAGCCGCGCACGACCACCAGCTGAGGCACCGTGAGCGCTGTCACCAGAATCAACATGCCGCCCAACACGTTAGGGTCAACCGAAGTCGAGATAGCGCGCTTTGGCAACGAGGGATCATCTTCGATAAAGCGCAGAATGCCGTCGCCTGTCGGATACTTGAACACGCGTAACAGCGAGAGCAAACGAATCGCCAACTCGTCGGGTAAAGTATATAGCACGATGCCGCCCAATGCGGCGGCGAAGCCCAGCAACATGAACAGCTGCGCCGTGCGCTCGTAGGCGCGTATATCGTGCAGCAGGTTGACGACGACGAAGTAGAGACCAATCGCGATGATGATTTCGACGAAGTGGCGCAGCACGTTGACGGTCAAGCCGGCGAAGCTCAAGCCCATGATGAACGAGAAAAACGCGAGTGTCAGAAAGATGAGGAGGGGCGCATCGAGCGGCGTGGCAAGCCACCCTTGACGCTTGCCCGTTGCGACTTGCATGAGCCACACGGCGACGAGCATCACCGTTGCCAGATCGAGAAACGTGGGCGAGAAGCCGACGTTTAACGGAATCGCAGCGAAGGGCAACAAGGTGACGACTGCCATCACGCTGTATAAACCCCAGAGCGCGTCGCGCATTAACACGACGCAGGCGATGATGCCTGCGAGGGCTGCGAAGGCAATCAAGGGATTGACGAAAGACACCGCCGCGCCTGCGAGGACGCCGAGTGTGATACATACTGCAACGAGGTATTGGGTGTTGGATAGTTTGAGAGATTGGAGCATGAAACTCAGAGAACAGTCGAAAGTAAAAAGTAATGGAGAGCTTTTTACGAATTACTTTTTACTCTTTACTTTCTACTTCACGAACTCACCAAAAATCACTTTGTCGTCATTGCCCATTCGCAAGCGCGCGCCGCTCGCATCGTATAAACCGACTTCAAAGTGATAGCGGCCTGCGGGCAAATCGGGCGGGATGATTATAGCATAGCGGTCAACGATGACCGTGTCGGTTTGCCATGTCGTCGTCGGATACGCGCCGCCGACAGGCGGGTTGTCTTGTTGCGCGCGGAGGGAGCCTGTCGCATCGAGCAGGTGCGTGAAGACGGTGTAATCTTTCGTGATGCGTCCCGTCGCTTGCCAATAGAGCGTGAGTTGAATCATCGCCGGCGCTGATTCAAAGCGATATGCCAAGAGACGAATGCCATCAGCAAAGTCGGCGTTGAGGGGTGTCCAGAGTTTGCGATAGGCTTGCGGCGTCAGATAGCGTTGTAGTTTGAGCGCCCCGAAGGATAATTCAAAATCGCGGTCCGTGAAACGCGCGAGCCAACGCTCGACGGCGCCCTCCTTATCCCAATTCGCTGTCGTCAACGGCACGAACCAAATGCGCTCGACCTGTGCGCTCAAGTGAGTGAGCTCGACTCCAACGGTTTCTGTGCTTTGTGGCTTTGCCGTCGCCGCATCGCCTTGTGTCGCTTTGGGAAGCAATACCAATTGCTCTTCGCGCCATACGCTTTGCGCTTTGAACTGATACAACAATGCGGGTTCAGGATAATTGTACACGACCACCTCGCCTGCGTGACTGTGTGAGAGTATCGCGCGCGTCAACTCGCGCCAGGGTGGAGCTTTGGCAAATTGCGAATCAAAATGATAGTTTAGCAGCGAGAGCGTCAGACCGCACGCAATGAACGCCAACCCGCCTAGCCGCACGGACCAGCGCAACGGCAACGCGATAATACCGTGCGCGACGAGTATCAGGTATAACGGCGCAATGAAGATGAGAAACTTTTCGTCATAGACAGGCCGCCACCGCGAAATGGAGGCGGTGATGAGCAGGGGAAGTATGCATAGGAAAATGATGACTTCTGACTTCCAAAGCCCCCATCCCCAATTCCAACTGCCAAGCGCGGTTAAGGCGATGAACACAAATAAAAAAGGCAAGGCTTGTAACCAGCTGATAGTTGTGCCTAGTGAATAAGCGCTGAAGCTGCGGCGCAACACGTCGAACAGCGAGACGGGCACGATCCATGGCTCGCTGTGTCCTGAGAGATGGGGCCAGGCGGGCGCAAGCCATAGCAACGCACATACACCGACGACGACATTCGCGCCGCACCATTTTGCAAAGAATGGGAACGACCACCGCCGATGCCAACCGACATAAAGCGCGACGAGGTTGAGTGAAACGATGGCTAAGTAGGCGAAGTAGTGATTGAGGGCGTTGAGTGTGGCGAAGAGGATGTAGGCGAATAGCGAATAGCGAATAGCGGATTGCGGATTGAAAGGCAGTTGGTCATTCTTCGTTCCTGCGCCGCGGCGCCGCGGCGCCGCGGCGCCTTGCGCCCATACCCTTAGCGCGAACAGCGTCATCAAGGCGGACAAGGTAGCTAATAGGGAATACATGCGCCCGTCTTGCGCGTGCCAAATTAAAAAGGGATTGAGCGCGGCGAGCAAGGCGGCGACTCGCGCGGTGGTTTCTCCGAAGCAAGTTTGCGCCAAGCGGTACGTGATGGGAACGAGCCACACGCCCGCGGCAAAGGCGATGAAACGCGCGCTCAGTTCGACTAGCCCCGCCCATGACAACCACCCATGCAGCATGAGATGATAAAGGGGGGGATAGGTTTGCCCGAACATATTTTGATAAAGAACAATGCTGATGGGTTGCAGCGAATGCAGCGCGTCAAACGCTTCGTCGCCGCGCAACGACACGGCATCCAAGCGCCAGAGACGTAGGGCAAACGCGCAGAGCGTTATCGCCAGCGAGAAATAGGGGAGATTAGGGGAAATGTGGGGGCGCATAGTCGGGTAGTCAATTAGTCGCTTGGTCGCTTGGTCGGTTGGGGTGTTGGGGCTTGAACCACTCAAGCGCCCAACTAGCCGCCATGCCCATCAATGTCAATACAGAGATGACGAAGCCCAGCTTCACGCTGATTGGGTCGAAGACGAATGCGATGCGATGGTTGCCTGCTGGCACAGGCACAGCCATCATTACGAAGTTCGCGCGGATGATAGGTGTCGCTTGTCCATCCACGAACGCGCGCCAACCCGGATAATCGTTCTCGCTTAAGACGAACAGCAGCGGCGTTGAGGCTTGCGTTTCCCATATAGAACTGCTGGCGGTGCGTGAAACGAAAGTGATACGCCCAACCTCATCACCCAAGGCGGTTGCGAGTGGCGCAGCAAGAATAGCTTGTTGTGTGAAGTCGAAGTCGGGTGAGCCGAGCAGCTTCAAGGTTTCATCTTGTGATGAGACAACGGTGATGCGCGAAACCAGCGCAGCGCGCGGCGAAACCTTGAACAGACGATGCACGTACGTCGTCTCTGGCTCATTGATGGGTTCGCTCGCCACAATTTCACTGGGGACGTTCAGCGTCTTGCGCCATGTGATGACGTATTGCACATTCAGTAATGCCCAGAGGCGCTCCATTGGCAGTTTGTGAAATTGTTCGTAGCGCGCGAGACGCAATGGGCTTGCGCCCCATGTATCCTCGATGCGGAACGGGGCGCCGAAGTTGCCGAAGATGCGATACTCGTTGAACGTGCGGAACAGCGTCGTGTCTGCGAGCAGCGGCGCGAGGAACGCCGGCGCGCGTGTGCGCGCTTCGGGGGGGATAGGTTGAAAGTTGGTCTGCCAGTTTATCGTGAATAAATCGAGCAAGGTGATGACGACGACGACGGCCAACCAGCGCCCGCGTTTGAGTCTGCCCCACACACGCAGCCACAACACACTCGTCAACAACAGCAGCATCAACACCAACCACATTGCGCGCTCGCTTGCTGCGCGGAAGGGACTGGCGCGCGCGAGCTGAACATTCTGCCATGCGAAGTAGGTGAGCAGGAAAAACACCAACGCGCCACAGAGCAACCCGACAGACCAACGCGCGAATTGGCGCAGATGCCGCTGCCAGTCGCGCGGCAAAGCCGACGTGAGCATGAGCGCGCCATAGCCCGCGAGCAGCGCCATTGCCAATGAAACGATGAACGCCGCGCGCTCTTGTTGACGAAAGAGATTGAAGGCGGGGGCGAACAGGTACAAGATGGGATAGAAAAACAAATTGCCGCCGAATGAGAGCAACAAGGCAACGATAGCCATACCTAACCAGAATGTGATGGCGCGTCGTGTCGCTCGTGTTTTCGTGTGGTAGGCATGCCATACGCCCCAAACGATGAGCGCGAGCGGCGCGATGCCAATGTACAACGGCGAGTAGAAACTGACGGAGCCGGGCAGCAGCATTTGCAAGGGGTCGAAGAGCTCGAAGCCGCGCGCGTAGTCGGTGTAATTCAGATGCGAGCGCGACGAGAGTTGCATGAACTCAAGGCTAGGCAGCCATTGCGCCGCCGAGATGCCCAAGGCGACAACGAGCATCACAAGGCTACGCAAAATTAGAGCGCGCCAACGCCAATTCTGCCGCCGTCCGTGAAACGCCATGAATGCTATGCTTACCAACAACACATACAACGCCGATTGCGGATGACCTGCGAGCAAGGCGATGCCCAAGAAAAACCCCGCGAGCAGCGAATGGCGAATAGCGAATGACGTTTTGGCTTGCGATTCAACCGCGCGACTGATACACAGCAAAATGAGAGGCAGCCAGACATCGGTTTCTAACACGGCGAGCTGTTGCGAGGGATACGCGGTGAGATAGCCGCCGAAGGCGAAGGTGATGGCGGAGAGGAAGGCGGCGAGTGGCGTGTGAAGGGCGCGCGAGGCGTGAGGTGTGAAGCGCGATGAGGCGTCGGCGTTCTCTAACGCCAAGATGTGGTGCGCGAATAAAAATGTGAACACACCGGCCAGCGAGAAATGCAACACCGCTTGCCATTCGAGCCAATAGAGTGAGAAGCCGCCAAAGAAGGACGCGATGAACATGATGAGCAATGAGGGTGGGTAAAACACAGCCGATTGCACATCGGCAAGGAAGGGATGCCCCGCATAGGTGTAGGGATTCCACAGCGGCAAACGTCCTTGCGCGAGCTCGTCGTACGCAAAGCGCGCGAACGCGTAGAACTGTTCCGCGAAATCGCCTTGTGGA
Source organism: uncultured Anaerolineae bacterium (assembly GCA_964509505.1). GTDB lineage: Bacteria > Chloroflexota > Anaerolineae > JACRMK01 > JACRMK01 > CAZDYP01. Next base: position 42,971 of record CAZDYP010000008.1, on the reverse strand, counting down.
AACGAGCCGCGGTCTAGCGTATTGGGAGTGAGGATGCGCCAATGAAATAGAATGGGAAGGATGATGAGCAGACAGACGAACAGCCAATCGTAACGTGATTTCATACAGCCGTAAGGGTAATGGGATATTGGAGATGAGATGCTTGGGTATTGGATATTGCTAGCCGACTCCTAATATCCAACAGCTAATATCCAATTGCAAACGAAACCTTTAGGGTCTGAGTAGTTACAATTACTCAATGACTAACTCCGTCAACACTAACTGATCGCTCAACGCAATCCACATATTTTCTTCATCAATGGGGAACCAGTTCTTGCGCCCGTAAGGATGAACGCCAACAGTCAAGCGATAGACGCCGCGCGGCGCGTCGGCGGGGATGACGATGCGATGCAGCGAGGCGATTTTTTCGCCGCGTTGCCATGAATCTGTCGAGTCGCGGCCTGCTGAGGGTGAGCCGTCTTTGAACCATAAGAATCTGTCGTTCACGTCGAGCAGTTGAAGCTTTAGCCAATCGTCGTCCGTCAAATCTTTCAACGCTTCCCAATACAACCATAACTGCAACGTATCGCCTGCTTTAGCTTGCGTCGCCGAGAGCTCCCAGCCAATCAAACGCATTTTGTCTTTGAACGTGGCGCGGATGGGTTGTGCGCTCGCGGGCAACGCGGCGATGCGTGGCGCAGGGGCGTACGTCGGCGCGAGGTAACGCAATGGTGTGATGAGGGCGACGGCGAACAGAGAGGCAACGAGGGTGAGGTGGAGCGTGTGAGGTGTGAAGCGTGAGGCGTAGGGAGTAATCAGTGGTAAGTAAGATGTGAGGCGTGGCATGAAGTTTTGTTCGATGGCGCGTAAGCCGAGCGCAAGAGCGATGATGAGGATGGGCAGGGCGGGATACCCTAAGCGCGCTTGTCCTGTGCCTAACACAGTTTGTGACCAACGAATCCATGAGACGGTGATGATGGCGAGGTGAACGAGAGCCAGCGCGATGAGTGAAGCGTGAGGCGTAAAGCGTGAAACGTGAAGCGTGACAGCGAAGCGGTGCTTTAGCAAACGTGAATTAACTATCCGCCATCCACCATAAGCCATCCGCCATAAGCCATCCGCCATAAGCCATAAGCCACGCGCGATACCGCCAATTGCCAAGAGCGTCAAGAGCGTGAACCACCACAGGAGCGGCGCGTCGAGTTGAATGCCAATCCATTCGAGCCAGAAGGAACGATAGAGTCGTCCGAGTAGGTCGAGCCATTCGTTGATGCCGAGTGGTTGTACGCGCACCGCATTGGCGGACAAGACGAGGGGCCAAGCGAGTATGTCTTGGAAGACGACGAGGTTGCGGATGAAATACCCACCGCTCACCAACGCGGCGACGCTCAAGACAATGAGCAGTGCGCTAATTGTCTTGCGCCAATGCCAGCGCTGGAAGCGTGCTACGAAAACGAGCGCGAGCAACATCGTCGGCGCAAAAGCAATCATACTTAGCTTCGATAGCAAACCACAACCCAATAATACTCCTAACCCCACAAGTTCGATGTTTGTTTGACGATTCCACTCATCAGTAGAGCGCGCAACGAGTGCGACGATGCGCCAAGACAATAACGCCGCGCACATTGCCGTGAGGTTGTCGTTGTTGACGATCGCTGACATGAAAATGAAGCTTGGTAGAAACGCGACGCTCATGGCCGCGAGCATGGCGAAATAATGCTCGTTCACGATGAGCCGCGCTGTGCGATAGATAGCGATGATGGTGACTGCGCCCATGAGCAGCGACCCCAAGCGTAAGAGATGCCATGCCAACGCCCAACCGCGCCACGGAAAGGCTTCGGCGCGCGTGTGCAGCAAAAGCAACTTTGGGGCGTCGGGCGCAACCGCATCGTAATCGGCGTTGCTCTTCGAGACGAAATCGCTTGTGTCAATCCAGCAGGTGAGCGCTGCGCCAACGAGATAATAGAGCGGCGGTTGAAACGCTTGATGTTCGGCGGGGGTGTCGGGCAAACGTCCATGACGCACGATGTAGCGAATGACGGTGAAGTGCGGCAACTCGTCGGGACCTTCGCCGAGTGGAATCGTTACGCTGTACCACGCGCCAAGTATGATGAAGATGAGCAAGCCGTACCCAATGGCGGATTGTGGATGGCGTCCTTCGACACGCTCAGGATGCGAAATGGCGGATTGCATCATTGCTGTTCACTGTTCACTGAATACTGCGCACCGAAAACGGCTCACTGCCCGATGGTCACGGCGCCAAGTTGCACGCGGTTATCGGGTGTGGCTTGCGCCGATACGACAGGCAAGTTCTGCACGGGGCGTTGGCGATACATGCCCGTGAAAATTTCGTACGTGCCGGGCGCAGCCTGGTCGGCGATCTTTACGCGGTAATGGTCGGCGATGAGTTCGCCGCGTTGCCAGCGCGTGGTCGGCATGAAGTTGAAGCCGGGTTGCGCGTCGGTTTGTCCTGCGCGCCCGGTGACGCCGTTGGCTCTGAGCTCTGTCGCAGGGTCGAGATGCACAAATACCTTGAAGTCTTCGGTCGGCGATTGTCGCGCGAACCAATAGAGTGTGAGCTCGAGCGTCTCGCCTGCGCGATAAGTATTGCGCGGCCATGAGTATCCTAGCAAATCAATTTGCTGGTCAAAGGTCGCGTTGAGCGATTGCAACGTCTCTGGTTGATAAGCGCGCGCGAATGGCGCGATCACGATTACCCCAATAAGCGCGGCGACGAATCCTTTGAGCGCAAGAGAGCGCCATGGCTTGAACCCATATCCCGTGCGCAAGCGCCACTGCGCTGTAGCTAGTATCCAATATCCAATGACTAATATCCCACTCAACCCCGCCAGCCATTCGCCCACCCGCTGCAATGGCGTGGTGGTGAGTGTGAGCGTGATGGTGTGGTCGCCCGCGGGCACGTCGGCGCTGACGAGCGCAAGCGAGCCGCTCGGAAACGTCGGCGCGGCTTGCCCATCCACATAAATTTGCCAGAGCGGAAAATAAAACGTTGCAAAGGAAAGCGTGAACGGCTCGGCGTTGCTCACACGCGCAGTGCGCTGAATGCTGCGATACGCTTGCCATTCGATGCGCGCTGTGGTGAGCGGCGGAAGATGGTGGGTGCGGTTTTGGCGGGGCAGAAAAAATTCTTCGCGCGCGGCTGTCACCCAGGCGGGCATGTATTCTAATAGCCACACGCCGCCATGCAGCCGCGCCCACAACGCCGTTTGGTAATCGTAGTCGCTCATGCCCGCGCGATTGATTTGCGCTTCGGTCAACGGTTCTTTGTGACCGGGCAACCCTTGTGGCGTGAGTTGTAGCGAGCCGAGCGCGGAGATGACAAGGGCAAGTGTGGCTATGGGGATGGTGAGATTGGATAGTAGAGATTGGATATTGGGGAGCGTCCAGTATCCAATCTCTACTATCCAATGTCTAATCCCTTGCGCCCCAAACCCGATCACCAGCGCCAACGCAAGACTCAACACAGCATGGAGCCGATAGGGGAATTGCACGAAGGAGAGGGCGCGGACGTTCGTCCACAATGGCGCAGACCAGTCTAACATGGCAAAGATGGTCAGTATGGCGATGAGCGTCCACGTCAGCCATTCGTGACGCTGGGTTGAGGTGAGTTGTGTGCGCGTGCGCCATGTGATGATGAGCGCAGCGATGCTCAACAGCGTGACGATCAAGCTGAGGGGGTGTTGCAACGAGGCAGGGGCGTCTGGCGCATATTCATACAACCATGAGGTGGAAAAAAACTGCGTGACTGGCGTGAGCAAGGTCGCCAGGTCGTCCGCGACGCTGCTCACTTGTCCCGCGCGAATCCATGCGACTTCGCTAATGGCGGGCAACCAATAGAAGGCGGTCAGCGCGAAAGCGAGGATGACGGCTGTGGCGAAACCCATCAATTGATATAGCGTGGGTTTAATGAGTAAAAAGTAAAAAGTAAGACATGGCAAGAAAAGAAACGCGCTGAGGTTGTGTGTGAGGATGAGGGCGGCAAGAGGTAGGCTTAGGTTGATGATGAATTGGAAGTGGGACGTTGGAGCTTGGACGTTGGAAAGGCGGCGTGCGCGCCAGACGATCCACGGCAACCATGCCAGGGCGAGGAACTCGGTGAGCGTGCCGCGCATGTACATGTCCGCAAGGTGATAGGGATAGTAAGCGTAGGCGACGGCGGCAAGAAAGGCGGCGGGCGCATCCAACACCTCGCGCGCGAGGCGATACATCCCCCACGCGGCGACGATGAACCCGATGGCATAAACCCATTTGATGCTGTCGAGGAAACCGAAGCCGCTGAGGTGAAACCATTCGGCAACGTAGTAAGCAAGCGGCGCGTAGTAGTGCGTGACGGGGAAACCGTAGCCGAAGCCCAAGCCATCTGCCCAGCGCGGATACCATGCGCCATCACGAATGCCCCAATCAAAATTGGCGAGACGAAAGACATGATGCAAGCCGTCGTGCGATGACCAGAAAGGCACAGACCAGAGCGGCAGCCATGCGGGCAGGCTCAAGAGCGTCAACAATGCATAAGGAATAACGCGCGCCCAACGTGCTTGAGCCAAGGGAGCGCGACGCTGTGTCTGTTGCGTCATCGCAAGCGCCGCCAGCGCAAAGATCGTGGGCGCAGCTCGCGGCGCGTCAACGACTCGCCGCCGCGGTGAGCGGCGCAGCGCGCGCGCGCAGACTCGACGATGTGTTGCTCTGGCTCGACGCCTGCCCACATATCGAACCACGATTGGGCTGCGCTGCATTTGCTGCGCGTCACCTCCAACGCGATGTGGGCGATGAGCAATGAGCGGTTGTCGTTGAGTTGCGCGGCGACCTCGAACAACATGGCAAACACGTCGTAGTTGCGTGGATGTTGCGCCGCTAGGCGCTCCAGCTCGTCGAGCGCTTCGGATTTGTGGTGTTGGGCGAGCAAAGTTTCGACATGCGCCAACGAGCTGGCTAGGGGGCTGATGGGTGAGCGTTTCGTTCTGCGTTTGAAAGACACGGGAAACTCCGTGCGCGTAAGTATAGGCGAGGCGTAGGATTTTGAGTAATTTGTAAGTTGGTGATTGGTAATTGGAGGTTGGAGAGTGGAGAGTGGAGAGTGATGATGAACATCGCAATTACCAATTACCAATGACTAATTCGCCGATTCGAATGCGTCCATCGGGCGCTTGCGTCGCCGACAAATTTTTGAGCGGTTGCGTGCGATACAATCCTGTGAACAGCGGCAATGTGCCTGCTGGGGTGTTGGGTGGGACATGGATGAAGCGTGTGTCTTCGACGATTTCGCCAACGCGCCATTGTGAGGTCGGCGTGAAACCGCCGACGGGGTCGCCGTCGGATTGCGCGACGAGGCGCGCGCCATCCGCGCTCATCAAATGTACGAAGCCTTTGAAATTTTCGCGCGTTTCGCGACGCACGAGCCATGTCAGGGTGACCTGCACAGTGTCGCCTGCGCGCTGTGCGCCTGAAGGTAGCGAGACGCCGATGAGGTCGGCGAAGTCTTCAAAGGTGGTCGGTTGGTCAAGTGGTCGCAGCGTCGCTGGGTCAGATGGTCGCAATGTGAGTAGCGCCAGCGCCACAAGGAATGTGACAACTAGCCGCCGCCCATGCTTGCGCCAGAACCAAACTACGATGGGCAGTGATGTGATTGAGATGATGATAGCAACACGCTCAAGGTTCGTGAGGGCGAAGTCCATGGTGAGCGTGGTAGGTTGGGTGATAGGAGGGAGCGCGATGCTCAATAGACCGAGTTCTGTGGAAGGAAATGTCGCTAATGGTTGACCAGCTAGCCACACGCGCCATTGTGGAAGATAGAATTGATGGAAGCGTAAGACGCTCGCCTGCGGTGTGGGAGCGAGGGTGTATCGCCGCAGCGTGTAGCCTGCTGCGCTGAGAGTGAGTTGTGGCGTGAAGGTTGCCATCACCTCGGAGCCGGGGGCGTGGCGTGCATTGGGTATCGCTGTGCGGTCGGCGCGCACCCACCAGGGCATGTATTCGGCTGTCCAGGTCGCGCCGATTTGTTTGTGTTGGTAGTCGTTTTGCCACATCGCGTGTGTGGCGCTGGGCGCGGCGGCGAGTGGGCGTATGGGGAGGGCGAGGGTGGCGGTGAGGATGAGGGAGAAGATAGTAAGCGAGTAAATGAGCAAACGGGGAAACGGAGAAATGAGGGACAATGGGTGAGGGGGTGAAGGGGTGAAGAGGTGAAGGGGTGATGAAGGGGTGATAGATTCCATGATGAGCGCGAGACACATGGAGATACCTAATGCGGCGAGTGTGAGGAAGCGCCATGGGTATTGCAGAAAGGTGAGTGGGTTGTGTAGCCATTGCCAGATGAATTGTGATGGTTCGCTTGCCATAAATAAGGCGCTGAGCGTCATGGCGAGGAAGAATGCCAACCCAGGCGTTAAGGTGTGACGCCGACGCCACAGCCATACGAGCATCGCGGAGGCCATCAGCAAAATCATGGAACTCCATAGACCAAGCGGATGGTCGGCGACGACGATCTGGTTGGGTGCGTATTGAAAGATGAGCGAGGGTTGCACGAAGCTCAAGGGTGGCGCGAGATGGAAACGATAGCCGTCATGGTCTAAGCCTGCGCTCAAGCCGACCCAACGACTTTGGGCGGCGATGGGCAGCCAGTAGAAGGTGGTGAGGAGGAAGGCGAGTAAGAGATTAGAGATTAGAGATTGGAGATTAGAGATTGGGGATTGGAGATAGGGGGTTGGAGTGGCTTGTGGTTTATGGATGAGTAAGTGATAAATGATGACGAAAGGGAGGAAGATGAGCGCGGTGAGGCTGTGAGTGAGGATGAGCGCAGCAAAGCTGGAGACAACTACGAATGTATGACGCGAATAAATTTGAAATAAGGTGAGGGGCAGCCACACAAACGCCCAATGCTCCGCAAGCGCGCCGCGTTGGTAGGTCTCGGCAAGGTGATAGGGAAAATAGACGTAGGCAACTGCAGCGGCGAGCGCGGGCAAGGGGTTGACATGTTGGCGCGCGAAGGCGTACAGCGTCCAACCCGAACAGATGTAGCCTAACGCAAAGGTGAGCTTGATGGCGAGTGGAAAATCTGCGCCGAGCAGATGAAAGACTTCGGCGATGTAATAGACAAGGGGACCGTAGTAACTAAAGACGGCTTGCCCATAGCCAAAGGCAAACGAGGGAAAGAGGCGTGGATAGACAACGCCATGACGTATCGCATCGTCTAGCGCGGCAAGACGATACAGATGAAACCAGCCGTCGTCGCTGGTGAAGAAGGGCGCGGTGAAGAGCGGGTAGTTGGCGGGAAGCGAGAGGAGAACGATGCCCAATGCCGCGATGCGCCACGTCACTTTCACGGCACTTTCACCGTCGTCAAGACTATACGTTGAAATGGTTGCGCGCTGCCTTGCGTTAGCACCGGCAAGCGTGCGCCACTGGCAGGATCATATAAACCAACCACGAGCCGATACGTGCCTGTAGGCACTTGATTGGCGAGTGTGATGCGATGCGTGTCTGCGATATATTCGCCTGCCAACCATGAGGTGGTTGGGCGCAGCGCATTGGCTGGTTCACCATCGTGCTGCGCTAACACGCGCTCATCATCGCTGATGAGATGCACAAACACTTTGTAGTTGGTGTTGGCGCGCGCTATCCCATCAGCGCGCCAATACAATGTGACATCTAATTTGCCGCGTGTGGGCATCGCAGTTTCATAGCCGATGAGAGAAAATGAGTCGCCCAGCTGAGCAGACAGTGGATGAGCCAGCAGTGGAGCTATGAACTGGTGCGGCACGGTTTCTACTTTGAGCGTGGTCAGCATTAATCGTGTTTGTGGGAGTGAGCGCCATAACGCGCTTTCGTTGGGTAACGGATAAGGGTCGGGGATACGGGACGGCTGCGCCGATGGCGCTCCCGTCAACGACAGGCTGATGGGCTGAGGTTGACGCGAGTTTTTGCTGCGCACCTGTAAGCTGACCAACAACAGCTCAGGGGTTGGGTGGTCTGGCAACGGCACGAAGTACGTTTGACGCACGATTACCCCTGGTTGCCACCGCGTGGCTGGATAAGCAGCCGTTCCAATCGGGTGTTCTGACTCAGCCAATAATTGACCTTCCTTGTTCAGCCATTGAAACGCTGCGCTCATCTCGCTTTGAATGACATGCTCGGCGCGCCACACGACTTCAATGGGCCAAGCATTGCCTGCGCGCACGGTGCGGGGCGCAAGGTTGTAGCCAATGAACCCCAAGGTCTGGGTGAAGCGGGCGGTCACAGGATACTCGACCCACGGTAGTGGCGCCAACGGATTGGGCGCGATGTTGACGGCAGCAATCTCCAGCGCGTGTTCAACGACCTTCTCATTGGCACTGGTGCGCACGGGCACCGGCATGCGCGTCGCAGGATTGTATAATTCGAGTCGTAGCCGATAGTTGCCTGCAGGCATGCCGACCGGCACGAGCAACGCGCGTTGATCAAAGATCGGTTGGTGAGGCACCCAATCGGAGGTTAAACAATAACCACCACAAGGCGCTAATAGATTTTCGACCCAGGCGTGACCTTGTTCGTCAACCAATTTGAGCACGACTAAATAATCGGGGACGAGTCGTGTCTCGGTTTGCCATTGCAAGGATAATAAAAGCGCATTGCCCGTGCGGATGGTAGTGGGGTTGATGATTTGTGCTTGCAATTGAATACGCTCGCCAAAGGTTGCCGATGTGGACGATGTGGAGCGCGCGGCTGCGCCCGCCACAAAAAGGTAAAATGAAACGGTGCGCTGATAGCGCGCCTGCGCTGCAAACGTATGCGCCGCCAACCAATGCCCCATCAGAAATTCAGATTCTTTGACGTTCGCGCCCGTGATGCCAAACCAGAGGCGTGGATGACGCGCCAACAGTGGTTGTATAAAGTCTGCGATATGTTCACTGGTCAGCTCGTCATCGGGAATGGGCAAGTAGTAAACAGGCACATCGGGACGCCGATGGTAATAGTGGATCAGGGGCCAAACGACGGGGTTGGTCAATACGATGGCGTCGTTCGGTTGCGCCTCGCGCGACAATTGCATCAATGCCGTGCCCCAGTCGTCTTTTTGCGCGCTCATTTGATTGAGAATCGCCAAAGCGAAAATTAGCGTGAGCGTCACAATGACCAATGAGCTTTGTCTGATGAAGCGGCGATGTAATTCATGGCAACCCAAGGTGAGCAGCAACAAAAACGCGGGAAGAATGACAGCGGTGTGGCGTCCCACCACGCCTTGCGGCAAGATGATGACGCCGAGCAACCCGCCAACGGTGATAGCTAGCAACAGGCGACGCAGAGAGGTAGGCGCATACGCGCGGACGCCATACACGATGAGGCTCCAGACTAAACAGGCGCACAAGCGCAGCGGTAATGTGCCATTGACAGCGGCGGAATTACCCAACACGAGGTCGGGTATGACTTGCACCAACCGTGCGGGCCACGGTGGAATCCGCGGATCAAAGAAGGCTTGCGAAATGGTAGCAAAGGGACCTGACGCTACGATTAGCCAGAGGCCCCCCACGCCTATGAGTGTCATACCCCCCACGCTCCAACCCAACCACGCGCGACGACTGAAGGTGCGCCATTGCAAGACTAGGTACAACGCAAAGCCGAGCAAGATGAGGGCGAAGTAGTAGTGCGTGGCCATGCCGATACTGGCTAACACGGCGCATAACAACCAATGACGTGATTGCTTCGCGCGCAGCGCTCGCAGAAAGCTCATTAGCGTGAGCAAGCTTAACGTGGGCAACAGTGTGTACATGCGCGCTTCTTGTGAGAAGACCAGCACAAATGGCGATGCCGCCGTGACGAGAGCAACGCTCAGACCAATGCCCTCTCCTAACTCACGTCGCGCGAAACGATAGAGCAGCGCCGCGAATAAAATGCCCCACCATACCGAAAAGTAACGTAACGCAAATTCGCTAGCGCCGACGAAGAGCATCCAGGTATGTAATAACAAAAAATACAACGGTGGATGCTCACTGACGGCTTGGCGCACATAAGCGATGATGTCCAAGTAACTACGATTCGCCACAAAATACGAACCTGCTTCGTCAAACCAAAACTCTAGCGCGTCTAAGCGATAGAGACGTAAGGCAAATGAAAGGAGGAGTAGGCACAACACAGCAACAAGGTATGGCCGGTTCGGTGGTCGCTGTGTAGCCGAATTGAGCTGAGTCATAGGATTAATGGTGAATGTCCACCGCGCCTGAACGCGCTTGCCACACGACGGCGCCACTGTTCAACATATACATTATCATGTCGACATGATAGGTCCCCGCAGGCGCATCACTGGGCGTCAGCAACCCATAGCGGTCGGCAATGGTTTCGCCCACCTGCCATTGCGAGGTTGGCACGCGCCCATCGAGTGGGCGGCGGTCCAATTGCTTGATGGTTTTGCCGTCGCTATTCACAAGCCGCAAGGAGATTTGATAATCGGCGGGCAATGCGTCATCTACTTGCCAATGCACGACGAGCGGCAACACGTCGCCGGCTTGAAGGCGTGAGGGCAAGCGCACCTCGGCGATGCGTAATGGAATTTGCGTTGCGAGCGTGTGTGGTGTTTGCGGTTTCAAGGCGGCAAAGGTCGCTTCGTTGGGGGTGGCATAGAGCAAGATGCGAATGCCGTTGAACCAACGCGACGACGTTTGGTAGCCATTGCGCGCCAACCAATCTTCCGTTGGGCCGGGCGGGTGAAAGTATAGCACAACCCACCAGCGTTCGTGTCGTGGCGTGTGTGCGCTGAGAAAGTGCGCGGCGGCTTCAGGGTCGCGTGTGTTGAAATCAGTTTCGTCGAAAGCCGTCACGCGCTGACGCGAGAAGTAACGATAGAATGCTTTGTTAGGATCAGGACCATCGAAGATGAGCCCATCACCTTCACGACTGTGGCGATCAATGTATTGCGCCGCGCTGCGAAAATCAGGCTTGCCATAGCGCGGGTCGAAGTAGAGATTGTTCACCGAGAGTGCAGAGGCGCAGAGCAGGCTAAAGAGTAAAAAGTAAAAAGTGAGACGAGTGACGAGTGGCAGGTGGCGTCTGGCAAAGGGCGTGTCCAAGATCCATTCGCTAAGGCTGAAGCGCCATTTCGCTGCGTCTAATATCCCTACTAACGCCGCCGCCCAAATCACAAACAGCATCGGCGTGACGACGATGAGGTAACGCTCGTGGTAGCCAGGTTTGCGAAGAGCGAGGAGCAGCATGACACAAAAAGGAATAAACACATAGAAGAGTGGTAAAGAGTAATTAGTCATTAGTAATTGGGCTCTGGCCATTGAGCGGTGTAATAAGACAAAGCAGCCTAAGATGAACAAAAGAAGAAAACCTAAAGAGAGCCAGCGATACTCCTCGGTCATAGTATTGCCCACCGTATATGCAAGCCAATAACGCAACGGCAATGAGAGTGGGTCGGCGGCTTCTTGCCAACCGGGAAAACTGAGCGAGGCGACGGCGCGCGGGAACCAAGGTAACAATAAGACAGTCGTCACGATGAATGCTGCTAGAAGTGGTCGCAGTGATTTCCAATGGCTAATTACTAATCTCCAATGACTGATTACTACGAACAACACCCACAACCCCAGCGCGCCGACGACGAGCGCGGCGAAGAAATGCGTATAAAGCGCGGCGATGCTGAGGAGCGCGAAAGATAGCCAATAGCGAATGGCGAACTTGTCCTGAGCGTAGTCGAAGGATGGCGAATGGCGAATGGCGAATGGCGAATGGCCATCTGCCATCTGCCATTTGCTGTTCGCTATTTGCCATCCGCTAACGAGGCACCACGCCGCGCCCGCGCACAGCACGACAACCAGCGAGTACATGCGCGCTTCTTGCGCGTACCAGATTTGCAAGGGATTGATGGCAGCGAGGAGGGCGGCGAGCAAGCCAATGGCGAATGGCGAACTTGTCCTGAGCGTAATCGAAGGATGGCGAATGGCGAATAGCGAGTGAGTTTGCCCATCACTCGTACGTGGCAAAGCGCAAATCGCTATTCCAAGTTTGTAAACGATAGGAATGAGCAGCACGCCAAAAAATAACGAGAAGAAGCGCACGGCAAAATCGCCTTCGCCTGCGAGCCGCATCCAATAGTGCAACCCGACGAAGTAGAGCGGGTTGTGTTCGACGGGGAGATTGGTGAGCAGCATCGGAACATCGGCGCGCGCACGAATGACGCTGATGCCTTCGTCGCTCCAGAAGCTCATCGCGTCGAGATGATAGACGCGCAAGGCGAAGGCGAGCAAGGTCAAACACAAAGTTGCGATTTGCGATTTGCGATTTGCAAGCTGTGAATCGTGAAATATATGTTGCGAAGTGTGTAGTGCATAGTTAGACATACTCTGATCAGTCTTCAGTCTTCAGTCTTCAGTCTTCAGTCTTCAATCATTTGACGGTGAGCCCCTCAATCAACAAACGGTCATCGGCAAGCGGTTTGCCCATTGCGTCGAATAATGGCAAGCGTTTGCCCGTCACGCCATCATACAACCCAACGGCGAGCCGATAGGCGCCTGTGGGCGCGTCGGCGGGCACGGCAAAACTGTAATGATCTTCGACCCATTCGCCAACTGCCCAGGCGCCCGTGGGACGCGCGCCATGCAGGGGCTGTGCGTCCTGTTGTGCGCGCAAGATGCCATCCACATCGAGCAAATGCGCGAAGACGGTGTAGTTTGTCGGCGCTGACGCCAGCGCGCGCCAATGCAACGTAAGCTGCACCTCGTCGCCGCGCGCCAACTCGACATTGCTTAGCTCGTATCGCATCAACGCAATTGTATCGCCCGCGCGCACGTTAAGCGCTTGCGCCGTTGGCGTCGCAGCTGCGCGCGATTGTAATGCGACGAAAATTTCGCTCCACGCGCTCGGCAACAGTGCGAAGAGGCTGCCCACACTGCTTGGCAATAAACGCGACCACTCGTAGAGTTTGTCAGGGCGTCCCGTCGTTTTGCCTGCATACAGTTCGTTGGGCAACGCGCGCAGCTGGGCGAAGCCATCATCGGTTTTGATGGCGACGAGTTGCGCGCCTGCGGTGGAATAGACGACTTGAAAGTATTGCGGATAGGCGCGGAGGCCTTGCAGCAGATTGGGCGTTGCGCTGCGTTCAACGTCGGTGATGAGGAAATGTGTGACGTGGTGCGCGCGCGCAAAGAGCAATGTCTCCGTGAATGGCGCGGAGGGCGTGACGACAACATACTTGCCGGAGAAGTAATGTGTTTCGGCAGCGCGCCGCGTCATCAACAGCGCCGTGCTGGGCAGTTGCTCGCGCGCCCACAGCGCAGCCCGCACGACGGGACCGCGATAATCGGGCTGAACCAAATTCGCGCCCCATAGTCCAAAGCCCATGAGCGCGAATAGCGCATAATGCGCGCCGATCAATGTTACCAGCACACGCGCGCGGCGTGTCGTTTCCCACCAGGCGCTGAGTCCATTGGCAGCTGCGAGAAAGGTGAATGGCGCTGCGACGGAGCCATGTCGCACCGCTTGCCCATTGTCAATGTAGCCGGGGTAACACAAGCTAGCGACGATTTGCAAGCCGAACAGACCCGCGCACAATCGCCACATGCGACGCTGCTCTGGGGTGTAGAGTGGATGGCGCAGCCGCCATGCCACTGCGACGCCTAACAGCAAGGTGAGCGGCAACATGCCGATGTCGGTGAAGTAGAGCAAGCCATCCGAAAAGTTGTCAACGCCAAAGCGCAACAGATTGTAGAGACGAATGCCCAATGCGCCGCTCAGGCCGCCTACATAGTCAAGATATTCGGTTGGAGTAAACACGCCGAGATGATACCACAAGCCCCAACGCGGCAGGAAGAAATACGAACGCTCGCTGTAAAACGGATTGCCGAAGGTGAGTTGCAGATAAGCGGCGCGCGCGAAAAAACCGAGCAAGGGCGCAAGGGCAAACGCAAGCGTGTGTTGACGCTGCTTCCACCACCACACAACCAGCAGCGGCAACATGAGCAAGAGATTTTCTTCGCGCGTCAAAACTGCCAACGCGAACCACACACCGGATAGCCACGCCTCGCGTTGCGTCGGCGCAAACGCATACGCGGCAAGCGTTGCCAGACAAGCGTAATAGAAGAGCGTAGCTGTCGAGTCGGTCCACCCTTGAATGCCAATGACATGATAGAACGGATTGAATGCGAACAGCACTGTTGCCCAGAACGCTGCGCGCGGTTTGCCCAGCTGACAGCCCAGCAGGTAGAGGGGCAAGGCAATCAGCGCCATCGAAACTGCAGCGACAAGATTGGCTGTCGCCAATGAATCGCCAAACACTGGGAGCGCTAAGGCGACCATGATCGGATAGATAAAACGATCTGAAGTTGCATAAGGCGGTTCGGTGTCTGTCGTATGCACGTTGATTTTGATGGGTTGCGTGAAGCCTTGCCCGCGCACGAGCATTTGCGCTTCTTGATAGTACGTCGCCAAATCCGCAAACGGTTCGAGTTTGTGCGTGGCAATGGCGCTGCTGACGAGGAGGTTCAGCGCGATAAGCAGCGCGGTGAGGCGCGTGTGGAGCGCATGAGCTGAGCAATGTCGAAGAAGGGAACGTGAAGCGCGTGAAAAAAAGGAGCGGTTCATCGTATTTCGATCTTGCCGAGCAGCAAGCGTCCGTCGGGCTGTAGATTGCCTTGCTCATCGCGCACGGGCAGACGCGCGCCCGTTTGCGGGTCGTAGAGGCCGACGGCGACACGCAACGCTTGCGGTGAGAGGTTGGTGGGCAAGCGAATGCCGTGATGATCTACGATGGGTTCGCCGGGGTTCCACGTTGTCGTCGGCGCAAGTTCAGCCATCGGTTCAGTGTCGCGTTGCGCGACAATCTGCTCTTGGGGATTGAGCACATGCACGAACACTTTGTAGCGCGTTGCGATAGGTAGCGTCGCGTCGTTCATGCGCCAAGTGAGCGATAAGCGTATCACATCGCCACTGGCTGCGGCGTCGGTCATCCAGAGGTAATCTTGCAAAACGATATGCTCGCCAAAATGGGCTAACGATTTTTTTGCAG
>CAZDYP010000008.1:0-27906 GCA_964509505.1 uncultured Anaerolineae bacterium | reverse complement strand
GCCGAGTCGAGATAGCGTCCTACCTCACGAAAGGCGCGGTCATCGCCTTTGAATTTTTTGTATTCAAGCGAGCGCGTTAAGCGCAATGGATCGGCGGTCGGGAAATCTTCGGCGTTGAAGATGCGCGCCGCAGTTGCAGGATATTTTTTGCGTTCGTAGATGTGAATTTTGGTTTCGCCATGGACGCGCACCTCGCCCCATGGACGATATTGCTCGGTTAAATCGTCAGGCGCCGCGCCTGCGCGCGGCGCAGCGTCCACACGGAAGTAGTAACGCGGTTCGTCTTTTTCTGCGACGGTGAGATCGCGCACGTACCAATCGGTGACGAGATACGTTTCGTTGCTCTCGAACTTGCCGCGCAGCTCGCCGCGCCGATAGAGTTCGCCGATGACGCTCCACCCATAGCGATAGGGGAAGGCGAAGAAGAAATCGGTGGGGCGTTCCTCATAGAAGGTGGGCGACCACCACAACGCCGTGTGCGGATACCGCAAAGCGTATTCAGGTGATGGGCGCAGATAAGCGACATAGTCGTAAGTGTAGGCGCTGATGAGCAGCGCGCTAGAGACTATTATAGTGAGTGGACGGAGATAAGGGATATTAGGGGAAATAAGGGAAATGTGTTGTAACCATGACGTGATACATTCAGCACATAGCAACGCCAGCGCGGGCATGAAGGTGTAGAAGTGCAAGCCTGCTTGTTTGATGACGAAGGCGTAGAGGATGAAGTAGCTGAGGAGCCAGAGGGAGAGGAATTGGGAATTGGCAATTGGTAATTGGTAATTGGAGTTGGGGATTTGAAAGTTAGGATTGGGGATTGGGGATTGGGGCATTGGGAGTTTGAAGAGTATCACGCATAAGATCACAAGGAAGATGAGCAATGACAAGTTGAGGTTGTCGGCGATTTGCAAAAAGTTTTGCCACACGAAGGGGACAAGCATCAAGCCGAAAGCCAACCAACGTCCGCGCGGCAGCGGCGCGGCGAGGCGCCAGGCGCCCGCGAGCAGCAATGCCATGATGAAAAGACTGGCATTGTAGAAAGTCGCGTTGCGCAAAAAGGTTGGGGCGCTGTTGAACAAGCCAAACCCAATGCGTCCGCTCGCATAGGTTTCGAGGTTGCCCACTTGCGGATGTAAGAAGAGCTGGATGTAGAAGATAGTGGGGAGGATGAGTGTTGGGATGAAGATGAGCAGATAGCGAGTGGCGAATGGCGAATGGCGAATGGCGAATGGCGAATGGCAAATGGCAAATGGCAAATGGCTATCTACCAGCTGCCGCTTGCGCCAGAGCGCCCACAGTAACAACGCGCCCATCGGCGCGCCGTCCCAATGGGTGAGGATGGCAAATGACCAACAGAGCGCGCCGACAGCGAGATAAAAATTTTCGGTGCGGCGTGTTTGCGCCTGATAAAACCGCCACGCGCACCACGCGACGAGTGTGAGCATGAGCAACACGATGCTTTGGTATTGTGCCATGCGACTGAAGGCGAGGAAGATGCCCTCGCCGCTCAAGAGGAGTCCCGCCAGCACGCCGCGCCACCGTCCAAGCATTTCTTCGCCCAGTAACACGGTCAGGGCGATTGCGCCGAGCGATGCAAGAATGAACGGCAAGCGCAGCGTCCATTCGTCGAATTGGGTGGATGTGCCTGCGATGATAGCCGCGAGCCAAATTTCCGTCGGCCCCTTGCGATGTTCGTAGATGACGTTGCTTTGCCCAAGCAGTTGTGAACGGGCAGATTGCACCACGTCAAGTTCGTCGTCGTTGAATTCGCCATAGCCGAGTGAGGGGAAGCGGAGGAGGGCGGCGACGAGTAAAACGAAAAAAGTAAGAAGTAAGGAGTAATTAGTGATGAGGAATCGGGAATTGGGAATTGGGAATTGGAGGTTGGAGGTGGGAGGGCGATGGGTGCGTGCGAGGGCGAGGAGGGCGAGGAGAATGATGATGACCGATGTGATGATGAGCCAGCGCTCGATGACGCCGAACCCAGAGAGTTGCGCCGCGAGCCAAAAGCACAGTAGCGCTAGCGTGATGCTGAGACCGAAGACGAGGAGTGTGCACTCAGCGCCGTTGCTTGGGCGCACGTCCTCGGGCAAGGCGAGCAGCAACGCCGCACCGGGTAAAACGAAGACGAGCGACAACCCCGCCAGCAACCCTAGCGCCGCCGATGGGTTGAATGATAGGATGGCGACACAAGCCAGTGTGACGAACAAGATGGCTAAGATGGCAAACAAACGCAAACGCATGAGTTACTCAGTAGCTATTTTGCGCGCACCGACACCGCAGGCAACACGAGGCGGTCAGCTGCTAGGCGCACACTTGCCTGTGTGAGCGGCGCGCGGGTGTCGCCTTGATACATGCCTAACGCAATCGTGTAAGCGCCTGCAAGCAAAGTGGGCTGCAGTGTGAATACGAACTCGTCCACCAACCATTCGTTCATGCGCCATTGGTCGGTGGGATAACGCCCTGCAAATGGTGGACGGTCCGCTTGCGCGGCGATTTGCCCATCCGCATTCAACAGATGCGCGAAGACGGTGTATGCGCGCTCGACAGCGCCAATACGCTGAAAGTAGAGTGTGAGCGAGAGCGTTTGTCCCGCGACGATGGGCGCGGATTCACGCCGCTGCAAATCATAACCCCATAGGCGAATGCCCTCGCCGATGCGTACATCCAGCGGATATTGTGGATGAGGTTCGCGTAGCAGCAAGCGATAGGGCGAGTTGGGTTGCTGAAACGCTGCGCGCACAGGATAATAGTTTTGCTCCGTCCATTTGACAAATGCGGGCGCGGATGCTAGGCGACCACTCCAAAACAACACGCCATTCGCTTGTGATTGTTGGGTGATGACGATGAGTTGCTCGGCGGTGAGGTTGCCGCTGCGCAACCGCGCCTCAGCTGTGTCTGCTAGCGAAGGCGGCGATTGACGTTGGGCGCGAAAGGCAATTACTTGCGCATCACTGACTAACAAATCCTCAGGCGCGGTGACGGCGCGCAGCAAGTTCATGGCTTCGACTGCCAAGGGTTGCAAAGGAGGACGAGCCACTGCGCTCAAGCGCTCTGGATAGTCTGGCAATCCCAGCGTCGCCAACCCGTAACCGCCTATCAGCAGAATTCGTTGCAAGAAGAGTTTCGGTTGTGAGATGGGGTGTCGCCAAACGGCGAGCAAGTGCGCAACAGTTGCGCCTGCGAGCGCCGCCAATGGAAACACTAACACCACTGGATGGTGATTGGCAAAGAGTGGCACTTGCGCCAGCAACGAAACAAATGTGAGCGCGAACCAACTTAACATGAGCCAACCTTGCTGTCGCACCACGGCTAGTGAATGGAGGAGGCTGGCTATTACGCCCAATGTGGCTAAAGTGGTCAGCGTCCAATTGGATACGAGAAACTCCCACAACACCTGAACATTATCCATCCAGGTATCATCATAGACCGCGCGTTTTTGCGTATGGAAGTAGATGGCTTGCGCGTACAACCCATTGAGATCAAAAAACACGAGTGGTAATAACGCCAGACAGCCGATGAGCAACGAACCGCCGAGCGCTCGCCGTAGCGGCAGGCGGCGCGCGCGCCAGGCCCATAAGGTTATCAGCAAACAAGCCAGCGCTCCGCCTATGGCAATGGCTTTGATCCAAAGCGCAAATGCGGCGACGACCTCAGCGCCCCACAACCAACGCAGGCGCTGTGTATGCGCATACCGCAGCGTCAACCCGACCGCCAATGTCATCACCGCCATGGCAGGCACATCGGACATGGCGGCGCGTGACCATTGGTAAAACGATGGTGTGAGTGTCAACAGCAGCATTGCGCCCACCTCGACTACGCTGCGCCGATAGACGCCGCGATAGGGCAGCGCCGCAGAGCTGGTAAGCGCCGCTGCGCTTAATTCACCTGCAATCAACATAACACCCAGCACACCCAAGGAGGCGAACCCAACTGCCACCAAACGCGCAGTAAACATGGTCGCGCCCCCTAGCTGATAAGCGGCGACCAACGACATGATAAAGCCGGGGGTGTACGCCGAAAAAGTTTGCGTGTAAAGAGGATGCCCGAGTTGAACGTGCCACGCTTCGTAGGTGTGGGTGCCTTCATCATAATCCCAACTGAAGCCATCGAGCTGCGTCGCGCTCCAAAGGAGGAAAGCGACGATGACGACGCCGCGCACACTCCACAGGAAGACGGAAGACGGAGGACGGAGGACAGGGCACGTATCGTTCATTGCTTGGGCGAGCGACAGTGTTTCCTCCTTCATCCTTCGTCCTTTACGGCGAATGTCACTTTGTCATCGGTGGGCTTGCCGTTGGCGTCCACGACGGGTATGTGGTGTTTGTTGTCGGAGCGATACCAACCAACGACGAATTGCGTGGGGACGGCGCCTTGGGACCACAGTTCGTAAATGTCCACAAGCGTTTCGCCTGCCGTCCACACCGTTGTCGGGTATGAACCGTTGCCGGGACGGCGATCTTTTTGCGTTAAGCGTTGGCCGTTGGCGTCGTTGAGATGAATGAACAACGTGTAGTCATGCGCGATGCGCTTCTGCGCTTGCCAGACGAGCGTTAGTTGATATGGCTTGTCGTTGCTGGTGGATGGTGTGATACGGTAGCCGACGAGTCGAATCTCGTTGTTGAAATTTGCGTTGACGATTTTGCGCGGCGCAATCGGTAAGGTCGCAGGCAACAGCGCTGCGTCTGCAGGAATGGCTTGCGGCGCAATACGAAATAGCGTCAACAAAGGGCGACCCAAGGCGTCGTTCACCGTTTCGCGCTGCGCGAGCGCGCCATAGGTCTCTGCAAAGTAGTCCATGTAAATTGGATCGCCATGTGAGGGAAAGGCGTAGGTCATGCCACGTTGCCCATCAGGCGGCGGCAACACGATGATCTCGCCATTATCAAATGACTTGAAGCCGGCGTCGCGCGTCAACAATGCAAACGTCGCGTGTTGAGACCAAAGCGGCGGCAAATAAATGCGGTCGGTCCGTGCGCGCTCCAAAAGGTATTGAGTCGCATCCACTTTGTCCGAGTCATAGAAGTAGTAGTTGTCGGGGAGGTTGGGGAAGAGGTTGAAGTAATCGTGATAGGTGATAAAAACAGTCAGGGAAAAAAGTAAGAAGTAAAAAGTAATTAGATATGGGATATGGGAGACAGGGAAGCGATGCTTTAGCAGTGGATGGCGGGTGTTAAGCCTGTGCTTGATCACAGCTCGCAAGCCGCGCTCCGCAAGCCGTAAGCCCCAAGCGGGGATGATGAACACGAGGGGCATGATGCCGATGGCGCGTGAGAAGTTGGGCGCAGCGTCAGAGAGGAGCGTGGGCGTGAGCATGACCAACAACCACAGCAGCGCGAAGACGGCGACAGGTTCACGCGCCCACAATTTTTTGACCCACCCTAACAAACCAATGATGAAGAATAAGGCGATGCTTAGGTCAAACATGGGACGGTGGGGGATGTTGTGAATCCACTCGGCATCGCCGCTCACGAAGAACATGCCCGCGACGCGCGCCACATTCGCGACCAAGGCGCTCACGGGATGGTCCTCTTGAATGCGCTCGCCTGTGAGGAACACGGCTTTCGGGTGACCGATGAATTGCTCCGGATGTTGCATGAAATATAAGCCGAGCGGGAGAAAGACGATGAAGGAGATCAGGGCGATGATGGATAGAGCAACGAGGAGCTGGTAATGAGTCATTAGTGATTGGAGACAACGAAGCGGCGCTTTAGTGTAGGGGGGTGGAGGTTGGAGGTTGGGTATTGGATATTGGATATTGGATATGGCGAGTTGCGAGTTGCGAGTTGCGATTAGCCAACCAAACCATGCGACGATGATGATGGGCGCGAGGCGCGCGGCGGGATGAGCGTAAATCGAGAGGCCGAGGAAGAAACCTGCGGCAATGAGTGAAGAGTAAAACGTAAGGGAGTGGGGGGGAAACTCAAACGCTCGCCACAAACAATAGAAGATGCAGACGAGCATGAGCGGCAACGTGATGGCGCGGATGCCATAGCGTGAGAAGTGGATGTGCCAATACGATATTGCCATGAGCGCCGTGGCAAGCGCGGCAACAGGCCACTCATCAGCTGGTAAGAGGCGACGCAGAAAAGCGTAACTGAGGATGATGGTGAGAATACCGACGAGCGCAGAGAGGAGATGAGGCGCGAGCGGGGTTGCGCCTAAGAATGAGACGAACGGCGCAAGCAGATAGATGTAGAGCGATTCGCGCCCGCCATTCGCTTCAAAAAAAATGGGACGCTCGCCTGCGATGACGCGCAAGGCGTCGTTCACGTTGTACGCTTCGTCGAATTGAAAGCCCGTCGGCACAACGTCCAAACGCCACAACCGAAAGAACGCGGCGATGGCGACGATGCCGACGAGGATGAGCCAATCGCGTTTGTGCCAACTCATAGCTTAGGCGCTAGTCATTAGTCATATTAGCCGCTCGTCATTAGTCGCTAGTGACTAGCGACTAGCGACTTTCATTCCAACACGTCCCTCACGACATAGATGGGCTTGTCTTGTGACTCGTGATAGGTGCGCACGATGAGTTCGCCCATCAAGCCCATCATGACGAACTGCACGCCGAGGATGACGAGCAACACTGCCAGCAACAACAACGGGCGGGCCCCAATGTCTTGTCCGGTGAATAATTTGAGCGCGGTCAGATACAAACCGAAACTCATGCCGAGCGCGAATGAAGTCAGCCCGGCCACGCCGAAGATGTGCGAGGGGCGCGTCGAGTAACTCAAGAGGAAGCGCACCGTGAGCAGGTCGAGAAAAACCCGCACGGTGCGCGAGAGACCGTACTTCGATTTCCCGAATTGGCGGGGAGCATGATTGATGGGCACTTCGGCGACGGTGACGCCCATCCACGAGGCAATGGCGGGAATGAAGCGATGCAACTCGCCGTACAATTTGATGTTCTTCACGACCTCACGCCGATACGCTTTGAGCGAACACCCGTAATCGTGCAAGGCGACGCCTGTCACTTTCGAGATGAGAGAGTTGGCGAGCAGCGAAGGCAGGCGGCGCGTGAGGAATGGGTCTTGTCGTTTGGTGCGCCACCCACTGACCACGTCGTAACCTGCGGCGATTTTTTCGAGCAACTTGCCGATGTCGGCGGGATCGTTTTGCAAATCGGCGTCGAGCGTGACGACGACCTCGCCGCGCGCTAAGTCGAAGCCTGCGGCAAAGGCGGCGGTCTGTCCGAAGTTGCGACGGAAACGCACAACCTTCACGTGGGAATCACTATCGTGCCAGGCGCGCAGCTTCTCGAAGCTGCCGTCGTTGCTGCCGTCATCCACGACGATGATTTCGTAGGGCAAGGCGAGCGCCGCCAACGCTTCGTCCAAACGCATTTGCAAGGTCGGAATGCTGTCCACTTCGTTGTAGAGTGGAATCACCACCGACAACTTTGGTTCGACAGGCACGGGGATTTTGATTTCAGGCGCTGCTGCTTTCGGCGTGGTCACGACCCCTTGTGAGCGCGACGCGCGCAAATTGCTGAACCCGCGCAGCAAGCGGGATGCTAAATCGCCCATAGTTCCTCACAGCTTACGAGGTTTTATCCTTGACTAGCAAAGCTCCTCGCGCTCCTTGCGCCGCATACAAAACGCCGCCCACTAAGCCCGTCACCATGGTGATCGTCCAAAACAGCAACGACATCAACACGGCGCTTTCGTGGCTGACGCCGATGCTGCCAAACAACAGCACATAGACATTTTCGCGCACCCCCAAGCCGTTGGGTAATGGCAATAGCAACGCCGTCGAGATGATTGGCACAAACAAAAAGAAGTAGCCGATGTCAATTGTTTGATTGAGCGCGCGACTCACTAAATAGTTGATGGCGATGAGCAACAGATTGAAAGCGAAGCCAATCAACATGGCTTCGGCGGTGGCGCGCGGTGAGTTGGCGCGCAATGTTTCGTAGAGGCGCACAACTTTCACTTTGAAAGGAAACTGGAAACGCGCGAACAGGTTGTTCAGCAACGGCGTCGTCCACCGGCGCTCGAACATCAAGCAGGTGCCGACGATGCCCGCCACGCCAAACGCCAGCAAAATTGTCATAACGCTGGTGGGGATGACGACGCTGCTTATGACGCTAGCAAACGGCAGCGCGATGAGTGTCATCACGAAGAACGCCATCAAACCGCTGAACCGATCCAGAAACACGGTGCTGACCGCTTCGGCTTTGCTCACGCCATAGCGCGCGAGCTCGACCATGCGAATCACATCGCCGCCGAAACCTGTTGGTAGGAAGGTGTTGAAGAATTGGCCGATGAAGTAGAGCTGGGTTAGCTTGCTGATCGGCACAGGCAAGAGGCGGTCGGCGAGCAACGCGCGCCAACGAAAGGCGCGCAAATACACGCCAAACAAGAACAGGAGCAAACCCAAGACGAACCAGCTCAAGTCTGCGGCGCGCAATTGCGCCAGCATTTTTTGCAAATCTACTTTGGATAACACATACGCCAGCAACAGCAAACTAGCTAGCAGTTTAGCAAGGTCAAACAGTCGTTGTTTCATCATAAACGCCATCTAAATAAAAGTCGCCTACCAGCGGGTGTTCGGCGAGCGTGGGTCAAGGTATCTCAATTTGCCCAAGGCGGGTGCGCGCCGTGCGTCGGCCATCGGGATGGACGATGGCTAAGGCTTTGTTGGTGTGTCGGTCATATATTCCGATGGTGACGTCGGCGCGCAAGGGCGTTGACGGCGTCGTTAAATCTACCACGTAAACATCCTGCAAAATTTCTCCTACGCGCCATTGACTAGTCACGTACATCCCATTCACAGGGTAGGTGTCAAAGTGACCGATGCGGCTGCCATCGGGCGCAAAAACTTGAATGCTTATAGTGTAGTTCTTATCTAAGGGAGTTTGCGTCTCCCAATAAGTCTTCATTGTCAATTGATTTTTGACTGATGGTTGATCAATTTGCCAATCATAACTCAATAAGGTGAGCTGCTGTTCAAAGTGAACGGGCGAGCGCTGTGGTAATTGCGCGCGCGCGGTGAGCGGGAGTAAAGTCGGCGTTGGGAAAGCGGTGGGCATAAGATACAAAGCGCTCCACCATGATAAGCCAGCTAGGCTTATCGTGATGCCCATGAGTCCTGCAGCTCTCCAGCGCATGGGAAGCCATTGTGTGATTCCGATGCACCACAGCAGCGCAATCGCGGGCAAGGCGGGAAACAACAACCGCCCATGCACCTCGAACGTCAAACGAAACCACTGATAGTAAGCCACGAACAACAGCGCTATCCACGCGAGCAATGCGCCTATCACATAGGAGTCCACAGGCGTCAGTGGGCAATGCCAACGCTTCAGAGCTGGCTCACCTCCTGCAAAGCGTGTATGCTTCAAACTAGAGTAGGCGAGAGCGCATACCAAGCCGAGCGCCGCAAGCCACGAAAGCCAATGCAAACCCTCATAAACGCTTAGGGGTAGGGGCACACTACTCCAACCAAACAAACCCCAAAAGGATATTTCTAATTCATGCCATTGTTGTCCCAGACCTTCTAAAGTCATTGGCTTGCTAGTTGGATTAGCCGAGTGAGGGGTTCCTAACCAAAAGCCTAGCGCTTGCCAACGCAACACAAACCACCAGCCTGTGAGACTGCCCACGATTACCATGAGACTTGCGCCTGTGCGGATGAGTGAAAACCACTGGCGAGTGCGCCAAGCGCACACACCTAAGACCAGCGCAGTTAGAAGCCACAAGACCAACCCGCTCTCTTTGGTCAATGGCGCTAGCCCCAGCCACAAACCTAACCATAGCCAGGCGCGCCGTCCCCGCGTGTCGCCTCGCATGAGCCGCGCCAGTTGCCACCCCGCGCAGGTCGTCACGCACGTGATCGCGCCATCGTTGGTCACGACACTGCTGATGAAAGCGAACTGTGGCAGAAACGCCACCCACGCCGCAGCGCCGTATCCCAACCAAGTCCATGCTGGAAACAGCGTGCGCGCTAGACCGTAGGTGGCAATTAGTGTGCCAATGCCAAAACTCAAGCTAAGCAACCGCGCTAACCGTACAACCAAAACGGTATTAGCATAAGGCCAGTTTTCATGCCGACCATGTAGATAAACATTTTTGTTGTCGTTTGCCAGCACATCATAGGAGGCATAAGGATTCAATGTCAATAAGGACTCATAATCCTGCGTATCAATCCCAAAGGTCAATAGCGCGCCCCCAAGATAATACAAAGGCGGTTGATGCGTCTCGATGTCTGCCAATCGCGCGCCTGCCCCACTCAACAACGGCAAGCCCAACCCACGTGTAATGCTTACGATGTAACCCACGTGCCAAGGTTCATCGGAGCCTTCAAAAATGGGTGTATTCAAATTGAACGTAAACACGAGAGCTGCAAATACGCCAATAATGAGATATAGCCCGCGATGATGTGTTGGCATGTACCTCATCCCAGCCCGTGTCGCGCGGTAGGTCTTATTCATTTAATCCGTATTACGACCCCTTGATCGGTTGTGCCGATCAGGGGCAAGCGCGTAGCTGTTGCTGCTAAATACAACCCGATGACCAGACGCGCTGTGTGCGGCGGCCAAGTCAGCGCATGGTCATCTTTCACAATTTCATGCGGCTCCCACGCCGACGTAGGATACGCGCCGTTGCGTGGTTGCGCGTCGCGTTGCGCGATGAGCTGACCGGCTTGATCCAACGCATGAATGAAGACCGTGTAATCATCGTTCAACGCTTGCTGTGCTTGCCAATACAAGGTAATGCCTGTCGTGTTTAGCTCATAGCCACGCAACGTGATTTGGTTGGCGAAGTTCGCGTCCATAGATTGATGCGGCTGATAGGTCACGGGTTGAGCAGACGATACCTTCACACGTGCGACGACAGGACGCACGATGCGCTGTCCTTCCCGATTGAACGGCGGCAAGGCGGGGCCGTCTTTTTCGTAAAACCCGACGACGACTTGAGCAAGCACGGGCAGATGCGTTGCAGGGCGCACGCGCAAGCGATAACGATCTACGATGAGTTGGTTGGGCTGCCAGAGCGCCGTCTGAAACATGCCGAAGCCCGGATATGTGTCCGTGGCGGCGATGAGCTCGTTGTTTTCGCCAAACGCTTTGATGTAGAGCGTGTAGTTGCGCGTCAAGGTTTGACGGGTGCGCCAAGTCAGCGTGATGGGCAATTCAGCACTCAAGGCATGGCTTGGCGTCTCGACTGTTAGGAGCTCAATGGGCTCTAATTCGCCGAACCGCACGAGCGTTGGCATGGCGCGGTCAGCGCTGATGAGCGGTTTCGCATAAGCGGGCGCGATGACTTGTGATGGTATCAGCCCTGCGCTCAAGCAGAGCAGGGCAAACACGGGCCACGTTACATTGGGCAACTTGAGCAGCTGACCAAGTTGCCATAGCCCTGCGCCCAACAACACTGCAACTGATGAGAGTGCGGGAAAGAGCAAGCGCCCTTGCAAGCCCGGCGTCAACATGCCCCAACGCAAGACGCCAAGCAAGACGACGCCACTGGTTAATAGCAACAATGTCGCTGGGTGAAAAACCAACGCCACAAGCGTCGTTGGTGTGCTGACAAAACGACTGAAGCGGATGCACACGCCGAGCAATGCGAGGCTTGCCAGCGCATCATAAAAGAAATACAACTCCGTTGGCAACAAGATGTCGAACCAACCGAACACACCCCAAAACGACAAGCGCAACCCTTCGAGCTCATCGAGCAATTGCCATAAGTCGGGTGGCGGATTGCGCGTGCCGACAATCGCCAACATGCGATTGAGTCCCGTCACGTCGCCATACAAGAACCAATTGCGCGTATACCACCATCCAGCGACGATGAAGGCAACCAGCGCAACGATGGCGAGCGCGTGGAGCGTGGAGCGTGGAGCGTGGAGTCGTCGGCTTTTTTGAGCTGCAAGGATGAGTGCCCAGACTGCGACAACGCTCATCGCCACACCACTTAGTTTGGTGAGCGCGGCAAGACCGACCAGCAGCCCCAGCAACGCATAATGCCGCCAGGTGTGAACGCCTTTGGCGATGTGAACTGCCTGCCACACTGCCGCGCCACACAACAAAGTTGCCAGCGCATCGTTGTTCACCGCCGAGCTGATAAACAAAAATTGCGGCAGACTGGCATGAAGAGCTGCCGCGCCTAACGCTAAGGTGTGATTGTTAAAGAGTGTGCGCGCTAACCAATAGGTAACGAAGATACTCGCCGCGCCACATAACACCGAGACGATTCGCAGGATGTGTACGGCTAAGGATGTCCCGCGCCATGGAAAATTTTCGCGTGGGCTGTGCAGATAGACGTTCTTGTTGCCCAGCGCTTGCGGGTCGCCTTGCGCCGCATAGGGATTCGTTTCGCTGAAGTCGCGCCAATCGCTTGCGTCTGTCCAGAAGGTCAATGCCGCGCCCAGCACATAGTAGAGAGGCGGCTGGCTGCCTTCCTGTTCCCAGCGAGCCAGCTCACCCACGCGTTGCACGGGCAAATGACCCTGTTCGACGATTTCGCGGACGACGAAAAAATGTTGCGCTTCGTCGGGCGCTTCAAAGATGGGTGTTGTGACCGAGTAATAAACGGCTAGGGCGAGATAAGCGACGATGATGAAAGCGAACTGCGAATGATGAGTTGCGAATTGCGAGCGGTCACTGTTCACGATTCACTGCTTGCCCACGGCGCGATAAAACTCTAGGTGTTTGTCGGCGATGCGTGGCCACGCAAACTCCGCCGATAGCTGCGTCGCGCCTCGCGCGAGACGTTCTCGTAAGGTGGACGTTGTGATGAGCTGGATTACTTGCGCTGCGAGTGCGTCCACATCGTCAGGCGGCGCGAGCAAAATGTTTTCGCCGTGGCACAATTGCGGTACCGATACGCGCGGTGTCGTCGAGACGATGGGCATGGCATGAGCCAGCGCCGCCATAAGCGTTCCCCGTCGTAGTGATGCCCCATCCGCATAAGGCAACAAAGCTATGTCACTGGCGCGCCACAATGCCGAGACGCTGGGGGGTGACTGATAGCCAGTCCAGATGATGGACTCAGCCACGCCTAGCTCGCGGATGAGCGCCTTCACCCGTTCCGCATACGCCCGGTTGGTTGCATCGCTCGCGCCGATCTCTCCGCCCACCATCAGCAAGCGGGCATTATACCCCGCGCCTCGCACCTTCGCCAAAACTTTGATGAGGGTTTCGCCGCCTTTGCTGGCATTCAAAAAGCCAAAGTAGCACAGCAGCGCTTCATCAGCTTGCGCGCCCCAACTCAAGCGTACTGCATGACGCTCAATCGTTGTCAGCGCTTGCGCGTCAATGTTGCTGCCAATGGGAATCAAGGTCATTGGGAATGCTAAAGCGCCGCCTCGCTGTTGGCGATTGGGAGTTGCAGCTTGACCATTGAACATTGACCGTTGAACCTTGAAGGTGGGGATTTGCGTCAGGGTATGGAGATCTTCTTGGTTGGTGACGATTACACCATCACATGATTGCGCGAGGTAGGTGAGTGCGCGCCAACGTAACGCGCCTGCTTTTGGAAATAAATAAGGCACTTTGAGGTCGTGGAAAGTTACATATACTTTGCTGCGGCGGTTGCGCCAATGCAGATAGCGGGGCAAGAGATGAATAGGCGGCGTCAGGCCATACGCGGCGGCTTGATATTGAATATGCACAAGGTCACAGCCGCGCACTAGTTGAGCGACGTGCGGGAGGCAACGCCACGAAGCGAAGGAGGTATAGTGGATAGTGAACTTGTCCTGAGCGTAGTCGCAGGATGGCGAATGGCGCAGCGGCGGTAGCCCTTCGCTGCTTACGGGTGATTGTTCACTAGGTTTTGCGCGTCCGTCGGTGATGATGGTGATGGTCTGGTCGCGTCGCGCAAACGCGCGCGCGAGCTCGCGCGTGTAGTCGCCCACACCGCCTTGCAATGGCGGAAATTCGCCTGTGATAAGCGCAATGTGCATGAGGGAAATATGTTTACTGGCGCGCCGTCGCGTGAAGTGGGGCGCGCATCATTTGGCGCGCATCAATGGCGCGCGTATAATGCCCGTGTTTCGGGGCTGCGGCGATTTTACTTCAGCTCCAGCCACATGCCAACACCTCTTTTGCATGTTCCGCTTGTCTGCTTAGCATTATCGCTTGTCATCGTCATGAAAAAACTGCTCATCACATTGTTGTGCTTGTTGGGAAACGTGTCGTTCACATACGCTGCACCGAATCGGCTGCTGCTGGTTTTCTATTATCCCTGGTATGGCATGGACATTTGGAATGATCCAGTCGTCAATGACCGTCCGCTTGACCCATACGCCTCCAGTCAACCTGCTGCCATGGTGCGCCACATTGCGCAAGCCCAAAGCGCGCATGTGGATGCCTTTGTCTCGGCGTGGTACGGGCCCCAGATCGCCAACAACCAAACCGAGACGAATTTACAAACTTTGCTAACTTTGGCTCAACCCCAAAATTTCAAAATCGCCGTCGAATTTGAAACGAATAGCCCTTTCTTTCAAGCAACGGCTGACGTGAAACAAGCGTTGGAAGCGTTGTACCGCTCACACGCGCAACATCCGGCATACTTGCGTTGGAACGGCAAGCCGGTCGTGTTTTTCTGGGGGCAAGCTAGTGTGCCGCGTTTGCCTGGGCAGAGCGCATTGGCGACATGGCAATGGCTACGCGCACAAGTGGATCCCCAACACACAGCTATCTGGGTATCCGAAGGCACGGACTTGTCCTATCTCGGCGTGTTCGACGCGCATCATCTCTACAACATCGCGTGGTCTAACGACCTTGCCGCGACGCAGCGCCAATGGGCGCAGCGCGTGCGCGCCAAAGGCGCACAATGGGTTGGCACAGTCATGCCGGGTTGGGACGACACGCGCTTACTTGAACGACAAGGACGTTACAGGCGTGACCGTCAAAACGGCGCATGGTATCGCCAGAGTTGGGCGGCCGCGCTGGCGACAAATCCCGACTGGCTGGTCATTACTTCCTGGAACGAATTTGTCGAGAACACCTACATTGAGCCCAGCGTCACATACGGCTCGCAATATCTTGATTTGACGCGCGCTTTAGCAGGCGCATGGAAAGGCATAGCTCCGGCGCGACCGGCAGCGCAAAGCATGATTGCGCCAACACCTACGGCGACGAAAGCTGCTGCGGTCGCTGCGTCCAAGCCAATGCCTACCTCCCATCCCTTGTCCTTTGCCCGCGTGATGGTTTGCGGGATGATGGCGGTAGAGTTTTGTCTATTGCGTGATTAGAGGATTCTCATGATTCGCCAAAAGGCACACATCCTCATTGTGGATGATTTGGAAAGCAATCGCCGCTTAGTGCAACAGGTCTTGCAGCGCGAAGGCTATCATGTCAGCAGCGCGGTGGATGGCGTGGAGGCGCTGCAACGGATTGCCGAAGAGCGGCCCGATTTGGTGTTGCTGGATGTCTCGATGCCACGCATGGATGGCCTGACCGTGCTGCATACCTTGAGAGCGCGTCACGAAACGGAATTATTGCCGGTGATTCTGGTAACGGCGCAAAGCGAGAATGTGGACAAGGTGCGCGGTCTTGACGCAGGCGCCTCCGATTTTTTGCCGAAACCGTGGGAAGTGAGCGAACTGTTGGCGCGCGTGCGAGCGCAATTACGCGTGCGCTTTCTGACGCGCGAATTGGAGCGCGCCGAAGAGGTGTTGTTCATGCTGGCGCGCGTGGTGGAGGCGCGCGACGCATACACGATGGAACATACGGAGCGCGTCGCGCAATATTCACTCGCCATCGGTCAGACGCTTGGTTTGTCTGATTGGGAGTTGGACGCGCTCCGCAAAGGCGCGATGCTGCACGACATTGGAAAGATTGGCATTCCTGACACGATTCTGCACAAGACTGGTCCGTTGAACAACGATGAGTGGCGACGCATGAAGCAACATCCTGCGATTGGCATTGACATTACCAAGTCGCTGCAATCGTTGGGCGAAGCGCTGCGTATCATCCGCAATCATCACGAGCGCTGGGATGGCAAAGGCTATCCCGATGGGTTGGTAGGCGAGCGTATCCCTTTGCTTGCGCGCATCACGGCGATTGCTGACGCCTTCGATGCGATGACGACAGACCGTCCTTACCATAAAGGCAAAAGTTTTGTGGAGGCATTGCAAACATTGGCGCAGGGGGCAGGTGTGCAATGGGATCCGAAGTTGGTCGAGATTGCGATAGGGGTGTTGCCACGCCTATATAGATAAAAAAATCGCGCTCAGGTTAAACAATCGTGCTATGCTCGCGGTGGATGATCACAGCCACTGCCCAGCGTGTGGGCTGTGCGACTGGAGGGAATCCCGTACGAGCAAAAGAGGGCGCACACTTTCTTGCCAGGCGCGAAAAATCGGTAGAACGACAAACCCGTTGCTACTGCACAGGATAGTAGCAACGGGTTTGTTTTGTTACGGCTTCGGTGTGGGCGTTGCTTCTGGCGTCGCGGTTGTTGGTGTGAGCAGTGGCGTTGGCGCAGGTGTGTTAGTCGGCAACGGCGGCGGCGCAGTGGGCGTCGGCGTTGGCTT
Organism: uncultured Anaerolineae bacterium; assembly: GCA_964509505.1. Classification (GTDB taxonomy): domain Bacteria; phylum Chloroflexota; class Anaerolineae; order JACRMK01; family JACRMK01; genus CAZDYP01. The sequence goes on along the minus strand of CAZDYP010000008.1, from coordinate 11,430 downwards.
CTTCGGCAGCGTGGTCAACAATTGCTCTGCGCCGCTGTAGGTGAGCGCTGTCAATAAATAAACTCTGGCGTCGCCCGCGCGTTGCGCGTAATAGACGCCGCCTTGCAAGGGCATGTCGCCAAAGCGAATCGTTTCCAGACGATTGTCCTTCAAGCGCAACGTGATGGTGAGCGTGCCTGTGACGAGACCAAACGGCGCGAGGTTCGTCGGCGTTTCGGTCAACGCGCGCGTGGCGTTCAGTTTGGCGAATTGATTGACGAGGTTGTTCAGTCGCATGGTGTCAGCTTCCTCCTTCGTCGGTTCGTCCATGTGCCACGCCCCGTTGTCGAAACGAGTGACCGTGCGCGAAAACGCACTGCTAACTTGAAGGCCGATGATGTCTTCGGGATTCAGGTCCAGCACTTTGATGGTGGCGCTAGGCGCAGGCGTGGGCGTCACATTTTGCGAGGGCAGATATTCCCCATAGTACACCAGTGCCGCCAGTACGCCCAACACCAAAAGCATGATGGCTGTGTTACGCGCTTTCATAGTTTAGTCGCTAGTCGCTAGTGACGAGCGACTACCTCCTCCTCCACCAAATGCCCACGCCGGTAAGCAAGGTCACGCCCGGTATGACGAGGATGGTGATGAGCGCGACGAGCCGTAGTTGCCCATCGGTCATAAAGACGCTACGGGTGTCGGGGGGTGTGGGGCGAATCGAAATCAACGCTTCTTCTTCAGCCAGCCAATTGATAGCGTTCATAAACAGGTCAATGTTGGCAATGCGTGGGTCTTGCAGAGATTTATTGGAAACGAGCTGCGACGTGCCAACGACGACGAGCCGTGTCTTGGCGGTGGTCGTGATACCAGGCGCGCCACTATTGCCTTCCACCGTCACCATCAAATCCACGGGGCCCTTGTGGTCTTTGCCTTCTTCAAAGCGCAATTGCAATGGCTCAAGGCTTGTCTCGCCCCAACCGAGCGCGGTGGTTTGCGCGATGGCTTGCGCGGTGATGTTAGGCGACGCGCCTTCGCCGCGTTTGATAGAGCGTGTGACCGGGAAGATCGTTGGACGGTTGGTGAGCTTCTGTGTGATCACGCTGAAGGGATAGTCCACCAACACGGGCACCAACGGCGATTGGTAGTTTTGCCCTGGCTCCACCGCTACGTCGTTGTTGAATTGGATGCCCCACTTCTGCAACACGCCGGGCAACGGGTTGGGTGCGAGCGGGTCGCTCAGGATGAGCATGCGCCCCCCGCCATCCAGATACCAATTCAGCGCCGCGATTTCCGCATCAGCCAGCGTAATGGTGGGACTTGCCAGAATCAGCATCGTTGCCGTGCTGGGAATGGTCGTGGTTAGGAAGGTGTTCAAGGTAGCGACGGTGTAATTGTCTTTCTCTAGCCATTGCCTTAGCGTGCTATAACCATTTTCGCTAAAGTCGCCGATGTCGCGCTCTTTGTGTCCCGTGATGAAATGCACGGCGCGCGGCTTATCCGTCGTGAGCTTGATGAGCGCGCCCGTAAAATCGGATTCGCTGGTGCTGATGGCTTCTTGTTTTTTGCTGCCGAGCTGGAAAACGATGCCGCCGTCGCGTGTGACGCCGAGTTGCCGCGCCAGATCGGGCCGCTCGATGGGATCCACGAACTCGTAATCGAATTTGCCTTGCGAACGCAATTTGTATTCGCGCAAACGGTCTTCGGCTTCGCGGCGTCCAAAGGCTTCGAGGGAAAAAAACGCCGTCGCCTTTACAGGCTCTTTTAGGGTGGTGAGAATTTGAATTGTCTGCGGCGACAAACTGAACTGTTGATTCGCCGTGAAATCTTGGCGCCAGTTGAAGCGTGGGCGTGTGCCGACATAATTGACGAGACCGAGAATTGCGAGGAAGGCGACGGTGATGATGAGGGCGTTGCCGCCATAGCGCACCGTGCGTGTGCCTATGAGTCGTTGCACTGCCGCAGGGTTCATCAACCCCCCTAGCGCAATCAGCACGATGCCGCCTATCGCCATGTATTCGGTTTGGATGGGCCCGCGTCCACCGCCGACGGCGACGATTATCGTCAGCGCTAGCACCATGACGCCTGCCCAGAAAACGTATGGCGCGTAGGGCGCAAGTTTTGCTTGCATTAGCTCCACCTCCGAGTTTCGATGACGCGCGTGCTAATGAACAAACTGCCGATGATGACGCTCAGGTAATAAAGGAGGTGACTGCTGTCTATGACGCCTTTCATCAAGTCGTCCATGTGCGTCGTCAGCGACAGATACGCAACCACATCGCCCACCGTGCCTCTAAACACATTTTGGAAATTGGCGGCGATGTAGAAGACGAGCAGAATCGCAAACGCAACCATCACCGCCGTAATCTGATTTGGGCTGATGGCAGAGCTCAACACGCCAATCGCCAACATCGCGCCGCCGACGAGCAAGAGCGCGAGATAGCCCGTCACAATCGGAATCCAATCAGGGTTGCCGAAAATTTGCAGGATGAGCGGGTAGATCAACGTGACGACGAGCAGCGCCAACCAATAAGTGAGCGCAGCCAAGAACTTGCCCGTCACCATCTCCCAATCGCGCAACGGCGAGGTGAGCAACAGTTCAATCGTGCCGCTTTGCTTCTCTTCTGCCAAGAGCTTCATTGTCAGCATCGGCGCGATGAATAACAACAACACGGTGACAGTGTTCATCCAACTACGCAGCGTCGCTTCGCGGCTGCCAAAGAAGAACGGCAGCGCAAAGAACACGCCCGCGAGCAACAAGAACATCGCGCCTACCGCATACGCCACCGGCGAAGCGAAATAAGCTGCGAGTTCGCGTTTCAAAATGATCCAAGTATTACGCATTCATAGCCTCCAGGTTTGGAAACAGGGAATTTAAGGGAAATTAGGAAAACCATGCGCCCCAATCTTCTCTAATTCTTCCATGCCCCTTGTCTCCCCTTATCTCCCCTAATTTCCCTTATCTTCCTTATCTCCCTCTTCTTCTTCCTCCTCATACGCTTCTTCGTCCTCATATTCTTCTTCTTCATCCGTCGTCGTCAATTGCAAGAAGATGTCTTCGAGGCTCATGCGGATGGGACGCAGTTCCAGCAAGCCCCAGTTCTCATTGACGGCGAGACGCGCAATCTCTTCACGCCGATCAGCGCCCATCACTGCGTCAATCTCGAATTGCCCATCAGTCAGCGCGCGCACACCCACCACATCTTTGAGCTTGCCCAGCAATTCCGCTGTGTTCGCTTGCGGGTTGCGCAATTGGATATGCACGCGCTCTTTGCCTTGCAGCGAAGCCGTTAGGTGTTCGGTGGTGTCCTCAGCGACGATGCGCCCCTTGTTGATGATGAGCACACGCGAGCAGATGGTCTGCACTTCGGGCAAAATGTGGGTGCTGAGGATGACGGTGCGTTGTCCAGAGAGCCCTTTGATAAGCTCACGCACTTCGATGATCTGCTTCGGGTCAAGACCGACGGTGGGCTCGTCCAGCACCAGCACTTCGGGGTCATGCACTAATGCTTGCGCCAACCCGACGCGCTGCCGATAGCCTTTGGAGAGATGTCCGATGAGTTGGTCGGCGCGGTCGGTGATTTGCACCGCTTCCATGACATGCTTCACGTGGTCGCCGCGATCTTTCTTCAGACCGCGTAGCTCGCCCATGAAATTGAGATAGCCCCACACGGTCATGTCGTTGTAGAGCGGCGCGGACTCGGGCAGATAGCCGATGCGTTTGCGCGCTTCGAGCGATTGCTCGAACACGTCGTAACCCGCGACTTTCGCCGCGCCCGACGAGGCGGGCATGAAGCCCGTGATGATGCGCATGGTCGTCGTCTTGCCCGCGCCGTTGGGCCCGAGAAACCCAAGAATCTCGCCCTTCTGTACGGTGAAGGTGACATCGCTGATAGCTGTGCGGGGTCCGTAGGATTTGGTGAGGTTTTTTACTTCAATCATAGCAACTCCGGTGAAGGTGAGTTCCAGTTCCAGCAAATATCAAACCTTGAACTCTGAATCTTGACGTTTGAACTTTATATAGGCAACAAAAAACGGATACTCCATACGATCCGTTTGGAAAAATCTGCGGCATCATACACTCGTTAGATTAAGCGCAGATGAAATCGAACTGCTGGCTGTTCGCGGGCGAAATTATAGCATTGAACAGAACACGACAAAAAAGTTATAATCTCGTCATGTCTGACTTGATTGGCAAGGCGCTCGGTCAATCTATTTTACTGTGCATGATTCATTACATACTGCTCACCGTCGCAACACCACATCCCGACTCACCCTCGCCATCGTCGGCGGATGCAAGAGCATGTTGGCGTAGCTCGCATTCGCCATTGGACAGTAGCACTCACGGTTCTTGATGGACTTTCGCAGTGCGCGCAAACGGCCCTGCTGCTCGAACCAGATGGGACGTAGGTCGTACTGATGGTCACGCAGATTGGCGACGGCTTCAGCGCGAATGCAGCACGACCAGACATCGCCATTCGGCGCGAGGTGCACCGACGCCCAACCAGCGAGACATGGGATGACTTGTCGCTTTTCTATCAACGTGCGCTTTGCCAATTGATAGTATTGCGCGCGAAACGCTTGCGTAAAGCGTGCGATGCCTTGCGAGCGCCACTCGCGCGCTTTGACAGAGAGGAAATCAGCGACGGGCGCGTACTCATCCGCCATCGGCGTGATGCCCCACCCCAGCGTGTCCAATTCGACGCGCTCCTCGGCCACTTCGGTGATGTATGAATCGGGCTTGAGGAATTGCAAGCCTTCGTAAATGCTCGTCGCTTTCTTGACGTTGAATTTGGAAAAGACTGTATGCACGGTTAGCGCCAAATTCTTTTTCGTCTTTTGCAGCTCCTTCAAACCCTCCCACGTCTGCATTGACTTTTTCCAATTACCCGGCACACCGCGAATCTCGTCGTGATCTTTGCCCACGCCATCAAGCGACAGGTTGATGCCGATTTTGGCTGTGGGCGCAGCATCACAAATGAACGCGACACGCTCCAGGATACGTTTCGTCAAAATGCCATTCGTCGGTATCGTGATGACTTCGGGGCGACATTCGTCATAGGCGGCGGCGATGACTTCGTGCATGTCGGCGCGCAAGAACGGCTCGCCGCCCGTGAAGGTCATGTAGAACGGCGCGCGCCGCAAAGGATGGAACACCTTGCGCCACTCGGCGACGGTCAGATCGTCATTGGGCTTCTTCCACACGTCGCACGTCGCGCATGTCGAGTTGCAGCGATATGACAACGACACGACGATACTGAACGGCAGCATTTTCGGAAAACCAAAGTGATAGAACGATTGATAGAAGGGAAGTTTAACAAGCAAGCTAAGCATGGTACAGTCTCATTCCGCCTTTACGACGGCCCCGCACGACGCGCATTCGACGCTGAACGCATCAAGCCATTGGAGTTGAGCCTTATCCAAAACGCCGCCGCAGTTGGGGCACTGGGAGGGTAAATGACCACGCGGCTTGAGGTTGAGCGGGGTGAGCGGTGGGGGCGCAAGATTGAGCAAGGGGGCAAATTCGTGTTGCAATGTCGCGGCCGCATCATATTGCTGTTGGTCGCGCAAAACGGCTAACAGCGCCTCTAAAATTTGCGACGCGCGCCACTGATGTCCATTGCTAATCAGCAGACGCAACCCTTGTTGCAGGCGTTTGGTGGCTTGCGCGTAGTCGCTGCAGTGCAAATACAATTGCGCGGCTTGAAGCGCCAAACTGCCTGCGCGGTCTGGGTGTTTGCGCGCTACCGCGAGGTCAGCGAGTTGACCAAAGAGGTGAGCGGCTTCGGCGTATTTGCCAGCGTCCAACAACGCGTGCGCCCGTCGCACCTTCTCTGATGGACTAGCGAGCAATAAGCTGCTGAGCGTCAACAAACGGCGCCATGGATTGGGCAACGACGAACTGGGGCGACGAAACATTGCTTACTCTGTCTTCACTACGCCGCCACAATAGGCGCATTCGGCGCTCGTTTCGTCCACCCAATCTACTTCGTCGGAGCGTAGCGGTCCGCCACAATTGGGGCATTGGGCGGGCAACTGACCGCGCGATGTTGGAGTGTCCGCTGCGGTGAGCGTGTCTGATAAATGAGGAAACTCGTTCAGTAACGTATTGGCTTCAGCGTGCAGCGCGCGCGCGCGCAAGTCAGCGATGAGCTGCGTGAAGACTGGTTGCGCTTTCGATTCTCGCTCGGCGTCGAGCCAAAATTGCAAAGCTTGGCGCGCACGCGTTAATGTATTGGGCGTGTCGCCCGCTTCGAGATAGGCGCGTGTGGCGAACAATGCCAGATGCGCCGCGCGCGCCGGCATGCCCAAACGCGCCGCGCCATCGGCGAGCTGGGCGAACAGCGCTGCGGCTTCGGCGTAGCGCTGCAACTCTACCAGGCGATGCGCTTCACGCAAGAGCTGCTTGGGACGTTCGCCCAACAACCCTGAGGCGCGCATGGCGCGTCGCAAGGGTTGTAGTGGTCCGCGTCGTCGTAACATAGCGCCTCCTTAATCGCAGTGAACAGGAAACAATAAACTGTGTTCATGGTTCAGTGAGCAATCCACTACCATTCATGGTTCACAGTTCGTGCAGTTCATTCAATGGTCTTGAAAAAATCGTCGAGTATCTGATTGAACAACAGGGCTCGCTCGAAATAAACGGAATGACCCGCTTGTGGCACACGCACGAGCTGCGCGTTGGGCATCAGCGCCGCCATGCGCGCAACCGCTTCAGGCGAAATAACGATGTCTTCTTCGCCCGTGATGCACAGCGTGGGCATCGTGAGTTTGATGAGCTCACTGGTGGGAGTGGCGCGTAACGCCAAGAGCTGCGCGCGCAGCGTGGGCTTGTCGAGCTTGAAACTCAGAGCGTCAATCTGCCGATACAAAAAATGCAAGGCGGGTTGTTCAGTAGCCATACGCTCACCCGCCGCAGGGTGAATGCCGCGCGCAAAGAGGCTAGCTTCGGCATTACTGTGACGCGCAGCGCGGAACGCAGCGTCAATGTCTGGATGCGTCAGCGCGCCTGTGGTGGCGCACATCACCAACGCCTTCACGCGCGCAGGTTCACGCAACGCGTACCCAAGGCACGTCCAACCTCCCATCGATTGGGCGACGAGCCTCACGGGGTTCAAAGAGAGATGCTCAATCAGCGCAGCCAAATCGTCCACGAAAGCAAAGGGCCCCGCGCCGTTAGCTGGTTCGCTAGAAGGCGCGAAGCCGCGATGCGCGAAGACGATGCACTGATAGCGATGCTTGAAATAGGGAACTTGTTGCCACCACGAGAGATGGTTGCCGCCCAAGCCGTGTGCGAAAATCAGCGCGGGACCCGAGCCGTGCGTTTCGTAGTAGAGTTGACAATCAGGCAGCGTCAACAAAGGCATAAGCGACCTCGTCCTGAATGTAGGTGGACGCTATTATAGCACGCATTTCTTCCTTTCCCCCTTCACCCGTGACGCATTTCACAAGTCAGTCCGTTTAAGGCGCAAATTTTCTTTGCAATTTGTGAATAGCTGTTGTATGATTTCCGCCGACTCTCACCCATCTCACTTCGAGGTATTCGGTTGGCTGCGCAAACTGATGGCAAATTTAAAGCGTTAGAAACGACGATTGCAAGCTTACGCAAACGTTATGGCGAGGGGACCATCATGCGCCTCGGCGCGCATGCGGATAAGCAAGTCGAAGCGATCTCGACGGGCGCGATTTCATTGGATTTGGCTTTAGGGATTGGTGGTATTCCGAAAGGACGGATCACTGAAATTTACGGACCTGAATCGTCAGGCAAGACGACGCTGTGTTTACACATCATCGCCGAAGCGCAGAAGGCAGGCGGCATCGCCGCGTTTGTTGACGCCGAACACGCCTTCGATCCGTCGTATGCGCTGAAGCTAGGCGTGGATGTGGACAATCTTTACATCTCACAACCCGACATGGGCGAGCAAGCGCTCGAAATTGTTGAGGCGCTCGTGCGGAGTGGCGGGGTGGATGTGGTTGTGATTGATTCGGTAGCGGCGCTGGTGCCGCGCGCCGAAATCGAAGGTGAGATGGGCGACGCGCACGTGGGTTTGCAAGCGCGGCTCATGTCACAGGCGCTGCGCAAAATCGCAGGCGCCATCAGCAAAACCCGCACCGCCGTCATTTTCACGAATCAGCTCCGCATGAAGATTGGCGTAATGTATGGCAACCCTGAAACGACGACGGGCGGCAATGCGTTGAAATTTTACGCCTCGGTGCGAATGGACGTGCGTAAGACTGACGCTATCAAAAGCGGCGACGAACAAATCGGCAGCCGCGTCAAGGTTTCGATTAAAAAGAACAAAGTGGCTCCGCCCTTCAAAGTGGCAGAGTTCGATATGTTGTTTCACGAAGGCATCTCGCGTCAAGGCGATATACTTGATGTCGCGACCAATTTGGGTATCATTGACAAGCGGGGCGCCTATTATTCGTATGCGGACACACGCCTGGGACAAGGGCGTGAAGGAGTGAAAGAGTTTCTACGCAAACATCCCGACGTAACTCTTCAAATTGAAAATCAGGTACGGGCAAAAGCTGGGCTGCTTGCCAAGAGCAATGCCTAGCAATTGCAGCTGCACGTCACAGCCCAACTGATGTGACTTTTTCAGAGAGAATCTGCCTCCGAGGAATGCGTGAACCAGAATCTTTTGAATTTAATTGAATTACGACGCCAAGGGGCGTGTCTGCTTGGTTTGCTCGTCTGGTGGGTGACGCGCTATGCTTCGGATTGGGACGGCATGACAACGTGTAGGTTAATGGTTCGTCAATTGAACATCTTACCAACGCTGGGGCTGGCTGCGCCGACGCGCCGACGCGCGTGGGTGCCTTGGCCACGCAGAACATTGATTGTATAGCCGTGCGTCTCTGAAAAATTGAACATAGATCATGCCGCAACCGAAGCGGAATGCTTCGGGATGCGTGCGCTTGTTGGCGAATAAACAGGCTGTGACTGCGTGTGGGTTTGCGCGCGTCACAGCCTTTTGTTTTAGGTAATTAATGTCAATGCGGGATAAGGTTGCGGGCGATGGAAAATCGCGCCGACTCACTGCGAAACCCGCCGGCGCGGGTTCAGTTTCAGCCGACGGCGGTCGGCTGGGCGCGGCGTTGCACGCGCATTGCCTTCGCGGTGGCTTCATTAGTCTGCGTAACGTGAGTGACTAATTACCAAGTGCTATCACTTTTTAACTAACATGAGAGTAATCACAGCCCTCACGCCACAACAGAAAAACAAGGAGCGAGTCAACGTTTACCTGGATGGCAAATTTGCTTTGGGGTTAGCGGCGCTCATTGCGGCGCGATTGAAGGTAGGTCAAGCATTGAGCGACGCAGCGCTTGCGCGGTTGCAGGCAGAGGATGAAGCGGAGGAGGCGTACAATAAAGCGCTGCATTTCTTGTCCTATCGGCCGCGTAGTCGCAGCGAATTGGAGCGCTATTTGCAAGGCAAAAAAATTTCAGTGGAAGTTAGTACGCAGGTGATGGAACGGTTAGCGCGGATTGGTTTGTTGGATGATGAGGCGTTCGCTAAGTTTTGGGTAGAGAATCGTGAGCAGTTTGCACCACGCAGCAAACGCGCGTTGCAACAAGAGCTCCGTCAAAAAGGATTGTCAACGGAGGACGCGCAAGCGGCCGTGGGCGCAGTGGACGAAGAACGCGCGGCGTACGAAGCCGGGCGCAAGCGTGCGGCGCGGCTACAGGCGCTTGACCGTGAGACATTCTATCGGCGGCTCAGTGGCTTTTTGCAACGGCGCGGTTTTGGCTATGACGTGGTGCAGACAGTGGTGACGCGCCTTTGGCGGGAACGCGGCGCGACAGGGGAGCTCCTGACAGATGATTAGATGAAAACAGCGCTCCGTTGGGGTTTGGCCAGACGCGGGAGGGGCTCTGACCAGAACGACTTTAACGAAAGAGAGGAAGACGCATGGATAGCATGGGATTGCTCATTGCCGCCATCGTAGGACTTGTCGCGGCGGCAGTAGGCGTATGGGTTGGTTATCAATTGAAACAAGTGCGGTATGCGGATAAGGTAAAGGCAGCAGAAGCAGCGGCAGAACGGATCCAACTCGACGCGCAGAACAAAGCGAAGGACATCATACTGGCTAGCAAAGACGAAGTAGCCAGATTGAAGGACGGGCAGGAAGCAGAGTTCAAGCGTCGTCGCGCAGAATTGCAAGATGATGAACGGAAGTTGCAACAGCAACGCCAAAACCTTGACAATCGCCGTGAGCAGATGGACCATCGCGCGCGCCGGCTCGATCAGCGCGAAAAAGACATCGAGCGCAAACATCAGGATGCAGACAACATCAAGAAGCAACAAATGCAGGAATTGGAGCGCATCGCTAACTTGACGCGCGAGGAAGCGCGGTCGCTGTTTTTGAAGACTGTGGAAGAGGAATCACGCCAAGATGCGGCGCGGGTTATGCGCGAAATCGAGGCGAAGGCGCTGGAAGAAGGTGAACGCAAAGCACGCGAGTTGATTGCGACGGTCGTACAGCGTATCGCATCTGAGCAGGTCTCAGAATCAACGGTTTCATTGGTGCCGATTCCCAACGAAGACATGAAGGGGCGCATCATCGGGCGTTCAGGGCGCAACATTCGCGCCATCGAGCAAGCGACTGGCGCAGACCTTGTAGTGGACGACACGCCAGAAGGCATCACCATTTCGTGCTTCGATCCGGTGCGGCGCGAAGTGGCGCGGCTGACGGTTGCCAAGCTCGTTGCCGACGGTCGCATTCATCCCGCGCGTATCGAGAAAGTGGTCGAGCAATCGCAAAAGGAAGTTGAGCAAACGATTATCACAGAAGGCGAGCGGGCGGCGTTTGAAGCGGGCGTTCACAATTTGCATCCCGAAATCATTAAACTCTTGGGACGCTTGAAATATCGCACGAGCTACGGGCAGAACCAACACGCGCATGCGATTGAGACAGCGAAAATCGCGGCGCTGTTCGCACACGAGCTGCGCCTTGACGTGAACGTGTGTCGCGCGGGCGCGTTGTTGCACGATATCGGCAAAGCGGTGACGCATGAAGTGGATGGCTCGCACGCATTGATCGGCGCAGACTTGGCGCGACGCTATGGCGTGCCGCCCAAAGTCGTGAATTGCATTGCGGCGCATCATGGCGAAGAAGAGATGACTTGCATCGAAGCGCTGATCGTCGAAGCCGCTGACGCCATTTCGGGCGCGCGGCCGGGCGCGCGTCGCGAAACACTGGAGCTGTACATCAAACGGCTGGAGGCGTTGGAGGAAATTGCGACCTCATTCGAGGGAGTGTCACAAGCGTTCGCCGTGCAAGCCGGGCGCGAGATTCGCATTCTGGTCAAGCCCGAAATGGTTGACGATCTTGCGGCGCAACGTCTGGCGAAAAACATCGCGCATAAAGTGGAAGAGGGTGTGCAGTTCCCCGGACAAATCAAAGTGACCGTGATTCGTGAAACGCGCGCTACCGAATTTGCTAAATA
>CAZDYP010000007.1:47405-59514 GCA_964509505.1 uncultured Anaerolineae bacterium | reverse complement strand
CGAGCAGTGGCAACCTGTGCGATCATCCTTACTACCCTGTGAAAGCCACAAGCAAGTGGCGCTATCGCACCACTGTCGCGGGTCAACCACCAACGACGTTCACCGAATCGCGCACAGCCATCACTGATAAAGCATTCGTGACGGTGTTGGAGTTTCCTGAGCAAAAAACGGAATCGCCATGGACATGCAGCGCCGATGGTTTGATCATGCAGCAAATCGGCACATTGACGAATGCGCCTGGCATCAAGCTCGCATTCAGCAACGCAAAGGGCGTCGCATTGCCGCCTGCTGCGCAATGGAAAGTCGGCGCGCAATGGTCGTATGGCTTCGAGGTAAAAGGGCAAGCGCTGACTGCCGAGACTAAATGGATTGAGGTGGTAGGGCGGGTGGATGTGGACAACACCATCGCGGCGCAAGAAAAAGTGACCGTGCCTGCCAGCACCACGCTTTATGATACATTTCGCGTGGATAGCACATTCATGTTGAAGTTGACTTCGCGCGATTTGCCCACACCATTAGATCAAACTTTCAAAACGTCGTCGTGGCACGCGAGCGGCAGCGGCATCGTGAAATCGGCGACGTACTTGCCGGGCGTCACAGCCATTAGCGAGTTGCTGACATATACGCCATAGCTAACCAGTCAAAGACCTGACAGGTTTTTGGAAACCTGTCAGGTCTAAAGTCTATTGACGCCCGCATAAACTTTTGCTAGAATGCCGCCCACCAAACCTCACACATTCCAAGACGAAACCTCTGCGTTGTTAATGACACCACACACCAGAGGTTTTCTTGTATCCAAAGGAGGTAAAACATTCACAACCCCACCTTCTGGCTTGCAAACTCGAATCCGATTTGTTCACATCATTTTAGGAACTCACGTTACGCAACGCTGTCATTGCGAGCGCGGTGTGCGAAGCAATCTCCCTCACGCGCTATGGAGATTGCTGCCTTCGCTGCAATAACCCCGTAACGTGAGTGAGGAGGAGAACTTATGAAGCGCACAACCATTGGGTTGTTACTAACGCTGGCGTTAATCGCCATCGCGTGTGGTCCCGCCCAGACGCAGCCGCCTGCAGCAGCGACCTCAGCGCCCGCGCCTGCCATCGCCACATCCCCAGCGGTGGCTCCGACGGCTGCCCCAGCAGCACAAATTCCCGCGCCGACGACTGCGCCCGCCGCGCCTAAGCCTACCAAAGGCGGTACGTTCACCGAAGCGAGCTTTGGAGAAGCGGTCTCGCTCCAACCACTTATCACACAAGATACCTCATCTAGTGGCTATCAAGGCAATCTCTACGCAGGTCTGTGGCGCTACAATCCTGAAACGCTCGACTTCGAAGGCGTACTATACGATGGCAAGCCCGAGCTATCCGCCGATGGCAAGACCTTGACGTGGAAGCTCAAGAAAAATTTGAAGTGGAGCGATGGCACGCCCATCACCAGCAAAGACATCATCTTCACATGGCAGAAGATGATGGACACGGCTGTGAAGTATCCTTACCGCCAACTGAAACAAAATGCGTTTACCGATGTGAGCGCGCCCGACGATTACACCGTCGTCTATACGCTCAAGACGCCCGGCTTCTGCCCCGCCATCAACGACAGCGGTATGCCCGGCCCATTACCCAAGCATATCTACGAGAAACTCGACATCAATCAGAACGACTACGACAAGAAGCCCACGGTCGTCAGCGGCTTGTATTTCTTCAAGGAATGGATGAAGGACGATCACGCGACCTTCTCACCGCCGAATCCGGGCTTCCCGCGCGGCGAGGCTTACGTCAACGCAGACACAGTGCGTATCGTGAAGGACAACACCGTGGCCACACAGATGTTCAAGACGCAAGAAGTGGATGTGGTCGGACCGAACGCGATTGACTTCGACGAAGTGAGCAAGCTGCCATTCGCGCAAGCGTTCCGCTACTACTCGGCGTCTGCTTCGTGGGTCTATATTGGCTTCAACGTGCGACAACCCATCTTGCAAGACAAGCGCGTGCGCCAAGCCATCACCTCTGCGCTCAATCGCGACGAGATGATCAAGACAATTCGCCTCGGTTACGCCAAGCCACAATACTCGACTTATGCTTCATCCTCATGGGCGTACACCGACGACCTCCCCAAGTGGCCCTACGATCCCGCGAAAGCCAAACAGTTGTTGAAGGATGCAGGTTGGACGCCCGGCGCGGACGGCATCTTGCAAAAGGACGGCAAGCCGTTCAAGGTTCGCCTGTTCTACAACGCAGGCAACAACGAGCGCGAGAAGATCGCCATTATCTCGCAGCAATTCCTGAAGGAAGTCGGCATTCAAGCCGAAGTCATCTCCGAAGAATGGAATGCCTACCTTAATCGCGTGAACACGACGCGTGACCTCGACATGTACATCATCGGTTGGTCGGCGGGCATCGAGCCGAACGGCTTTGGCAACATCTGGAAGTCGGATGGCGGACAGAACGCGACGGGCTACAATAATCCAGAGATTGACAAGCTGTACAACGAAGCGGCTAATGTGCCTGGGTGCAAACTCGAAGATCGCAAGAAAGTGTATGCGAAGATTCAGCAGATTCTCGCGGAAGATCAGCCGTATGTCTTCCTCTGGACTAACGAGAACCTTGTCGTCTATAACAAACGCATTCTGAATTTGAATCCGAAGAGCAGAGTAGGCCCCGCCGCCAGCTGGGAAACCATTTGGATCAATCCCTCGGCGACGAAGTAACCGCTGACGAGACCTGTCAGGTCTCGAAGACCTGACAGGTCTTTTCACAAAGGAAGTTCGCATGACTCGCTATTTGACACGCCGCGTGCTTCAAACGATTCCTATTCTGTTCGTCATCACCATCCTCCAATTCACGCTCATCCAAGCTGCGCCAGGCGGACCGTTGCGCGCCTACTTGGAAAATCCCGAAGCGAGCCTCGAGGACATCCAGCGACTCGAACAAGAATTAGGACTGAATGATCCATTGCCCTTGCGCTACGTCAAATGGTTGGGCGCACTCCTACGCGGCGACTTGGGTCGCTCGTACTTTACGCACCGCCCTGTCCTCGAAATGATCGGAGAGCGCATCCCCGCCACGCTCGTCTTGAACCTCGCCGCGTTGCTCATCAGCTACCTGATTGGCATTCCAATGGGCATCTATGCGGGGTTGTATCGCGGCGGTTGGATTGATCACTTCGTGCGCTTCTTCACCTCTATCCTCAACGCGGTGCCGCATTGGTGGATTGGATTGCTGTGCATCATCGGCATCGCCAACTTCAAACTCGCCACAGGCGTGCAACTCTTTCCCACAGGCGGCATGTACACGCTCGGGCGAGAAGGGTTTGATGCGCTTGATCGTCTCTGGCATTTGCTGCTGCCTGCGCTGATGCTTGGCACAGGCGGCTGGGTCGGCTTCGCGCGCTTCTTGCGTTCTGAAACATTGGAAGTGCTTGGCAACGATTACGTGCGTACGGCGCACGCCAAAGGTCTGTCGCAACGCGTCGTCACCTATCGCCACATCCTACGCAACGCCCTCATCCCCGTCGTCACATTGTCGGCGGGCGTGCTGACGGTGTTCATCGCGGGCGCCGTCATCTACGAAAACATTTTCAGCTGGCCGGGCATGGGACGCTTGACGTTTGAAGCGACGCTCAAGAAAGATTATCCCGTCAGTCTCGGCGTGTTGTTCATCTCCACCGTGTTGGTGATCACGGGACGTTTGCTTGCCGACATCGCTTATGGTTGGGTGGATCCGCGCATCAAGTACGAATAGCCCACCTGTGTGAGAAACTTATGACGACCACTGCTTCCCGCATAGACACACGCGCGCCCAGCGCGCAACAACTCTCCGAAGAGTTTGGCCTCCGCGGGCCGTCGCGCAGCTTCTGGCAAGACGCCTGGCAGCGTTTTCTCAAAGACCATCTGGCAGTCACAGGCGCGTTGATCTTTCTGCTCTTGTGTGTGTTGGCGTTGGCTGCGCCGTGGATTTCGCAGAACGTGACTGGCTACGACCCGAATAAGATCAACTTGCGCGAGACCTATCAAAGCCCCAGCGACAAGCATTGGTTCGGCACCGACGAATATGGGCGCGATTATCTGACGCGCCTCTTGTATGCGGGACGTATCTCATTGAGCATCGGTTTCCTTTTCGCCATGGTCAGCCTGACCATTGGCGTGTCGCTTGGACTCGCAGGCGCTTACTACGGCGGCATCTTCGACGACGCGCTGCAAAACGCCATCAACGTCGTCAGCTCCATTCCCACCCTGCCGCTCTACATCATCATTGGTTCGATGATCAGGCTCGACATATTCAGCCTCGTGCTGCTACTCTCTGCTTTCGGATGGATTGGCGCGAGCCGTTACATTCGCGGCCTCGTCCTCTCGATCAAGCAACGCGATTACGTGCTGGCAGCCCGCACGGTCGGCGGCACCCATCGGCGCATCATGTTCCAGCACATCCTGCCCAACGTGTTTTCGGCAGTGCTGATCTTCATCGGCTTCGATATTGCTGGCGCGATTTTGACCGAATCGGCGCTCAGCTTCCTAAGCTTCGGTGTGCAACCGCCCACCGCGAGTTGGGGCAACATGTTGAGCAACTCGCTGCAATACACGAAGTATCCCTGGCTTGTCTTCTTCCCCGGCCTCGCCATCTCGCTTACGGTGCTGTCGGTTTACTTGATGGCTGACGGCTTGCGCGACGCCATGGATCCGCGCCTGAGAAACAAGTAGCGAAGCGCTGTCAGACTTCTTCGAGAAGTCTGACAGCTTGGACTTGCCGTAACAAAGACAAACGAGCCGAAGCATGTTGCTTCGGCTCGTTCAATTTCTAAGCTCCACACTCCAACCTCCAATTACTAATTACTCCTCACTCCACCCCCGCCTTCCGTTTTACTCTCCACAGCTGCGCCAGTTTATCGCCCCATTGCTTCACCGTGTCGCGCACTTTCTCGGCTGGCTCCATGGGTTGCGGCAAGCCCCGCAAATACGCCTTCGCTTGCTGATAGCCGCTATCAATCAACTCACTGCCGTGGCTAAAATCGCGGAATGAAATGTCCGCCGCGCCATGCAGTTTGATGTGATGCAGCGTAACTCCCCGCTGCGCCTTCACCGCGGCGAGCTCGATGTCAATTTGCGATTTGAGCAACGCGCGCACCGCCGCGTGTCCCACTTCCGCCATCGAACGCGCACGCTCCGCTACGCGCTCTTCGCGGATGGTCACTTCGGCGATATGCAACGCATAAATTTCGCGCGCGCCCTTCTTCAACGCGATACTCAACGGCAAATCGCTGACGGGACCGCCGTCAATATGATAGCGTCCATCTGCGCCGTACCACGGCGGCGAAAAGGGCGGCAGCGCGGTGCTAGACATCACCGCTTCTAACACGGACTCGTCTAAATTTTCACCATACAAATGCAACTCGCTCGTATCCAAATGCGCCGACGTGATGAACAGTTGTGGGTTAGGCAAGTCGCGGAATGTCCGCACCTCGGATGGCAGCCGCAGCTGCAAAAATTTGTAAAAGGGCTGGTTTGGAAAGATACTCTCACCACCCAACACCAAGCGCCATAACATCTGAAAACGGTTGCCGGGATACACATCGTCTGTCGTCACAGTGCGCCAAATGTCTTCGAGTTCGCTGATTCCCATCAAAGTTGGACGCGCCGCAAAATAAGCCGCATTCAACGCGCCTGCTGAGGTGCCGACCAACAACGACGGCTTCACGCCCTGCTCCACCAATGCGCGCAATGCGCCCACTTGCAACGCGCCATGGTTGCCTCCCCCGCTCAACACGAATGCGATTAAATGATTCACGCGACTTCTCCCTGTGGTGAACAGTGACAGTATTCACTGTTCAGGGATGACTGAGCGCTCATTGAACACTGAACACGGAAAACGATTACGGCTCTCCTAACTATGCTGTAATTGGCAGCAGCCTGAGCATGTCGAAGAGAGCCACGATTGCTCACTGTTCACCCTTCACCCTTCACGACTCACTGACGTAATGATAAAGCCATTGTCACGGCGTCACAAGACGCCATGAGTCCTATGACTGAGTAAGTATGAGTTGGGTAAGCATTCAGTAAAAAAGTGTTTTGAAAATATCAGACCGAGACCCTAACGGTTTCGCTGGCAAGCAAAAAAAGCATTTCACGCAGGCTTGCGGCGCCACTGGTGAACCCGCTGCGCCAGAAAACCCGTTAGGGTCTGAATTTCAAAACACGCTCTAAGGAAACGCCGTCAAGACCTCGCCGTCGTCGTGGCGCTCATGCCCGTCATAGCTGGCATGGCGGGCTTGGCTACAGCAAGCTCGATGCTGCTCAAGCGAGACAAGAGCTCCGCGTGCAAATGATCCACTTTCTCATGCAAATGCGCGACTTCCAATTCCGCTTTCAAGTTCACATCGTATTCGATGTCGGCGCGAATGCGATCCTTTGCTGCTTGCCGATTTTGACTGATCAGCACAAAAATGGACAAGAAGATCGCTTCCAGCGAAACCGCCATCGTCAACAAGCCAAAGGGGAATGGATCGAAAGGAGTATAAAGGTTAGGAATCTCGATGCTATTCAGCGCGATCCAGACAAAGAAGCTGAGCGCGTTGATGATGAGGAATGGCATCGAACCGCTAAACTCCGCAATCCAGTCAGCTACTTTTTGAATGAGCGTGCGTGTGTCTGCGAGCTCTTCGTTGACGTTGCGCGAGGCGGTGTGACGCAATTGCTCGGTGGATTGGCGCACGCGCCGCCCCAACACCGTCAACATGTCAAGCGCGGCGGAAGGGCGCAAATGCAAAAATTGATCGAGGTCTTTGCGATCGAGGCGCAACAAATCCACCGCCTTCGTCGCCAGCACCGAGGCGGTGCGCGGTCCGCCATCCAGCAACGAAATCTCACCGAAGTAATCGCCCGCCGTCGCCGTTTCCAAGACGACGCGATGCCCCGTATTATCTTTGATAAAAATTTCGACTTCACCTGAACGAATAATGTAGAGCGAATCGCCAGGGTCGCCATAATTGCAAATGAGCTGATTAGCGGAGAAGTGCGCTTCGTCGAGCACTGCCGCCAAGCTGGTGCGCTCTTGCTCATCAAACAATTGAAAAAAAGGAACTTCCTGCAACAACTCGACAGGGGTTGCCATGGACATTCTCCTTGCAAATAGTTCTCTTGATATTGTATGCGATTAGCAGCGCAGCGCAACCCATCGCCTCGCGTAAAAATTCTTCATTCAAGCGTGCGCGGCAATTGCGCTCTCAAAAAAGTTGTGTTATATTTCGCCCGCGTCGCCCTGTAGTGTGCGTGATGTTCTGCAAAAGTTTTGAGCCAACACTTGCGATGAGGGAGCCAAACTCAGGCAAGACGTTGATGGTCTGCAGCCGTTAACCGATTGCGGTAGGCGCCCACCTGCGGATTGGCAGGTTCAAAACTTAGAACACACGGCACGGCGGGGCCCCCGCACCTATCCAAGCCAGTGGCGTTCACTGGCTATTTTATTTTGCTTATAGCCAATGGCGGACAGCGCATAGTCAATGACCGACCATCATTTGCTATCTGCCATCAGCCCTGAGCCATCCGCTATGTCTGCTTTCACCGAATCAATCGCCCTGCGCGGCCACATTGTGGACTCGCTCATCCTCACCAAAGTCATGGACGCTGTCATGGATCATGACGGCAATTTTGAAGTCGAGGAGATGCGAATTGGTCGCCACAAAGACGAAACGAGTTTCGCGCAGCTCAAAATTCTTGCCAAAGACCAAACACATCTCGATCACCTGTTAGATGTCGTCCAAGCGTTAGGCGCGGAGTTAGTGGACGGCGGCGATGTGCATACATCGCCTGCGCCACACGATGGCGTCGCTCCGTCTGAGTTTTATTCGACGACCAATCTGCCCACACAAGTGCGCTTGCATGGGCAATGGGTGGACGTGCAACGTATCGAAATGGATGTGCTGGTCGTCGTCAATCGCGCGACCGGTACCGCGCAATGTGTGCCGCTCAACGAACTCAAAAAAGGCGCTGAGGTCGTTATTGGTCACGCCGGCCTTCGCGTCCTCCCCTTGGAACGCGCGCGCGCGCGCGAGCTGTTCTCGTTCATGGGCAGCGAAGTCTCATCGGAAAAACCGAAGCGCATGATGATCGCGCAAATCGCGCGTGAGATGCGACGCATTCGCGAACAGCGCGGCAAAATTTTATTCGTCGCGGGTCCCGCGATTGTGCATAGCGGCGCTGCCGCCAGTCTCGCCGCGTTGATTCGCGCGGGCTATGTCACCGTTCTCTTCGGCGGCAACGCCATCGCTACCCACGACATTGAGAACGCGCTCTATGGCACATCGTTGGGGATTGACTTGAAGACAGGGCAACCCGTCGAAGAAGGACACAAGAATCACATGCGCGCCATCAACACGATGCGCGCTGTTGGCTCGATTGAGAAAGCCGTCGAGCTCGGCGTCCTTCGCAGCGGCGTCATGTACGAATGTGTGAAGAACGGCGTGCCGTACGTGCTAACGGGTTCGATCCGTGACGACGGGCCCATGCCCGGTGTCATCATGGATATGGGCGAAGCGCAACGACGGATGCGCGAGGGTGTGCAAGGGACGGACATGGCATTGATGGTGGCGACAATGCTGCATTCCATTGCCACAGGCAACCTCTTGCCCGCGCACGTCAAAGTCGTCGCCGTTGACATCAATCCTGCCGTCGTCACGAAGCTCGCGGACCGCGGCTCGTTTCAAGCAATCGGACTTGTAACCGATGCGGAGTTGTTCTTGAGTCAATTGGTGGAGGAGTTGGATTTATAGTCGCTAATCGCTAGCCACTAGCGACTAACGACTAACGACTAGCGACTAACGACTAGCGACTAACGACGAATGTACGATGTCATTATCATTGGCGCAGGTCCCGCGGGCGCGACGGCAGCGCGTCAACTGGCAAAACAAAATCTCACCGTGCTGCTGCTCGAAAAATCCAAACTGCCACGCTATAAACCCTGCGGCGGCGGGCTAACCAACAAAGTGCTGGAGTATCTCGACTTCGACATTTCATCCGTGATCGAGGCCGAGCCGCTCACCATTCACTTCTCTTACGACAGCGGCGCGACTATCGCGCAGCCGTTCACGCGCACGCCTGTCGCATGTGTGATGCGCGACAAGTTCGATTATCTGCTCACACAAAAAGCAGTGGAAGCCGGCGCGCAATTGCGCGAAGGCGTCAAGGTCGAACGCGTCACCCAAGAGGCGGACAGGGTGACCGTCCACACGGCGAAAGACACGCACCACGCGCGCTTCGTCGTCGGCGCGGATGGCGCGACGGGCGTCACCGCGAGGTCGGTTGGCTTGATGGCGCGACGACACGATGGCGCGGCGCTCGAAGGCGAGATTCACGTGCCGCCAGCCATACAAGACAAATGGCAACACGACTTGTTGCTTGATTTCGGCGGCATTCCGTGGGGCTATGCGTGGATCTTCCCCAAAGGCGAACATCTCTCGATTGGCATCGGCACGTATTATCCCAGCGGCAAAATCAAATTGCGTGAATACCTCGACTGCTTCATCGCAAAGCAACCTGATTTGCGTGAGCATGGCGAGCTGTTCATCAAAGGTCATTTGGTGCCGCTCGGCGGACGCATGGATCGCTTCGCTGCGGGGCGCGTCGTCGTCGCGGGCGATGCGGCGGCGATGGCTGACCCATTCTTGGGCGAGGGTATCTCGCATTCGATTCGTAGTGGGCAGCTCGCTGCCGCCGAAATCGCACAAGCTATCCAACGCGGTGATGCCAATCTAGCGCGCTATACGCAGCGACTTAACCGAGAGATTCACAGCGACTTTCGCTATGCGCGTCTCGCCACACAAATTTTTTATCGCTGGCCCCGCTTCACCTATCGCCTGTTCATTCAAAGCCGCGTGATGCTTGAAGCAGCCGCAACGGTGGTCGAAGGCAAAAGCGGCTATCGGGCGTTGGTGACAAGCGTCATCAAAAATCTGCCGCGTATCGTATGGCACGCGCTGAAGGATTGAATGGAAAGAGAACATGATGAAGATTGAGATGATCGTGACAGGTCCGATTCAAGAAAATTGTTACATCGCGATGGATGAAGCGACGCAGCAAGCCGTCGTCATTGACCCTGGCGAGGATGCGCCTGTCATCATCGAGACGATTACACGCATGGGCGCGCAGCCCATCGCCATCATCACCACGCATTGCCACTTCGACCACGTCGGCGCGGTCAACGCGATTCGCAAACAATACAACATCCCGTTCTACATTCATCCCGCCGACGAGCAAGTTTTACGGAATGCCAGCAACTCCGCTGCGCGCTTCGGCTTGCCGATGGATCAACCCCAGCTTGACCAATTCATCCATGAGGGCGAGACATTCAAGGTTGGCGCATCCACATTGGCAGTGCGCTTCACGCCCGGTCATTGCCCAGGACACATCACCCTCGTCGGCGATGGCTTCGCCTTTGTCGGTGATGTGCTATTCGCGGGCAGCGTTGGGCGCACCGATATTCCTGGCGCAAATTGGAACATACTCGAACAATCTATCCAAACCCAGTTGCTCACCTTACCCGATGAAACCGTCGTCTTGCCCGGCCATGGCCCCGCGACGACGATTGGTAGAGAGCGCCGCACGAATCCATTCCTGTGAGATTTCAGTAGTCAGTAGCCAGTAGCCAGATTGAACAATCTCAAATCGGGCTACTGGCTACTGGCTACTGGTTACTGAGATGAGTGATACTCTGTTGCGCGCGGTCGCACACTTTTTGCAAACCCATCACCTCCGTGACCAGCTCGTGATTGTGGGCGTGTCGGGCGGCGCGGATTCGCTTGCATTGGCGCATGTATTATGGACGTTGCGCGCGCGGTTTGCCTTGCGGCTGCGCATCGCGCATCTCAATCATCAGCTGCGCGGCAAAGCCTCAGAGGAAGACGCGCGCTTTGTAGAAGAGCTCGCGCGTCAATGGAACTTGCCTGCCACCATCGAGTCGCATGACGTGGCGGCTTTTGCGCGCGCACAGAAACTTTCGGTTGAAGAAGCAGCGCGCATGGTGCGTTACGGTTTTCTCGAACAGGTGGCAGAACGCGAGGGCGCACGCGCCGTCGCCGTCGCACATCAAGCGGATGATCAGGTCGAGACGATTGTGATGCACTTCATACGCGGCGCAGGGTTGGCGGGTTTGCGTGGCATGCAACCCGTCGCCCAATATCCGCTGCGCCCACCCATGCGCCTGTTGCGTCCGTTGCTCACCGTAACGCGCGCCGAGATTGATGCCTATTGCGCCGCGCACCAATTGACGCCGCGTGTGGACGCGACGAACACGGATACAACGCTACTCCGCAATCGCATCCGTCACGAACTTATCCCATTGCTTGAAACATACAATCCGAACATTGGCGAGGCGTTGCGACGCAATGCGCGACTCATGAGCGACGATTATGATTACTTGCAGCAGCGCGCGCTAGGACAATGGGAACGCACACGCTTGACGCAGACAAAGCAAAACATCGCGTTCTCATTGAGCGGCTGGCGAACATTGACGCCAAGCTTGAAGCGCGCCTTGATTCGCCTGGCGGTCAAACAGTTGCGTCCTCAGCTGCGTCGCCTCGACGCGCAGCACGTCGAAAACGCTTTACAAATATCCAACCGTGGGCGGGTGGGCGCACGCGCGACGCTACCTGCGGGTTTGTGCTTGTTCTGCGATTTTGATGCCATCGTCATCGCTGAGACGCTCGACGCGCCAGCGTTGCCGCGCATGCCACCCCATCCATTGCCGCTCAAAACGCCGGGGCTCACACACCTCGATAGTGATTGGATTTGCAGCGCTAACATTTTTTTGCGCGACGAGCTGCCTGCGGATGCGTTGCAAGGTATTGACCCGCTCGAAGCGTTTTTTGACGCAGACAAAGCGCAAGGCGAGCTCGTGTTACGTGGACGCGAATCACATGATGTCTTCAAGCCGTTAGGCTTGCAAGGACACAGCAAGCCCTTGCGCCGTTTTATGATTGATGCGAAAATTCCCGCGCACTGGCGCGACCTTTTGCCGCTCGTCGTCAGAGGCGCCGACGTGATTTGGATCGCAGGCTGGCGCATCGCCGAAACTGTGAAGATAGACGAGCATACTCAGCGCGTTCTCTCGCTCAAGTTCAC
>CAZDYP010000007.1:45592-47305 GCA_964509505.1 uncultured Anaerolineae bacterium | reverse complement strand
TCACGACATTGCCGAAGTGTTGATTACACGCGAGCAATTGCAAACCCGCATTGCCGAGCTGGGGCAGCAAATCAAAGGCGATTACGCGACGTTGAATCCAATGTTGGTATGTGTATTGAAAGGAGCGCTGCTGTTCTTGAGCGATTTGCTGCGCGCCTTGGACATGCCGTGCGAAATTGAGTTCATGGCGATTTCGAGTTACGGCGGCAAACACACCGAATCCACAGGCGTGGTGCGTATCGTCATGGACTTGGCGCGCAGCATCGAAAACCGCCACGTCCTCATCGTCGAGGACATCGTGGACACGGGGCGCACCTTAACCTACATGCTGGAGAATTTGCGGACACGCCGTCCAGCATCCCTCAAAGTGTGCGCCTTGCTCGACAAGCCATCGCGCCGACAGGCGCACGTGCCGCTCGATTACATCGGCTTCCCCATTCCCGATAAGTTCGTCGTCGGCTATGGACTTGACTTCGACGAACACTATCGCAACCTACCGTATGTTGGCGTGCTTAAACCCGAAAAATATCAATAGGCGCTAGTCGTTAGTCGTTAGTCGTTAGTCGCTAGTCGCTGGCGATTAGTGACTAGCGACTAGCGACTAACGGTTAGCGACTAGCGACCAACCACTAAGCATGGTTCTGCTCCTCGCACTGCTCCTCGCTTTTCTTGCGCAAAATCTTGTTACGCCCTGGCCTCTCAATTTTGTTGGCGTCTGTGTGATCATCGTCAGCATTGGCGTGTGGCATTTCGCTTTTCGCCGTGGGCGTGAATTCGTCCTCACGTCGCTGAAAGTTTGGCTAACGGCCGCGCTCGTCATCGGGCTCATCATTCTTTGGCAATTGTTTCCCCCCGCGATAGCGGCTTTTGCCATCATGCTGGTGGCGTGTGTCCTGTTCGTTTATGTCACGCGCGACGACGATTCAATCTCTAGCATCCAAGCTCCAACCTTCAATCTCCAATCTCTAATCCACATTTCACATTTCACATTTCGCGTTTCACGCTCTACGTTCCACGCTATCCTCCTCCTCCTCATCATGCTCGCCTCGCTCGTCGTCAACACGTACAACAACGAACACATCCAACCCGGCTTGCACGGCGACGAGGCAGAATCGGGACTCGAAGCGCGCAATCTCAATGCAGGCCGCTACCACACACTCATCGGCATTGGTTGGTACGACCAACCGCTGCCCTCGTTTCTCGCGCAAGCGTGGGGGTTGAGACTCTTTGGCGACACCATCAGCGGACTCCGCACCACCTCAGCCGTCGTCGGCGCGTTGACCCTTCCATTTGTCTATCTGCTAGCGCGCACTTTGTTCAGCCCATTGGTCGGACTGCTCACCGTTATTTTGATGGCCTGCGCGCATTGGTTCATCGCCTACGCCCATCTCGGCATCAACTACAATCAGACGACCTTGTTAGAAGTCATCGCCCTGTGGGCGTTTTGGGAAGGGCTGCGCCAGCGTCGTTGGTATT
This sequence comes from uncultured Anaerolineae bacterium, assembly GCA_964509505.1. Lineage (GTDB taxonomy): Bacteria > Chloroflexota > Anaerolineae > JACRMK01 > JACRMK01 > CAZDYP01. Next base: position 45,829 of record CAZDYP010000007.1, on the reverse strand, counting down.
GGTTCATCCTCAGTGGGCTCGCCACAGGCGCGGGGTTGTATCTCTATTTCGCCTCGCGCCTCGTGCCGATTTTACTCGGCGCTTTTGCGATGTATCTATGGTTTAGCGGCTCACCGCTCGCGAATCGCTTATGGCAAATGGCAGCTCGCCTATGGCGCAGCCCACAGCGCCTGTGGCGAAAGGTTAGTGACTTCATGCGCCGCTTCTCGCGCCTCGCATGGCTCGTTGCGCGTTTCA
>CAZDYP010000007.1:0-45492 GCA_964509505.1 uncultured Anaerolineae bacterium | reverse complement strand
TTCACGCTTCACGTTCCACATTCTATATTCCATACTCCATGCGCCACATTCAACGCTCTCCGCCTCTCCTCCATTAGCCTTGCGCCATATCGCCATGTGGCTCGTCGTCACGCTTATCGTCTTCGCGCCAATGGGCAACTTCTTTCTGACTCATCTCAAAGAGCTCAACTCGCGCGCCAACTTCGTGTTCTTATTCAACGACCCCGTGAAAGTGAAAGACTATACAGGCACAACCGATTACCCCACCGCGCTGTTCGTGCAAATCAACCGTTATGCCGCGTTGTTCAATGCAGGCGCTGACCGCAGTGGGCAATATGGCAATCAGGCGCCATTGCTCGATTACTTCACAGCGGTCTTCTTCGTCTTAGGGTTCGCGTATGCGTTGGCGCGTTGGCGCGAACCACGTTTCACGTTGTTGTTATGGTGGATCGTGCTCACCATTTTCTTCGGCGGCGTGCTGACCATCGAATCGCCGTTCACACCGCGCATTGTCGGCTTGATGCCCGCGCCACTTATGCTTGCGGCGCTCGCGCTCGTGCGCGTGTGGCGCGCTCTGCGCCTTGCGAATGACCAGTTGCCAGTTGCGCCAGCTGACATCAGCACCCCACAAACCGCCGCTCGCCATGCGCCGCTCATATCACGCCTGACTCATTACGCCTTACGCATTAGACCTTGGCTCATGCGCTTCAGCGCGCTGGCGTTGCTCATCGCCATCGCCTACAACAATTATTGGCTCTATTTTGAGCGCTATCTCAACACGATTGAAGGCTGGGCGCAGCGCGAAATTGCGACGACCGTAGCGCGTTACGCGCAGACGATGCAAGCCGACCAAACACTCTACGTGCTAGGCGCGCCCGAGCTGTTTGTGTGGCACGGGACCATCAAGTTCATCGCGCCCAACCTGCGCGGCGACGACATCTTCAGCCCTGACGCAGACTTGCCGATTCGTAATCCGCTCACACGCCGCGCCTCATTCGTCGTCGCGCCCTCTTATCTATTGTGGTTAGAAAAATTGCAACAGGTCTATCCCACTGGACAAATCAAGGAGTTTCGCCGTCCGTGGGGCGAATTGTGGTTCATCATCTACGAGGTTTCTGCTGAGGAAATCGAACTAAAACGTCAATAAGCGTTTAGTCGCTTAGTCAGTTAGTCGCTTGGTCAATTAGTCGCTTATCTCCACTCACCCATATCCAATCTCTAAGCTCCCATCCTCTACTTCCCTTTTTCCGCCTCCCCAACCATCACTACCTGATCGCGCCCGCGATTTTTGGCAACGTACAACATCTTGTCCGCTTGATCAATCAAAGCGAAAGCTTCAAGGGCATGACGGGGAAAGAGCGCAATCCCTTGACTCACCGTGGGTTGCGGAATGATTTGACCGCTATCATCTTTCAAGAGCGTCGTCGCTAGGGTTTGGCGAATGCGCTCAGCAACCAGCAACGCCTCGCGCGGGCCCGTGCGCAACAAAGCCACGCCAAACTCTTCGCCGCCCCAACGTCCTACCAGATCGTCGCTCTTGATGTGACGACGAATGACTTGCGCCGTGTTCCGCAACACGATATCGCCTAACAAGTGTCCATACGTATCGTTGTATTTTTTGAAGTGATCTACATCAAGCATGATAAGCGACAGTTCGCGCCCTTCGCGCTCGCATTGAATCAATGCGGCTTGCAACCGCTGCAAAAAATATCCGTGATTATATACTTCAGTCAATGGGTCGGTTTGCGCCTGATGTTCAACCGTGGCGTGTAGTTCCGCGTTGCTCATCGCCACCGCAAATTGGTCGGCGAGCATCCGCATCACGAACACATCTTCGGGGCCGAAGGCGTTGAGTTGATTGGATTGCGCGTCGAAGGCGCCCAACACGCGCTCGCCCAACTGAATCGGCACGACGAGCTCTGAGCGCGTCGCGTGATAATCGGGCGGCTCGATGTAATCAGGATTTTGTTTGACATTGTTTTCGAGAATGACCGCGCACGCGCCAATGGCTTTGCCCACCAAGCCATCCTTGCCAATGCGCAGCGTGACCTGCTCGAGGTGTGGCGCGATTCCCTGCGGCGTCACGCCCGCCATGAGACGCGCCAAGCCCGTCGCTGAGTCTGCGACGAACAAATGCACCGCTTCGTACCCAAAGCTTTGCTTGAGCAGCTCCACGCTGCGCTGATACAGTTCTTTATAATTGTGCAACGATGTGATTTCGCGCCCCAACTTCGAGATAGTCGCCAATTGATTCACGCGCCGTTGCTCCGCTTCGTACAAGCGCACGTTGGCGATGGCTTGCGCGGCTTGGTCGGCGACGGTTTCCAATGTTTTCACGTCGTTGGCGCTGAAGGCATAGGTGAGACGCGCCGCCACAATCAACAAGCCAATGACTTGCCCCTCAATTTTTAGAGGCACAGCCACCTCAGATTGTAACTTACTCGTGAGCTTCTCGACGTAATACGGATCATGGTTCACGTCATGCACCACATACGTTTGCCCGCTACGAACCGCAAAACCAAACGAACCCTCGTGAATAGACTGGCGATAATCACTCGGCATTGCGCGCTTGAATTCGCCGGCGCTGCCTTTCAAGACCAACTCTTCGCCTTCCAGCAAAAACGTATTGACGATGGGATAATGCGCCCCCTGTTCAACCGCTACCGCAATCTCCTGCATCAATGCAGACAGGCTGGTGATGCTCAAGAGGCGACGCGCGACGTGATTGATCAACGCCAATTGCGCATGGCTCTGTCGTTCGCTCTCGTAGAGGCGCGCATTGACGATGGCTTGCGCGACCTGCCCTGCCACCATCCGCAACAACTCGACGTCATCCCTACCAAATTGATTGGGTACGTTGCTCGCCGCCGACAACACCCCCATGACAGCGCCCCGTAAAGTGAGCGGAATATCTGCCTCGGAGCGAATGCCCAGAGCGAACGGATCTATGAAATCTGGATCATCGCCAAGCCGATTGATGACACAGGGCTCCCCTGTGCGCGCGGCTCGTCCGATCATTCCTTGAGTGAGCGGTTGACGATAACCGATAGGACTGCCAGTTGCGAAACCGCCCACTACTGCGTGCAACACCGCCACCTCGCCGTCCAACAGAAACAACGCCACGGTATGTAGGCGCAAGCGACTACGAATATATTCGACCAACTCTTGCAGCAACACCTCGAGTTCCAACGATTGCGCTGCGCGTTGTCCAATTTGATGCAGAATCATCAATTTTTGGCGATTGAAACGCTCATTCTCGATCAGTTGCACGTTCTCCAACGCCAGCGCGATTTGACGCGCAAATGTGCTCAACAGCTCTCCATCCCGCGCCGTGAATGAAGCTTGAGCAGCGCTCCGCCCAAGGAAGACGACGCCAATCAGACCTTCGCGTCCCAACAACGAAGCCGCCAAGATGCGCTGCGCATCCAATTCGTGAGCAAACACACGCGCGCGTTCAGGCAAGCTCGCCAGATCGTTCACCGTCCAAAATGTCGTCGTATATGGATTCCATGACAGCACGCCCTCGTCATCGCGCAATGAGTAGCGTAACGGTATATCAGGCACCGCATACGCAGGGGGCAAGGCGCGCAGCATATCATGCTCGCGCTCGTAACGACATAGTAACACCGCGCTCGCCTTGAAAATCTGCGTCAGACGGCGCGCGACGGCCGTATAGGCTGGTAATGGATCATCCAAATTAGCAAACGTTTGCGCGATTTCGTGCAAACCGCTCAATTCAAACGTGCGCTGCGCTTCCAACTCTCTCAAGCGCACGCTCTCTAAGGCCACCGCTAACTGGCTCGCCAACGTCTTCACAAACTGTTCGTCACGCTCGCTATACGCTCTCAAGGTGACGCAAGTCAGCTGCACGAGCCCAAGCATTCGCTCGTATGATAGAATTGGCACACCCAATGCCGAACGCATCTCGATAGACGCAGCATCATGCGCCAAGGGGCGCACGTCATCCCAGCGTATGGCTTGTCGCTGCGTGACGACTTGCTGGATGAGCATTTGGCGCAATGAAGCGTCTGCGGATTGCGCGCTCGTCTCAAACAGCGCGGGCGCTCGGACGCGCTGCGCTTCGATGACGGCGAAGAGCGTCAGCTGCGGCGGTTCTCCCTCGTACAAATAGAATGCGCCCCAGTGCGCAGGCATAAGCGCGCAGCACGCAGTGGCAGCGGCAATGACGATCGTTGGGCGTTCGGCGGATGCTTTGAGCGTATGATTGAAAGCGTAGAGCGCCTCAGCTTCCTGCAAACTACGACGGGTCGCATCATAGAGTCGCGCATTATCCAACGCAATGGCGACTTGCCCCGCCAGCGTTTGAAACAGCTCCCGATCTTCCTCGTCATAGGCGTACGCGCGCGTGTAATTTTGCACTGCCATGACGCCAATCACCCTTTCACCTTTCAGCAGCGGCGCGCCCAACCACGACAAGCTGGGTTCGTCCATCACCGCCAAGCCATGCGCTTCCGCAAAGCGCGTGGTATCATTCTCAATCAACAACGGCTGGCGTGTGCGAATGACGTATTCTGCCAGGCCATTGCCGCCCCGACGGCTCGCGACATGCTTCACCTGTCCGTGAGCGTAGTTATACAGAACGCTCACCTCGTCCGTCGTCTCGTCGTAGAGCGCGATGTAAAAATCGCGATTGCCCATCAACTGCCCAACTTGCTCGTAAACCAACTGTAACACCTGCGGTAATTCCAACGCCGAGTTGATGGCTTGGCTGATTTGATTGACGACGCTCAAACGGTCCAAACGACGCTGTGCTTGTCGCATCAAGCGCGCTTTTTCGAGCGCCAAAGCCACTTGGGGCGCGAATATTTCCAACAGCGCGATCTCATCAGCTCGCATCGCAAACGGCTCAACGCGATCCAACGTCAAGATGCCGACGAACTGACCATGGCTGAACAACGGCGCGCCTGCCCAACACCGAATATAAGTCAAACCTTCGTGTGCGACCCATTGCGGATCTCGGTGGGTATCAGGCACTGATACAACCTTGCCCGTGTGCAGCATCTCGTCCACCAGCACATCCTCTTTGACATCGAACGACAACGCATTCAAATCTATGTGCGGCGGATGCCCTCGTCCGGCGCGCACCCGCAGCCGACCTTGGCTTTCCAACAAAACAGCTGCGCTTTGATAAGGCACGAGCCGTTGCAGCTCGTCCAGAATGACCAACAAAACCTCGTCGAGTTCAGTGCGATCGCCGACGACCTGCGTGATACGTCCTAACGCCTCAGCCAACTGCCGACGAGTTTGCTCTTGGGCATACAAACGCGCGCGGTGAATGGCTAAGGCTGTTTGCTCGCCAATCGCTTCGAGAAAAATCAGCTCGGTGGGATTGGGTTGGTATGAACGAAACGACGTGACGCTTAACACGCCGACCGCTTGTTCACCGACGATCAGGGGAATGCAAAGGTAGGTTTTGTAGCCTGCACTGACGATGCCACGTCTGATCACGCGCGGGTCGTTCGCCAAATCAGTGCTGACGATCGGGCGGCGTTCTGCCAACGCCAAGCCCGCCAAGCCTAGATGGGCGGGCACCAGCGTGGCGCGTATCTGCTCGGCTAATGGTTCAGCAAAACCGTGTTGCGCGACTACCCGCAGCTCGTTGGCTCCTACATTCAACAGCGCAATGAAGCCTGCTTCCATCTTGAGCGTTTCGATGGATTGGGCGATGGCGAGTTGCAAGACGACTTCCAAATCTAACGACGCGCCAATCGCCTTCGCCAATGCTTGCACCGCTTGCAACTCACGCAGCCGTTGCGCCGCCTCATTCGCTTGGCGCTGCGCTTCCGAGAGCAGCGCAGCCCACTGGCGGCTAAGGTGGTGGCTCATCGTCCAGAACAAGAAGAGCAGCGCGCTATAGGTCAAGGCGCGCAACAACAGCACGAACCCTCTCAAGATGATGCCTTCTGCTATCGGATCGAACAGCGTAGCGAGGAGGCTGCCGCCCAAGGCGACACCCACGCCGACTCTGCGGTTGGCGAGGAGAGAGACTAAGACGACGTAAAGCGCCAAGATTACGTCGAAGGGGATAAAAAATTTGAGCGTCAGCCCGACAGCCAACGCGACCACTGCGCCTATCGCCAGTTGCCAATGGAGAAACCAGCGCTGTGCATGAAAACGTCTCAGTGGAAAATGAAACAGCAAGCCCAGATACGCGCCCGTGGCAACCAGGCACCACAACAACCGCCAACGTGTCTCGGCTTGTATGGGCGCGAACCATGTCGTCACAAGCCAGACGCCCCACACACACCAAGCACCCAATTCTAACGAGCGCCAATGCGCTCGTATGCACTCACAGATCAGCTCTGATGTCGTTTTCACAGATTCTGCCTATGACCTGCTATTCCGTCCATTCCAGTTCGCCGTCGCCAATCCGCACCATATCGCCTGGTTGCACACCAGCTGCGCGCAGCGCATCAAACACCCCCATCGCCTTCAAGATGCGTTGCAAGCGTTCGACGGCTTCGTGCTCGTTCCAATAGGTCATCGCCATCATGCGCTCGGCTTTTTTGCCACGCACGCGCCAGCTATCGCCTTCACGCGTCACGGTAAACACCTCTTCAGGCAACTCCGGGCGCAGCACAGGCAGTTCAGTTGGCGGCTCAATTGGCAATTGCGCCAGTTCCTGCGCGATGCGTTGCACGAGCTCGCGCACGCCTTGCTGGGTCGCCGCCGCAATCGCCATTACCTCGACATGCTTCCCTTCCAATTTACGACGCACCTGTGGCCACCAGCGACGCGCATTGGGCAAATCCATTTTGTTCAGCACAACCAGTTGCGGCTTCTTGGCTAAGTGCGGGTTGAAGGCTTTAAGTTCCCGGTTGAGCGTTTGGTAATCTTTCAGAGGATCGGTTGCATTGCCATCCAGCAAATGCACTAAGAGCCGCGTGCGTTCGATGTGACGCAGAAAACGATCCCCCAATCCCTGTCCTGCGTGCGCCCCTTCGATCAAGCCGGGTACATCAGCCACCACGAAGCTCGTGTCTTCATCCACAGACACAACACCTAAGTTCGGTGAAAGTGTTGTGAAGGGATAGTCGGCAATTTTCGGACGCGCCTTCGAGATCACCGACAGCAAGGTGGACTTGCCTGCATTGGGCATGCCCACAATCCCTACCGCGGCGATGAGTTTGAGTTCGAGTTTGAGCGCGCGCGTTTCGCCAGGTTCGCCACGTTCCGCAATACGCGGCGCTTGGTTCGTCGGCTTCACAAACGCAGAATTGCCGCGCCCGCCGCGCCCGCCTTTTGCTGCGACAAATTCTTGGTTATCTGTGACCAAATCCGCCAGCAATTCGCCACTGGCTGCATCGCGCACCAGCGTGCCCAGCGGCACTCGCACCCGCAAGGATGCGCCGTTCTTGCCATGCTTGTTACGTCCCGAACCGTGTCCACCGCGTTCCGCTTCGAAGTGATGCTTGTGGCGAAAATTGTGTAGCGTGTTCAGCTGGCGGTCTGCCACAAGCACCACATCGCCGCCGCGCCCGCCATGCCCGCCATCGGGACCGCCTAGTGGCACAAACTTCTCGCGACGAAATGACACCACGCCATCGCCACCCGCGCCTGCCTTGATAAAAATTTGGGTTTCGTCTAAAAAGTCGTTAGTCATTAGTCGCTAGTCATTAGTCGTTAGTCATTAGTCATTAGTCGTTAGTCATTAGTCGCTAGTCGCTAGTCTTTAGTCGCTAGTGACTAATGACTAGCGACTAGTAACTACAATAACCAAAAAGAAAATTTGTGTCAAAGGTTTGTCGCTGTTTTGAGATTGTGATAAACTTCACGCCATGAGCAGCAAGAACGGCACGACCGCTCAGTACACCGATATACCAGAGATCGCCATTCAGCGTTTACCACTCTACTTGCGAGCCCTGCTACAGCTGGCCGAACACGGCCAGCACATCACCTCGTCGCAGGAATTGGCGCGCCATTTGCAGATCAGCTCGGCGCAAATCCGCAAAGACTTATCATATTTTGGTGAGTTCGGCAAACAAGGCACGGGCTATGAGATTCCTTTTCTGATTGAGCAATTGAAGGACATTCTGAATTTGCATCGTGAATGGGGGATGGCGCTCGTCGGGGCAGGTGATTTGGGACATGCGTTGGTACATTACAACGGCTTTCGTTCACGAGGGTTTTACGTCATCGCGATTTTTGACAACGATCCTGCGAAAATCAACACCAAATTGGGCGAGCTCGTCATCCAAGACAGCGCACGCATTCCGCGCATCGTCGCCGAGCTGGGGCTGAAAATCGGGGTCATCGCCACGCCTGCAGGCAGCGCCCAAGCTGTCGCCGAGGCGCTCGTCAAAGGCGGCGTGCGCGCTATTCTCAACTACGCGCCCATCACGTTGAACTTGCCGCCCGAGGTGCATACGCAATATATTGACCCCGTCATGGGCTTGCAGGCGATGACGTACTACTTGCAACCTCACAAATAAAAAAACGACCTGCCCAGGCTATTCGATACAGAAAACAAAACCCGATGTTTATCCATCGGGTTTTTACTTCAATGCGCGAGGCTCTAAAGGCGGGTGGGCTTCTACACAGGCGGCAAACTTTTTTGCAGCGTCGGATAATTTACTAGGGCTTTGCCAGCGCCCAACGCCACACAGGCTATCGGATTTTCGGCGACATAACACGGCACCCCAGTCTCGCGCGACAGCAGCACGTCAATGTTCCGCAACAATGCGCCCCCCCCCGTCAAGACCATGCCGCGGTCTATGACATCTGAGGATAATTCAGGCGGTGTTTTTTCCAACACAGACTTCACGACGCCAATCACAGCGGCTAACGGCTCGGCTACTGCTTCGGTGACTTCATCTGAATTGATGGTGATGGTTCTGGGCAAGCCCGTCACTTGGTCGCGTCCGCGAATTTCCAACGACAATTTTTCTTCCAACGGCAACGCGCTGCCAATTTGCAATTTGATGTCTTCGGCCGTTTGATCCCCAATCATCAGATTGTATTTGCGACGAATGTAGTTAGCAATCGCCTCGTCGAGCTTCAGCCCTCCCACACGCACCGACCCCGAAACCACGATCCCATTCAACGAAATCACAGCTGCTTCGCTAACCCCGCCGCCCACATCCACAATCATATTGCCTGTCGGCGTTTCGACAGGCAAACCCGCACCCAGCGCCGCAGCCAGTGGCTCTTGCACCAGATACGTCGCATTCTTATCACCGCCCGCCTGCACCGCCGCATCATGCACCGCGCGGCTCTCGACGCTCGTCACGCCCACCGGGACGCTAACCATCAGCGATGGCTTCGAGAGGCGGAAGCGTCCGCAAATCTTCTCGATGAAGTAGCGCAGCATTGCTTCAGTTACAACGTAATCGGCGATGACGCCGTCGCGCATCGGGCGCGCAACTTCGATATTCTCAGGCGTGCGTCCAATCATCGCCCGCGCCGCTTCGCCGATGGCAACAATTTTGTTGTCGCTGATGCGAATGGCGACGACCGATGGCTCTTGCAAGACGATGCCTTTGCCACGCACGTGCACCAGCACGTTGACGGTGCCGAGGTCTATGCCAATCTGCTTACCAAACATGAATCTCCAAAAAACTAGCCAGCAATCAGTAGTCAGTAGCCAGATGCTATCATACCCAAGGGTAATCTTTCTGGCTACTGACTCCTTTTACTGGCTACTGACTCCTGCCTTCTCACGGATCACTACTAACTACGTCGCCGCCGCGCGACTTTGAGGCGAACTTCGGCGCGCCGCAACGCCGCTTCAAGCGCGGCAAACTGCGCGGCATCGGCCGGTTTTTCTTTCAGCAAATTCTCCGCGCGTTTGCGCGCTTCTTCGGCGCGCGCCACGTCAATTTCGTCGGCGCGCTCGGCGCTGTCAGCGAGTACAGTCACTTTGTCAGGGCGCACTTCCATGAAACCGCCGCCAATCGCAATCGCTTGGTCGGGCGCGCCGCGCCGTTTGACGACCAGCTCGCCGGGCTTGAGCGCCGTCATCAACGGCGCGTGGCGCGGCAAGACGCCCAACACACCCTCCGTGCCCGGCGCAACCACCATATCCACGTCTTCGGAAAAAACCTGACGTTCAATCGTTACGATGTCTAATCGAATTGGCATATTGGTTAATGGCTAATGGCTAATGGCTGATAGCAGATGGCAGATAGCGCAACCTTTCGCCATCCGCTATTCGCCATCCGCTATTTGCTATCGGCTATTTTCTCGAATCGTCATACGCCTTCTTCACGCTCTCAATGTTGCCTTGTTGGAAGAAGAACGGTTCGGGGATGTCGTCCACCTCGCCATTCAAGATGGACTTGAAGCTGGCGATGGTTTCTGCCATCGGCACGAAAACGCCGGGTTTGCCTGTGAACACTTCCGCGACGCGCATCGGTTGCGACAAGAACTTCTCGATCTTGCGTGCGCGCACGACGGTGAGCTTGTCGTCTTCGCTCAACTCTTCGATGCCGAGAATCGCAATCACATCAGCCAAGTCCTTGTAGCGTTGCAACACCCGTTGCACGGCGCGCGCCGTGTTGTAATGATCGTCGCCGACAATGCCCGGCTGCAACATCCGCGAGGTCGAAGCGAGCGGGTCAACGGCAGGGAACAAGCCCTTCGCCGCAATTGAACGTTCCAACGAAATCGTCGCATCGAGGTGCGTGAACGTCGCCACAGGCGCGGGGTCAGAGTAGTCGTCGGCAGGCACATAGACCGCTTGCAATGAGGTGATGGCGCCGCGCTTGGTCGAGGTAATGCGTTCTTGCAGCTCGCCCATCTCTGTTGAGAGGGTAGGCTGATACCCCACTGCGCTCGGCAAGCGTCCCAACAACGCCGAGACTTCCGAACCCGACATGACGAAGCGGAAGATGTTGTCAATGAAGATGAGCACATCGCGGCCTTGATCGCGAAAGTATTCCGCCATCGTGAGACCCGTCAAACCGACGCGCAAACGCACGCCGGGCGGTTCGTTCATTTGACCGAACACCATCACCGTTGATGGCATGACGCCCGAGGCCTTCATTTCACGCCAGAGGTCGTTGCCTTCGCGGCTGCGCTCGCCCACGCCCGCAAACACTGATACGCCCTGATGTTCTGTCGCCATCGTGCGAATCATCTCTTGGATGATGACGGTCTTGCCGACGCCTGCGCCGCCGAAAACGCCAATCTTGCCCCCCTTGCGGAACGGCGCAATCAGATCAATGACTTTCAAGCCCGTCTCGAAGACTTGCAGTTCGGTCACTTGCTCTTCAAAGGGCGGCGCAGGCCGATGAATCGGATAGTAGGTATCAGCCTTCACCTCGCCTTGCTCGTCAATCACATCGCCCGTCACGTTGAAGATGCGCCCCAGTGTCGGCGGACCGACGGGCACTTTGATGGGGGCGCCTGTGTTGACGACGGGTGTGCCACGCCGCAGGCCATCCGTTGTGTCCATCGCGACGGTTCGCACAACACTGCCACTCAAATGTTGCTGCACTTCGACAACGAGCGGTGTGCCTTCTCGTTCCACTTTGAGCGCGTAATAAATTTCAGGCAATTGACCTTCGGGAAACTCCACGTCCACCACTGCGCCAATCACCTGCACTACACTGCCTTTGGCAAGTTCAACCATAATCACCTCTAGTCACTAGTCATTAGTCGCTAGTCATTAGCCAATAGTCGTTAGTCGCTGGTCATTAGCCATTAGTCCTAGTCAAGGACTTGGGACTAACGCCTAGCGACTCATGACTACTTCCGCTTTTTAAGACCTTCCACCCCACCCACAATATCCAACATATCGCGCGTGATAGCCGTCTGACGCACCTGATTCATTACCAGCGTCAAATCGCCAATCAAATCTTTCGCGCTCTTGGTCGCGTTGCGCATGGCTACCATGCGCGCACTGTGTTCGCTGGCAAGCGATTCGAGCAAGCCCTGATAAACTTGCAGCTCGATCAAACGCGGCATCAGCGCTTCGAGCAACGTCTCTTCGTCCGGCTCGTAGATGTAGCTCGGATAGAAGCTCGCCCCACCCATCGCCGTTGGGTCGGCGGGCGTGACAGGCAAAATTTTTCGCACGACGGGCTTCTGCTGCATGATGTTGACAAAGCTCATATAAGCCAGATAAACCGTATCGAACTCGTCCTTCAAAAAGCCGTCAATTGCCAAACGCGCAATCGGTGTGATGTCTATCGGGCGCGGTGTATCGCCGAGCTTGCTGAACTCCGCGATGATACCGCTGCCGAAGCGCGCAAAGAAGTCGCGCCCCTTGCGCCCGACCGTGATCATCTTCACGGGGTTCTTTTGCTGGCGTTTGAAGTGAGCTGCCGCGCGCAAGATGTTCGACACCATGCCGCCCGTCAAACCCTTATCGGGTGTGATCAAGACGAGCGCGACGTCGGTTTCGGGGCGCTGCGCCAGCAACGAATGCGGCGCAGGATTTTTCTGCGATTGGCGCGCGAGATACGAGGCGATGTCCCATGCCTTCTGCGCATAGGGACGCGTCGCCAGCACTTGATTCTGCGCGCGGCGCATCTTGGAGGCAGAGACGGCCTCCATCGCGCGCGTCACCTGCGAAATGTTTTTGACGCTGCGCACGCGTCGACTAATTTCACGTAGGGTTGGCATAAAGGATATGCGTAAACGGGGAGACAGGCGACGAGTCGCGGGTAAACAGGTAGAAAAGGAAACGAGGAAATATCTCTTCTACCCGTTTACCCACCTACTCGTTTACCTCAGACCGTCACCGTCTTCTTGAAATCCGACAGCGCTTGCTTCAATTTCGCCGTCGTGTCAGGCGATAGTTTCTTCTCTTTGGCGATGGTGTTGCCAATGTCAGGATAGGTAGCGTCCATAAATTTATGCACGGCCTCTTCCCACGCGCGCATCTTCTCGACAGGCACATCATCCGCGAAGCCATTGGTCACGGCGAAGATGATTTCCACTTCGTCTTCGAGGCTCATCGGCACATATTGGTCTTGCTTCAAAATTTCCGTGAGACGGCGCCCGCGATCCAGCTGCGCTTGCGTCGCCTTGTCGAGATCGGAGGCGAAGAGCGTGAACGCCGCAAGGTCGCGGAACTGCGCGAGCTCCACACGCAACGTGCCTGCGACGGTCTTCATCGCCGAGGTTTGCGCGCTCGACCCGACGCGCGACACCGAGATGCCGACGTTCATCGCGGGGCGAATGCCCGCATAGAACAAGTCCGATTCCAAATAAATCTGCCCATCGGTAATCGAGATGACATTGGTCGGAATGTACGCCGACACGTCACCCAACAACGTCTCGATGATGGGCAACGCCGTCAACGAGCCACCGCCGCGCTCGTCGCTCAAGCGCGCAGCGCGTTCCAACAAGCGCGAGTGCAGATAGAACACGTCGCCCGGATATGCCTCGCGCCCCGGCGGACGACGCAGCAGCAGCGACACCTGACGATACGACCACGCATGTTTCGACAAGTCATCATAGACGATGAGTGCGTCGCGCCCTGATTCCATAAATTCTTCGCCAATCGCGCAGCCCGCATACGGCGCGATGTATTGCAATGGCGCAGGCTCGGACGCGGACGCGACGACGACGGTGGTGTATTCCATCGCGCCTTCTCTTTCGAGCGTCGCCACGGTCTGCGCGATGTTCGCCTGCTTCTGGCCGATGGCGACGTAGATGCAGAAGAGGTCTTTGCTGCGCTTCTGGTTGATGATTGTATCAATTGCAATCGCGGTCTTGCCCGTTTGACGATCGCCGATGATGAGCTCGCGCTGCCCGCGTCCAATCGGGATCATCCCATCAATCGCCTTGATGCCCGTCTGCACGGGCGTATTCACAGGCTGGCGGTTGACGACGTTGGGCGCAATGATTTCGATGGGGCGATACTTGGACGATTGAATCGGTCCCTTGCCGTCAATCGGTTGACCGACGGCGTTGATGACGCGCCCAATGACGCCATCGCCCACCGGGACAGATGCAATGCGCCCCGTGCTGCGCACCAGGTCGCCTTGCGCGATGTCTTTGTATTCGCCCATAATGATGACGCCGACGTTGTCGCGCTCAAGGTTCAACGCGATGCCCAACACGCCATTGCCGAACTCGACCAGCTCGGACGACATGACGTTGGTCAAGCCCGACACGCGCGCGATACCATCGCCGATTTCCAGCACGGTGCCGACATCCACCGTCTTGGTCTGCGGCGCTTGGTAGAGTTCGATTTGCTTACGTAAGGTTGAGGCAATATCTGCTACGTTTATGCCCATGAGTTAATTCTCCTCGAAATCATCTGACTGTCAAAGGCAAGTAATGGTGTTGTGATGGGAATAGAAGCCAATTACACACCTTGCCACCAGTTCCTGCATACCGTGCATCTTCATCATTATTAAAATTGGGATTAACCCCATACCCATCTGAATAAACGAACCGATGGGCTACGCGTTGCAGGGATAGGGTAAGGTTGCTGTGTGGGAGTTGACGTTGAAGGTTGAAAGGTGGGAAGAGGCGCAAATTGCCCCATCAGAGATGGTGGGGGTATTGAGATAATTATCTCATCCCCTGGATTCATTGGAATTTGTTCTCGATCTTTTTCATACTGCATCAGGTAAAGATGATATATGCCATTCGCTCGTTTAACATAAACCTTGTACTTATCAACTTCTGCTACCGCAGGAGCTAAATCGAAGGTTTGAGTTATAGGCAAAGGAGTAATGCTTGGTAATGGCGTCCTTGGTATTACACGGTTAGGCGTTAGCAGAGCAGGTGGACGAGAAGTGGATAGCTGTGGTTGTATTGTTTGAACAGGCGTGAGCATTATTCCTGTAGGCGATGCAAAAGGTGATGGTGTACCGGGAAGTGGATAGGCCGATTGAGTGCCGCCCTGAGGAAGCGAACGAAAAAGCACAATGCTTCCCCACATTATGACACCAATCAGGATAGCACTGAAAATTATCTTATATAGATTCGGTGAGCGTTTCATGCATGCCTCACTTCATAAAGAACAACGCAGAAGTTTGCGCCTATCCACTTCTCAGTTATCGCGTTCCCCCCAACAACGTCTCGCGCATCGCGTTCAGTTTATTGGCCAGCGAGCCGTCAATGATCTTATCGCCGACTTTGACGACCACCCCGCCCAGCAATGCCACATCCACCTTATATTCAAACGTCAAGTTGGCGTTGAACTTCGCGCGCAATTTTTGTTCCAGCGCAGCTTTTTCTGCGCTGGTGAGCTCGACGGCACTAGTGATGACGGCGACGTTTTGCGCGCCCGTCTTCAACATGCCGTCGAGGCTCTTCAAGACCTCGCGCTGCAAGGTTGGGTCGTGCGCCGCCGACAGTTCTTTGACCGTCGCCTGATACAAGGTCTGCGCGATGTGAGTGGGATTCGACATGATGCTTTCTCCAGAGCGCTGAGGTCGCCGAGTTGCTGATGTCGCTGAATAATTGAATCCCCTCAGCGTTCTCAGCGTTGTCAGCGCTTCAGCGTTTATAAGTCGGCGAGGAATTGCTGCACCAACTGGCGATGGGTCGCTTCGTTGACGCCGCCGCCCGCCAACACCTTTTGTGTGATCGCCAGCGACAACTCAGCCGCTTCGCGTTGCAATTGCGCCGCCGCCTGCTTGCGCTCGTAATCAGCTTCGGCGCGCGCCTTCGCTTTGATTTCTTCCGCTTCCGCATTCGCCTTGGCGATGATTTCGGCGCGCACCTTCTCGGATTGCGCGGTCGCGCGGGCGATGGCTTCTTGCCCTTCGCGCCGTTGCGCCTCGAGTTGTTTTTCGTATTCGGCTTGCTTGGCGGCCGCTTCCTGTCTCACCTTATCCGCATTCGCCAGCGCGTTGGCGATTTCGTTCTTGCGCTTGTCCATCATGGCAAGCAACGGCTTGTAGGCGAACTGCTGCAAGATGAACAGCACGACCAAAAAATTGACAGCCTGTGTGATGAGCCACGGCAAGCTGACACCTAGTTTATCCACGTGAGACCCTCCCAATCAGTTATCAGTGTTCAGTGAACAGTGAACAGTATTCAGCCAGCTCGATCGTCACTTGATACCTGACGCTTGACTCTTGGCATTTTTACAAAATTCTGAAGCCGATGAGCAGCGAGATGAGCAGCGCAAAGATGCCTAGCCCTTCGGCGAAGGCGATGCCCAAGAACATATTGATGGTGACTTGACCTGCCGCATCGGGGTTGCGCCCAATGGCTTGCAGCGCCGCATTCACAACCAACCCGACGCCGATGCCTGGGCCGATGGTACCCAAGCCGATGGCGAGGCCCGCCGCGACGAGACGCAATGCCACTTCAATATCATTAGCCGACAATGGGAGTAACATGAGTAAAAACCCTCCGTGTGGGAATTGGTAATTTCAGATTTTAGATTTGCGATTCAGAGCCGATTAGTTTCAATCAAAAATCACAAATCAAAAACCTAAAATGATTTTAATGGTGTTCTTCCGCGCCATGCGGCGCCGTCGTCGCTTGCGTCATGAACACGAGCGTTAGCACAGCGAATACGAACGCTTGAATCGCCGCCACCATGAGTTCAAGGAAATAGAACGGCAACGGCAGCAACGGGAACAGAATAAACATGACGAGCAGCAACACTTCGCCCGCAAAGATGTTGCCAAAGAGACGGAAACTCAACGAGATGATCTTGGAAATTTCCGAAATCGCCTCAAGGATGCCGACGACGAAATCCAGCAGCCCCATGCCGATTTGCCCCTTCAAAATTTTGCCTAGCACGATATACTTGCTAAGGAATTTCAGCAAGCCGAGATTGAAGACGCCATACGCTTGCGTCATGATCCACGAGATGAGCGCAAAGGCAAGCGTGAAATTGAAGTCTGCGGACGGCGCGCGGAAGAAGGGGAAGAACTCGGCTTTGGCTTCATGCTCGCCGCCATGCTCTCCCGTCTTGGCAGGCACGTGCAACTCACCTGGCACCGAGAAGCTGGCAGGCAACTCGAACAGCTCGATGACGCCTTCGGCGTGGGCAGGATGCTTGGGGTCTTCTTGATGCACGACGCCGATGGGACCGAAGCCCGGCAGCAAGCCCAGCATGTTGCCGACGAGGATGTACAACAGGAACGTCGCCACGAAAGGGAAGAACCAGCGCGTGCGTTTCGCGTCGCCGCCCGTCGTCTGATGCACGAGATTGTAAATCGCCTCAACCACAATCTCCATCAGGTTTTGCAAACCGCTCGGCACGAGTTTGGGGTTGCGCGTCACGGTAAAAGCTACCAGAATCAGCAACAGCGCCACGACCCAACTGACTAGAATCGCATTAGACACCACAAAGCCGCCGACGTAAAACACCGGCTCCGCGACCACTGACGGACCGATGCGAAATGGCGAGGGCCACCAGTATTTGATCGCTGCGCCGATGGCGACTAGCACCGCCAACGCTCCCCAAAGTTTGGGATTCTTCATTACTCGCTAACCTCCAAGATAGTCACTCGTCACTAGCCGCTAGTCACTAGCGACTAAAGACTAACGACTCAGTTCATCGTACGTTTTCTTCACGATGCGATAGATGGCAAAGCCGCCAATGCCCATGCCAATAGCCATCGCGCAGACAATCGCCAATGGACCCAGTTCGAACGTGCGACTAATCCAGATGCCGATGAGCAATGGCACAACCATCGCCGTCACAATGGCGATGCTCAACTGCGCGAGGATACCCGCGCTCACAATCGTTTGCCGACCATTGTCCTTCATATTCGGCACTCGTCATTAGTCGCTTGTGGGTAGCTGCTAGTCATTCGTCATCAATTTGCTCGCCGCTAGCGACTAACGACGAGCGGCGAGTGACTAGCTCTTGAAAATCGCCTTCACTGACAGCGCTGCAAAATCTATGAACGGCTGCGGCAGCACACCCATCACCAACGTCATCGCCGTCGTGAAGACGAGCGAGAAATTCAGCGTCGGCGATAGCGTGATGGTCGTGGTCTCTTTGGGCGGCACGAAGAACATATAGCGCACGATGTTGAAATAGTAGCCAATCGAGATAACGCTGTTCACCGCGCCGATGACCGCGAGCCACGTCAGCATTTGGCTGTCCGTCGCGTTCGCCGCATCAATCGCCGCGCCGAACACGAGAAACTTGCCGACGAAGCCTGCGGTCGGCGGAATGCCGGCGAGCGACAAGAAGAAGATGAGCATGGCGATTGCCATGAACGGCGAGCGTTGAATCATACCTGCGTAATCTTCGATTTCATCCGAGCCGATTTGATTCGAGTAGGCGATAACCGCGATGAACAAGCCGATGTTCGTGAAGATGTAGGCGACGAGATACACCAAGATGCCGCGCACGCCGTCGCCTGAAGCGACATTGGCGACGATGCCGATGAGCATGTAGCCCGTTTGCGCGATAGACGAATACGCAATCAGCCGCTTGATGTTGCGTTGGCGCAAGGCGACGAGGTTGCCGAGCGTCATGCTAATCGCCGCAATCGCCCACAACAAGTTAGACCAATCAGGCACGAAGTACGGCTGCCCTTCCTTGAATTGCCAGGTCAAACCGACGACCACCACACGGGCGAGCGCCGCAAAACCCGCAATCTTCGGACCGACGGAGATGAACGCGGTGACGGGGGTCGGCGCGCCTTCGTATGCATCGGGCGACCATTGATGGAAAGGCGCAAGGGCAATTTTGAAACCGAAGCCGACGACGGTCAGAATCATCCCCATTATGACCAAGCCTTGATACGGCAGCGCCGCTTTCGACGCAAGGAAACTCGCCATCTCTTCGAGGTTGGTGTAGCCGCCCGCGCCATACAGAAGCGAGATGCCATAGAGCATGATGGCGGATGACACCGAGCCATACAAGAAATACTTCAGCGCGCCTTCGGACGACTTTTTGTCGTCGCGCAAGTAGCCGACCATGATGTACGACGTGATACTGAGGAACTCGAAGGAGAGGAATAACATCACCAAGTCAATCGAGCCAGCCAGCAACACCGCCGACAACACGACGAACATCAGCAGCGCGTAAAACTCGGCGACATACTTCGTGCGTTGCTCGACGTAATCTTTGGAAGCCAGCACGATCAACGCGCCGAGCAACGACATCGCAAAACGGAAGAACGAAGTAAAGCTATCCGAGACATACATGCTGCCTAAGATGGGGTTCGTCGTCTCAGGCGTAGGCGCATAAAACAACGACACCGACCACAGCGCCGTCAACACGAAGCCGATGAGCGCGAGCCACGGCGACCAGTTGCGCCCATCCTCCTCTGAAATCAAATCAACGATTAAGATGAGCACGGCCACTGCGGTAAGAATCAGTTCGGGGCCAAGATGGGTCAGTTGTGCCATAGTCGTTAGTTGCTAGTCGTTAGTTGCTAGTCGCTAGTCCTTAGCGACTAGCGACTATTAGCTGATGCTACTCAAAATTTTTATGGCGGTGGTGTTGATGAGATTGATGATCGGCGCGGGGAAGACGCCGATGGCGACCATGAACACGGCAAGCGGCGTCATTGCGACAACTTCCCACGATTGCATATCCTTCATGAACCGGCCTTTGCCCGACGATTGCCAGTATTCCGCCAGCGTGTTGACACTGAGATGATGCTCCAGCTCGGCGTATTTGTGTTCGTCCACAGGCCCAAGGAACACCATCTGAATAATTTTCCAGAGGATGAACGCGGCCGTGACCACGATGCCGATGACGCCGAGGGCGGCGATGCCGGGGATGATGTGGAAGGCGCCGCGGAAAATCATGAACTCGGAGACGAAGCCCGCGAGGAACGGCAAGCCCAATGAGGCAAACGAGGTGAGCATCATCAAGCCATAGTACGTCGGAATTTTCTCGGCGAGTCCGCCGAAGGCGTCCACACGCCGGGTGTGCGCCCGTTCATACAACATGCCGACCATCAAGAACAAACCGCCCGTGATGATGCCATGATTGAACATCTGCAAGACCGCGCCGTTCAACGCAATCGCCGCCGAATCCGCATACGGTTTGTAGCCTTCCCAATTCACCATCGCCGCGGCGGCGATACCCAGCATGGTATAGCCCATGTGATTGACGGACGAGTAGGCGATGAGCCGCTTGAGATCGGTTTGCGCCATCGAAACGAACGCGCCATAGACGATGCTAATGACCGCCAGAATCGCAATCGCCAAGCCCGCATAGCGCCACAGCACATCGGGGAAGATAGGCATGAGCACACGAATGAACCCATAGGCGCCGAGCTTCAACAACACGCCCGCCAGAATCACCGAGCCAGCCGTGGGCGCAGCGGTGTGCGCGTCGGGCAACCACGTATGGAAGGGCCACATTGGAACTTTGATCGCGAAGGCGGCGAACATGCCCCAGAAGGCTAAATTCTTGAACAACCACCACTTCGGATCCATGAGCGCGGGGTGCTTCGCGATGGCGACAATATCGAATGAGCCTGTTTGGAAATAGAGCGCCAGAATCGCCAACAACATCAACACCGAACCAATCAAGGTGTAGATGAAGAACTTCATCGCAGAGTATTGCGGACGGTCTTCGGTGTGTCCCCAGATGCCGATGAGGAAGTACATCGGCACGAGACCGATTTCCCAGAAGATGTAGAAGAGGAAGAAGTCGAGCGCGGCGAACACGCCCAACATGCCCGTCTCCAACAACAGGAACAGCGCGAAGTATTCTTTCACACGGTCTTTGATGACGTACGACGAATAGAACAACGAGATGATCGTGAGCAACGTCGTCAGGAAAATCAGTGGCACGCTCACGCCGTCCACGCCCAAGCGATACCAGATGTTGAGCGTTGGAATCCACGCGATGGGCGGTTCGGGATAATACATGCCGCCCGCCTCCATCGCGCGCGCGTCAACGTAGGAGAGGTAGCCTTGCCACAGGATCACCGACAAGATGAATGGCACAATGCTGGTAAGCACAGCTGTCCATTTGATGGCGTTCTCATTTTCTTTCGGAATGAAGAAAATGGCCACCATCCCGACCAATGGAAAGAAAATGATGATTGAGAGAAGATATTGAATCGTCATCTATGCCAACCCCATTTAGAAGTCAGTAGCCAGTAGTCAGTAGCCAGTAGTCAGAAAGGTCATCTGGCTACTGGCTACTGACTACTGACCTCTATTTCGTCGCTTTCGAGAAGATATACGCGCCATAACCGACGAGCGCGAGTGTGCCGGCGCCAAACAATAACATTTCCCAGTTGTTGCCGATGATGCGATAGCCAGCAAGCGCGATGAGGGCAAGTGTCACGACCAACAAATAATTTTGCGCGCGTCCTGTTTGAATGCCGCGCAACCACTGCCCAAACCGCAGCGAGAGTTTGCCGGAGCCATTGACGAGGCCTTCGATCACCAACGTATCGAAGTAATCTTTCAGATCCATGGCTAACTCACGCGCCGCTTCGCCTATGGTATTGACGGTGCCATCAATGATATTGCGATCAAAGCGTCCCGACAGTCCCGTAAGGCTGTTGTTCGCTTGTAAGGCTTTGTGCGGATCAACGATGAACGTGCGAATCAAGTAGCCGTATAGCTCATCCATATAATACTTATTCTTCAGGACGTGATAGAACGGCATGGACGCCAACGGGTCAGCTGCGCCGGCTGGCATATTGCGATACAAGAAGATGCCTGCGACCAAGCTGCCCAACGCTAAAATCGTCGAACCCACAGCGAGCGTCAGATTAAATGCCGTCGCGTGAAATTCGAGATGGGCGGCTTTGAACGTCTCACCAATCAAGTGATGCAAGAAGCCTGCACCGGGCAGATGGATGCCTGCGATGGTTTCAGGCAGATTCATCACACCCAGGATAACCGTGAAGACGGCTAACACCATCAGGGGTACGGTCATTGTCGCAGGCGATTCTTTTGCCTTCTCTGCCGCCTCATGACGTGGCTGACCGAGAAACGTCAAGCCTAGTTGTCGTCCTGTATAGAATGCAGTCATCAGCGCAGCGAGCAAGCCAATCACGCCAATCCAAAACGGCAGACTCACTTCGCCGTGTAGCGCAAACCCTTCAAAAGCGTGCGCCAGAATTTCGTCTTTGCTCCAGAAGCCTGCCAATGGGAAAATGCCCGCCAATGCCAACGCGCCGACGAAAAACGTCCATGTCGTATGCGGCATCCGTTTGCCCAAACCGCCCATGTTCATCATGTCATTCGGATCGAAGGCGTGAGCATCAGCCGCTTGGTGCGCGTCGTGTTCATCAGCCTGATGCGCGCTTGGCGCGTCGTGTCCACCGTGCGCCGCTGCCGCGAGGTGGTGTCCCCGCTCCATGCCGATGATGACCGAGCCTGAACCCAAGAACAGCAAGGCTTTGAAGAACGCGTGCGTTAATAGATGAAAGATAGCGGCGATGTATCCGCCGATGCCCAACGCCATCACCATGTAACCGAGCTGCGAGACTGTCGAATACGCCAATACCCGCTTGATGTCATTCTGCGCGACAGCAATCGTCGAAGCGCCCAACGCCGTGATAGCGCCAATCAAAGCAACGGTTGTCAAGGCGAGGGGGTTATGGTCTGCGCCCGCATTGAACACAGGCAACATGCGCGCAACCAGATACACACCTGCCGCAACCATCGTCGCCGCGTGAATCAGCGCGGAAACAGGCGTCGGACCTTCCATCGCATCGGGCAACCAGACATGCAACGGGAATTGTGCGCTCTTGCCGATGGCGCCGCCGAAGATGAGCAGGGCAATGACCGTCGTGAGCGGCAAGCCCCAGAACATCGTATGCGCGAGACGATGCAACAGCTCTTCTTTGAAGATGTCCTCGAAGGTCAGCGTGTTCGTGTAACTGTAGAGCAACAACATGCCCAAGAAGAACAGCACATCGCCCACGCGCGTCGTGAGGAACGCTTTCTTCGCCGCATTCATCGCGCTCGGCTTGTGGAACCAGAAGCCAATCAACAGATATGAACACAAACCCATGATTTCCCACGCTAAGAATAGCGTGAACAAATTGTCGGAAACGACGAGCAACAACATGCCAAAGGCGAAGAGGGAAATGTAAGCGAAGAAACGCGAGTAGAGGGGATCGGTGTGGAGGTCAGGCGGGTTCATGTAGCCTTGCGCGTAGATGAAGATGAGCATACACACAAAAGGCACCATGAACAACATGGCGGCAGTCAAACCATCTACGACCACACCCACTTCAAATGACAACCGGCCCGTCGCCGCCCATGCGATGAAGATACGCTTGCTATGCTCGAAGTGGGGCGTACTGATCACTTGCGCGACGATACCCCACGACCAGAGCCACGAGAGCGCAATCGCGCCAATGGCAATAAAGGAGCTCAGTTTTTTATTGGAGTTAGTAAAAAAGATGATCGCTGCGAAAGCGAGTAACGGGAACAGAGGGACGAGATAGGTGTAACTCAGGAAGTCAGGCACTGTGACCTCACCACTGAAGCGCAAAATTTTTGACACAACAACGCACGCCAAAAGCGTCAAGACACAATACAAGCCGCGCCCATCAATTATTTGGTGGACACGGCCTCAGAAGCGGCGCGATTATAACACACCGATTTTGACTTGGCAAGTTCAAGATTTCACAATCTCATGTTCAGCGCTCATGGTGTGAAGATGTCGGCGCGAGCATCACCCTCAGCATTTTGTGTGGCGCAGCGCGCAGCCATCCCTGTTACGTGCAGAGGATGGCTGCGCTGGGACATGGACTCACCATAACTGTGTAAGGGGGTGAAGACTTTGGAGGTTTTCGTCACCGCCCACTCCATGTCGTCACTTCGACTTTGGGATTGATCGGTTTAGTCGCCGCAAAATAGACGAAGACTCTTCCGCCAGGCCTGACTTGGCGCAAGCGCACGGTAGCAAAGGTATTCCCTTCGCCACCGCCCCGCAAGATGTATTCGTCATCAGATACGATTTGAATGTGATGCAAATGCGCCTCGGTGGGGTCGTATTCGACATGAATACGAATGTTGTTCGCCGCTTTGTTCGTGCGATTCTCCGCTAAGACACCGCTCACGACGATGACGCCCGGAATATCGTAGGGCGGCAAAATCATGTGATGCAAACTCATACTAGATGCTCCATTGCATAATAAAATTTACGAATGGCTGATGACGGGGGCGAATGGCTGATAGCGCTTGGAGGTTGGAGGTTGGTTATCCACCAGTCGCTATTCGCCCTTTACTATTTGCCATTCACTATTCGCTATCTGCCATCCATCCGCTTTCAAAAATATCGGCGCAAGCCTGTGCGCTTGCCGCGCCGCACCATCGCCAACCACTTCCGCACTGCTTCTTCATCGCGCGCGCGCTCCAGCTGCTCGAACAACGCGCGCGCGCGTTGTCCCACTTTGAGCGCTTGCTCTTGTTCGTCTTGCTCGAAGTGCAGTTGCGCGCGTCCCCACAGCGCCAACGCCAAACCCGCTTCGTCCTTGAGCTTCTCCCATAAGGGAATCGCGCGCCGATACTGAGTTGCCGCTTGCGCCCAATTTTTTTGCCCCAGATACGCCAGCGCGAGATTATTCAGCGTCAGCGCTACATTTCGTTGATCTAGCGACGACTCTGCCAGCTTCAAATCGCGCTGATACACCTCGACCGCATGGGCGTAATCACGACACTCATAATACAGCTCGCCCAACCGATTGAGCGTCGCCGCTAAATTCTTTTTGTCGTTCAACTCATCAAACAGCGTTAGACTGTGTTCCAATGCCTTAACGCCGTCTGCCCATTTGCCACGCGCGCGTAAAGCGACGCCTAACGCATGCAACGTCACTGCCATCGCGCGCTTAGCTTTCGCGGTCGCTTGTATCTCCAACGCCCGCTCGTATTGCTCGCACGCGCGCTTTGGCAAGTTTGCGCCCATCAACGCATCGCCCAAGTCCACGCGCAGTTGGGCGACGGCCAGATTTTGAATTTTGCGATTTTCGAAAACGACGAGGCTGCGCTCTAACACATCCACCGCCGCGTTCCAATGACGTTGCTGCGCATACGCCGCGCCGAGATTGCCCAAGGCCGTGGCCGCGCCGAGCTGGTTTTTGTCTTGCTCGTATATATCCCAAGCCTCACGAAAACTTTCAAACGCTTGCGCCAAGTTGCCAATAGACTGATACGCGACGCCTAAATCGTTCAAGACATGCGCCCGCATGTCGTTCGACAATGGCGCGCGGAGTAACTCGACATATTGCGGAATGGCTTCGTTCCAGCGTCCCGCTTGCGCCAGCGCGCTGATGGCGTCGAAGCGTTGCCACAGTGTATCTTGCATCATGCCTCAAATCGTTTCACAATCACGCAGCCATTCTGCCCGCCAAAGCCAAACGCATTCGCCATCGCCACTTCCACATTCACCTGGCGTGCAACGAGCGGCACATAATCCAAATCGCATTGCGGGTCAGGCGTATGCAAATTGATGGTCGGCGGCACGATGTTAGCTTGAATAGACATCACGCACGCCGCGACGGCAATCGCGCCTGCTGCGCCAATGGTGTGACCAATCATGGACTTCAACGAGCTAATGGGTATGCCGTAAGCCGCTTCGCCGAAGGCGCGTTTGATGGCAAGCGTTTCCGAGACATCGTTCAACGGTGTGCCTGTGCCATGCGCGCTAATGTAATCCACGTCTTCGGGTTTCAACCCCGCATCACGCAACGCGTTGCTCATGGCGCGCGCCGCGCCGTCGCCATCGGGGTCAGGCGCGACGACGTGATACGCATCTTCCGAAACGCCATAGCCGACAATCTCCGCGAGAATATGCGCGCCGCGTCGTTGGGCGTGGGCCAACGATTCAAGCACTAACACCGCCGCGCCTTCGCCCAGCACCGTGCCATCCCGATCTTTCGCAAAAGGACGACACGCGCCCGCAGGTTCGTCGTTGCGATTCGACAACGCTTGCAAACGGTCAAAGCCGCCGATGGCTAAGGGCGTCAAGACAGCTTCGGCGCCGCCCGCGATGATTACATCAGATTCGCCATGCTGAATGTGTCGCGCCGCATCGCCAATTGCATAGACACCCGTGGCGCACGCGGCGACGGGCGAATGCGCGGGGCCCTTCGCGCCCAACATCATTGCTGTTTGACACGCCGCCATGTTGATGATGAAGGCAGGCACCGATAATGGGCTAATACGTCGCGCGCCGCGCGCATCGAGCGCATGTTGTTCTTGAATCACCACATCTATTCCGCCAATCGCCGCGCTCAATTCTGTGCCGACGCGGTAGCAATCTTCCTTGCTCAGGTCGAGCTGCGCATGCGCGACGGCTTCTTGCGCTGCGGCTAACGTGAGCTGCGTAAAGCGCGCGACTCGCTTCACCTCTTTGGCATCCATGTATTTTTGCGGCTCGAAGCCTTTCACTTCGGCTGCAATTTTGACGGGCAAGTTAGAAACATCAAACATCGTCACAAACCCGACGCCTGACTTCCCTGCGACGAAGCCAGCCCATGACTCTGACATCGTCAAGCCCAACGGCGTGACTGCGCCGATACCCGTGATAACCACACGCTGATTGGAATTACGCATAATGACCATCCTTTCACAGCAGGCAATTATTCACATCTTCTAACAACTGTTTGCCCCTGCGAAGGGGTGAAACATTTTCTGCGCGCAACAAGCGCGATTGTAACGCAATCAATTCGATTGGTCAATCAGTTTATTTGACGCATGACGTGATGTGACTACACTATGCCAACCTATGGGCGACTCGCGAATGATGAATAGCAGATAGCCAAGGGCGCATGGCGTATAGTGAATCGCCATCCGCTATACGCCATCTGCCAGCCACGATACACCAACGCCGCGTATCTTTTCATCACGCGGGGTGTTATATCGGATGTTACGTGCCTATGACAAGGAACGAGTGATGAACAAACAGCATGAAGCAGCCAAGCGTTACGCGCACGTCGTTGGTTGGGGCAAATACACTCCCGAAAGAATTTTGACCAACGCTGAACTCGCGCGGATGGTGGACACCAGTGACGAGTGGATTCAACAACGCACCGGCATCCGCGAGCGCCGCATCGCGCACGACCACGAAACAACCGCGACGCAAGCAACGCACGCGGCGCGGGAAGCGTTGCGCCGGGCTGGTCTGACGCCCGACGCCCTCGATCTCATCATCGTCGCCACCTCGACGCCCGATTACATCTTTCCCGCGACGGCGTGTTTGGTGCAAGCGGCGATAGGCGCGAACCGCGCGGGCGCGTTCGACGTACAGCTCGGTTGCGCGGGTTTCGTGTGCGCGCTCTCGATTGGCGGCTCGATGATTCAAAGCGGCATGATCCAGCGCGCACTCATCATTGGCGCAGAAACGATTTCGCGTTTTTTGGATTGGACGGACCGCAATAGCTGTGTCTTATTCGGCGACGGCGCGGGCGCCTTCGTGTTGCAAAGCAGCCCGACGCGCGGCGGCTTGCTGAGCTACAAACTCGGCGCGGATGGTTCGGGCTGGGAGACGCTCATTTTGCCCGCAGGCGGCAGCAAGCATCCGCTGTCGCAACAAACGCTTGATGCCGGTTTGCATCGCCCGCGCATGGACGGTCACGCGGTCTTCAAATTTGCGACGCGCGTCATGGGCAAGGTCGCGCAAGAAGCGTGCGAGCTCGCCGATTTGCAATTGGCTGACATCGAGCTATTCATCCCGCATCAAGCCAATCTACGCATCATCAACACGGCGAGCAAATTTTTGAACTTGCCTGATGAGAAGGTGATGGTCAACGTGGACAAGTACGGCAACACCTCGGCGGCGTCTGTGCCGATTGCCTTTTGCGAAGCGATGGATAGCGGACGCATTCACGCAGGCGATCATGTTGTGTTGGTCGGCTTCGGCGCAGGGCTTGGTTGGGCTGCCGCGACTTTACAGCTGTAGCGTCCATTTTAGAGGAGTGTGTTGAACTTGTGTCTGCCTTGACACAGATCTTTCAGAGCACGGCACTACTCGCACTGATCTTTTGCAGGAGTAACGATGAGTAACCATCACAAGCTCAATGGCGCAGCGCCATTGACCAACAGCAAACGCTACGCGCACATCGTCGGTTGGGGCAAGTATTTGCCCGAAACAATTCGCACCAACGACGACATCGCCAAAATGGTGGATACCAGCGACGAGTGGATTCAGCAGCGCACGGGCATCCGCGAGCGCCGCATCGCCGACGCTAAAGAGACGGCTTCGACCATGGCGTTGAAGGCGGCGAAGGAAGCGCTGTGGGTCGCGGACATCTCGCCCAACGAAGTCGAGCTGGTGATTGTCGCCACCTCGACGCCCGACTACATTTTCCCCGCGACGGCGTCGCTGGTGCAAGATGCGTTGGGCGCGTCGCGCGCAGGCGCGTTCGATTTGTCGGCGGCGTGCTCGGGGTTCGTGTATGCGTTGGCGCTGGGCAGCGCGATGATTCAAAGCGGCGCGGTGGACAACGCGCTCATCATTGGCTCCGAAATCTATTCCCGCATCGTGGATTGGACGGACCGCGGCACGTGTATCTTGTTTGGCGACGGCGCCGGTGCGTTCGTGTTGAAGGGTAGTGATTCGCCCGGGGGGGTGCTGAGTTACAAACTTGGTTCGGATGGCTCGGGCGCGGATTTGTTGCTCATCCCCGGCGGCGGCAGCAAAAACCCGATGACCCAAGAGATGCTCGACCAAAATTTGCAATACGTGAAGATGGACGGGCAAGCCGTTTTCAAGTTTGCGACGCGCGTGTTGGGCAAAGCGGCGAAGGAGGCATGCGATGAAGCGGACATCGCGCTCAACCAAATTGATTTGCTCATTCCGCATCAAGCCAACCTGCGCATCATCGCCGCCGCCAGCAAAGCGCTGAATTTGCCCGATGAGAAGGTGATGGTGAACTTGCAGAAATACGGCAACACCTCGGCGGCGTCCGTGCCCATCGCGTTTTGCGAAGCCATCGAAGAGAAACGCTTGAAGCCCGGCGATAACGTCGTGTTGGTTTCGTTTGGCGGCGGACTGAGCTGGGCGGCGGCCGCAGTGAAATTCGACCCCGTGATGCTGCCCGAAAAACGCACGACGATGGATCTGGTCAAGCGCTGGTTCGATTACAACCTTGCCAGCGCGCGTTCGGTCGTGTCGCATACACGGCACCACCTCGACGGCATGATGGGTCGCGCACGGAATCGGTTGCAGAGTCGGCTGGAGAGGGGGAAAGAGGATGGGGAAGGGAAGCGGTGAACAGTAAGCGGTGAACAGTAAACAGTGAGCAGTGAGCGAAATAAGCAAACCCGTTGGCATGTTGCCAACGGGTTTGTTGGTTTGTGCGGAGAGAGCATAATCTCTCAGCCACCACAATCGGCAAGACCCTTGCGCCACGACGCGCTGTTGGGATGGTTGGCGTCGGCGGCGAGCGCGCGACGATACCACAACACGGCGCGGTCACACAGCTTCAGTTCGCGGAAGGTGTGCGCGAGTCCGCCCATCGCCTCCACGTCGCCGTTGTCATAGAACAACGCGCGCTCGAAGAAGACGCGCGCCTGGTCGTATTGCTTCAATTGATAGTGGGCGAACCCGGCGCCCGTGTAAGCGGCGGGCAAGGTCGCATCCAACGAGAGAGCTTTGGTGTAATCGGCGAGGGCGCGTTGATAATCGCGTTGCGCCAACCAGAGGTTGCCGCGCGAGAAGTGCGCCAGCACGCTCGTTGGATTGAGCTCGAGCCACTTGTTGTAATCTTTTAGCGTCGCCGTGTAGTTCTCGGTTTGGAAATAGGCGTCGCCGCGTTGCTGATACAAGCTCTCGTCATACGGATCGGACTTGATGGCAACCTCCATTTCTTGTGCGATGAGCGTCCAACTGATGGGGGCGCTCAGTTTGATTTTTTGAAAGTCGCTGAGGTGCGAGCTCGTCAAATCCTTGATGGTGCCTTCCATGATACCTTTCGGGTCTTGCGGTGTGTGCGGCAAGCCGTAGCCATGCGCGATTTCGTGATAATACGCGCCTGCCGCGAAATTCGTGTTTGAGGCTAACACCTGCGCGCTCATCAACGCGAAGCCGCCCCATTTGGTCGTGCCGCCGTAGCTGCGTTTGTCTTGGGTGTCGAACTGCGCTTGCACAAGAACGATGGGATAACCAACCTTTGGCAGCGAGACGCGCGGCAACACCTCGGCTTGTAAGGCGCGCCACGCGCGCGCGCCGTCGAGCTGTTGATAGGTTGTGATGGTTTGCGTGCTGGTGATGGTTTGCGTCATCACGCTATATAGGAAGGTGGATTGACATGCGAGCTGCACTGCATGAAATTCTTGCGCGACTTTGAGCGCGGCATCCATTTTGTCTTGCCATTGCGGGGCGGGGGGCGCGCCGCGCGGCGCAAAATACACGCCCACGACGCTCACGAAGTTGATGGACTTCGTTAACCCGTAGCCATGCAACGCTACGGTGCGCGGCACAGCGGTGGCGCACGCTTGCGGCAACGGTGTGTTCGTGGGCAATGGCGCTAAGGTCGGCAGGCGCGTGTAGGTCGCCGTTGGCAATGGCGTCTCGGTCGGCGTCTCGGTCGGCGCGGGCGTGGAGGTAGGCAAGGGTGTGCGCGTCGGCGTGGGCGTCATAATCAAATCGCGCAGCTCCGAGGCGGAGCTGCACGCAAGCAAGGCGAGGACGCCGACGATGAACGCGAGCAAGACGAGAGGGGCGGAAGAAAATTTGTGAGACATGGCAGGCTCTTTCGTGAAACGCGAAATGTGAAGCGTGAAGTGATTATAGCATGACAACGCGAGAGGGATTGACAGCGATAAATCAATTCAACTAAAATGGTCGCGTTGCTGAAATGATTGCACGAACGCCCAAAGGCATTGGGATAGCAGCGGAGGCGCGTAGCATGGAGACAGGCACATTCGAGAAGCGGACAAACGGCTTGCCAAGCGCAAGGCGGGCGTTCGTTTTTTTATTTATGGTCGAGTGAAAGGTATCCAGCGCCTTTATGCTTCCCTCTCATTCACAAATCCTGATTGCGACATTGGGCACTGAGCCACAAGTTGTCACCTTGGCTTATGACCTATTGCGCGCCAAAGGGTACCGCCTCAGTGAGGTGGTCGTCCTTCACACCGCAGCGACTGCCATTCAAACCGCATTGCAACGTTTACAGGAGCATTGGCAGCGCTATCCGTCTGAATGGGTTGCGCCGCTTCGCTTGTTGCCCGTCTTGCGAGACCAAGCTGTGATTACCGATATTGTTTCCGAAGCGGACACCCATACTCTCCTGCAGTGCCTCTATCACGAAGTCCTTACCCATAAACGCGCTCGCCGCATGGTTCACCTCTGCCTCGCCGGCGGGCGCAAACCGATGAGTCTCTATGCCATGCTCGTCGCGCAACTGCTGTGCGATGACGACGATCGCGTCTGGTATCTGCTCACCGAAGGCTGGCGGCCCGGCGACGCGCAAATCATGCGCGTCCGCCCGCAAGATAAGGTTGAGTTGCTGCCGATTCCCGTTTTGCGTTGGAGTCAGGTCTCGCCCGCGCTCACGCCGCTGGCGTTACTGGATGATGCGTGGGATGCGATTCACCAACAGAAACAGCAACGACTCATCGCGGACGCGCAGCACAAAGCCGAGTTCGTCGAGCGCCAGTTGACCACAGCCGAGCGCGCCGTCGTCGCATTGGTGGTGGAGGGCATGGACAGCAAGGCGATTGCGCGACGGCTGGGCAAAAAAGAGAAGACCGTCTCGAATCAACTCAACAAAATTTACGACAAGTTCCGCGCGTTCTTGGGCTACCGTGACGACGTGGGCGTGGACCGCTACGTGTTGATTTCCGAGTTGAAGGTGTATTACACACTGTATGGCAGCGCACGTGGGTAGAAATGCCTATGGGGCATGGGTAGAGATGCTCATGCGCGATTGTAAGCAGTTCTGATAATATTTGTATGAGTTTGCAATAACTGACTTGATGGAGGAATCATGTCTCAAGAATATCTGGTCTCTTTTGATACAGACCGTATCAAAGACTACGTCTTTGCGACTGACAAATTGCGAGAAGTACGTGGCGCAAGCCTGCTACTCGAAAAACTGAATGATGAAAATGAGATGAAACAGCTCATTACTTCTGCTTCTCCATCCGCCGAGCTAGTGTATGCTGCGGGCGGGTCAAGTGCAGTCATCGCCCCATCGGAACCTGAAGCAAACTCCATCATCACCCTTGTTGAAGAAACTTATCGTCGCGAAACGGTGATAGGTTCTATTACAGGTGTGAGCATTCCGCTGTCTCCCGCAACGCGCGAGCAAGGATTCGGTCATCGTATGGAAATCGCAGCGTTGCGCCTGCGAGAAAGGAAAGATGAAAAAGCCAATCGTCGCTGGTCTGCGCTTGAATCATACGTGCAACCATGCGCCGCCTGCGGTTGTTTGCCTGCGAGCGTCGAGAGAGACGGTCAGGCCATTTGTCTATCGTGCCAGCAGAAACGCAAGGTGTTCGACGAAGATCGCCGCCAGCATCCTGAGCGTCCGAAAGATTTAGGAAAAGTAGGCGAGAAATCACGTCCGCCTGATTACGTCGGCTTCATCTTCGTGGACGGAAACAACATGGGCGACTCTCTACATGGCCTTGAGAGCACAGCGCAATATCAGATGTTTTCTCTGGATTTGGACAAACTCATCAAGAAGATCGTCAAGGAAACGCTGCAAAAGCATAACCGCCGTGAGAGCAAGCAAACTTATGACACGTTGCTTATGGGCGGCGATGATGTGATGGCGGTGACGACGGGTGATATGGCTTTGCCCGTTGCGCTGGAGGTCGCAAAGCGTTTTGATGCCGAATCGCCCGACATCTTGCGGCGCGTCGGGGTGCCTGATATAGAACGGCTCACGCTTGGCGTCGGTGTGGTCATTGCCCACACGTCTTTCCCTATCGTCGCGTTTCATCGCCTCGCGCGACAGTTGTTGAAGCGTGCGAAACAATGTTGTGCTGAGAACAGTTATCAGCAAAGCGCGTTGGATTTCATGGTGGTCACCGCAGCAGGCAGCAATGACTTGAAGGATTTGCGTCAGAAGGCGCTGAGCGAGCAGACGTTTGCATTCCCGCATACAAATTTGCGCGCGCACTTGACGGAGAGACCCTACCTGGTTCGTGATGCTGAAAAGTTGTGGGCGCACGCACAGCAGTTCAAGCAAGCGCGTTTCCCAAGTAGCCAGTTGAATTTTCTCTACGAGGGCTTATTCCACTCGCTAGGCGAGGCTGTTTATCGTTGGCGCAAAGTGGCAGGCCGAGCTAAGAAAGATCATAGCGAATTGATGGAAAAATTTCATCAAGCTTTTAGTGCGGAAAACACCTTGCCTCCATGGCGCGGTCAGTACAATGCGGCAGCCCAACGAGAATATGTCACTGCTTTCGGTGATCTCGTGGAAATCTACCGATTCGTTCCGAATAGCTCACAGGAGAAGACCCATGCCCCTAGCCAAGATTGAGTTACCCACTTTGACCATTCATGCGCGCGGCCCCGTGCAGATCGGCACCGGCTTCGCGCTCGGGTTGCTTGACCGCACCGTAGCGCGCAGCTCCGATGGGTTGGTCTATGTGCCGGGTAGCGCACTGAAAGGCAAAGCGCGTGAGGCGTCCGCGCTGTTGGCGCGACTGCACGACTTGGGTGATTGCACGTCACCCCATCCGCAAACCATGGCGAAGCACAAAGACTCGTGTATCGTCTGCCGTATGTTTGGCGCGCCGTCGCTCCCCGCGCCGTTGCGCTGGCATGCGGCGACGTTGAACAAAGAATGGCTGACTGCCCTACGCCCTACCACGAGCGCAAGCCCGTTGCGACAGACGACCACACACACGCAAGTTCAACTGAGTCGCAAGCGGGGTATGGCATCTGAGGCGCGACTTTTCACTAGCGAACAGACGTTGGAGAGCCTCACCTTTGTCGCCCAACCGGCCTTGACAGGCCGCTTATGTCTAACGCCCTGTAGCATAGCCAATGAGCCTGACATCTACCATGAATTGATCTTGCTCTTAGCGGGTCTCAAATTGATCAACGCTTTCGGTGGCAACACGACACGCGGAGCGGGTGAATGCACAATGGAACTGCCCGAAAAGATCAGGGTAGATGGGCGCGAAGTCTCAGTGTCAAATCAGTTAGCCAATGTTGAGGCGCTGGTCTTATACAAGGATGATTGGGAGGCGCAACGATGAGCATCGAAATGCTGACCTTAAAAGTGATCTCGCCGCTCGCTTTGCACCAGCGACGCTCCAGTGAACAGTTTGCCCCAACCCTGGATTACATTGCTGGCAGTGCGATTCGCGGCGCGCTAGCGGACTTGTATCTCAGCGGCAAAGCCGAACGCGCTAATGAGGAACTCTTCAAACGGCTGTTTTTATCAGAAGAGGTGCGTTACTCAGATTGCTTCCCGTCGAAGGGACAAGGCAATGACTTGACG
Source organism: uncultured Anaerolineae bacterium (assembly GCA_964509505.1). Lineage (GTDB taxonomy): Bacteria > Chloroflexota > Anaerolineae > JACRMK01 > JACRMK01 > CAZDYP01. The sequence goes on along the minus strand of CAZDYP010000007.1, from coordinate 11,272 downwards.
CATTTGTGGCCTGCCACAGCGGCGACCTGCAAACGCTTCTTTGAAGATCACTTCGCCGAAAGCCTGACTGACCAGCTGTTGTTGCTAGAACTCTTGCGCGAATGGTCTGAACCTAACTTGAGTGGGCTTGATTTTTGGTATCACTGCCCTCACTGTCATGGCAAGCGTAGCCGGGTCGAGTCACTCGGCTATTACACATCCGTTGAGCAACCAGAAAGGCTCAAGGTCACGCGCCGCATGATGGCGAACACGGCGGTTCGTCGCAAAACTCGAACGGCAGCACCGGCGATGCTGTTCTCACATGAAGTCATCGAAGAGAGCAGCGCCCACGAACGCGGTGAAGCGAAGTTTTTTCGCGGTGCCGTGCGCTTGCCCGATGATTTGTCGTTGCGCGCGAATCTTTTGGAACTTGCGCCGCACCATCAGGAATTGGCAGTTGGTTACGGGCGCAGCCGAGGCTTGGGGCAGTTGCGCGTCGAAACTTGGGGCACACCTCGCAGCGAAGCCGCATCTGTGCGTGAGCGCTTCGCTGCGCTTAACGAGACGGCGAGCCAACTTTGGCAAAAGGTTGGTCGTGTGCCACAAGGCCAGTACTTCTCATTAACCTTGCAAAGCCATTTAGCCTTGCAGGATGAAGAAGGGCAACCCGTGCTCGGCGACATTCAACCCACGCATTTGGGCTTGCCTGCCGATGTTGAACGTTGCCGCGTGGTGTTAAGCGCGGAAGTCGTGCCCGGCTGGAACGCCGCGCAGGAGATGCCCAAGTCGGATTGCTGGGTCTTGGAGCGCGGCTCCGTGCTGTTATTCCGACTACCGCTAGGTGTTGATCCAGAACCAACCCTGAAACGACTGGAGGCAATCGCTGCCAACGGCGTTGGCGCGCGTCGCAGTGAAGGGTTCGGACAGGTTGCCGTCTGCGACCCATTTCATTATCACTTCGTTTCACAAACTTTGAAAGGAGGCGTAGCATGAGCCAAACAATCACTTCCGATGAGCGCAGACAATTTCTCTTACGAACCCATTTGCAGGCAGAGATGGCGCGTGTGAGTGACGCACTCGCTGTGCAATGGGATGAAGATAGCGAGCCACGGCCCACACCCGTTCAGCAATTGGCTGAAAAGTTGGCGATGACAAAACTGAAAACCAGCCAGATTCGCAATTTGGAAAATTTGGCTTACTCCACTGATAAAATCTCCGACATCACGGACCTACTTAAAAAACTGATTGGGCGCGACACACATAGCCAGCGTTGGGCGCAGAACAATCTGGGGCAAGAGGTGGTGAAGGCCTTGGAGGGGCTACGCGCTCAAGCGACGCAAATCGAAAAAAACTTGCCCGGCGATTTGAAGGACATGAACGACACAGATCTCGTGCGCCGTATTCATCTGGCGTTATGCCGTGAGTATGCGCGCCATCTCGCCGCGCATTTCTTCTACCTGCGGCGCGACAAGGAGGAGTCAGATGACTGACGCGACGCACGAGACGATTGAGCAGCAGTTGAAATTGCGCCAGCAGTTGAAATTGCGACGGCAGTTAGCGCGCTGGAGCGACCACGCGCAAAAGCCCGCCGCCGCGCTTGCCGAGCAACACCGCAACGTGTTGGGACGGCGCATCGGCAACGCGCAACTATCAGGCTTGCACAACATCGTGCAAGCGGTATCCGACTTTCAGGAAGTTAGAAAGTTCACTCAGCATCAGGGCAAAAAAGCCGAGCAAGCCGGGCGCGATGATGTCAAGACCTATTGGGATGATGTCGGGAAAGCCTTGGAAGATTTGCAGACAGAGGCATGGACATTGGCGAATGCAGTGAGCTTGCCCGTGCCGCCCAAGAACGCGCCCGCACGCGAACTCAAGGCTGCTTTGAATGAGATTCACATGCTGTTGGTGCGCGAGTGGGTACAACACTTCAACGCGCATAGCTTGATGCTTTCACACATTCTGGAGAAGTAGTTTTCTGCGAGGCATACATGGCAACTGATCCCTTCTCTACAAGTCCGAGCATTCCATACCGAACATTCGCCGACGAAAGTCGGTTTGTCGAAACTGTAAAGAGAGGCGCACAAGATGATATGCCGCCTTTTTTGGAAGAGGCATGGCACTGCTACCTTGGGGGAGGATATAACGCTGCCATGACGACCATCTGGTGCGCGATCAGTTGTTATTTTCGCATGGTAATCCGCTATGTAGGTGAGGAATTTTTTAGGCATAATCATGGTAAAGACGAAGACAAAACCCTTGAAGAGATACCAGATGCGCAATTGGTTGAGACCTGTAGAAAAATGGGGCTATTGCAGTTACAAAACCAATCCATATTTGACTGGCTCGACAAATTCCGCAATCGTCGCAACGCCTTGGCTCATGGTGAGTGGCGCATCGCTGCTACTGCCCAAGAAGTGATTGAGTGTTTGACGAAGGCAGTAGATTATTACCTCCAATACCCTGTTTCCAATTTTGCCTTGCAGCTCGACCCAGAGACGCTTTTGGCATTTGTTGAAGGTTTCTCTGATGATATTCAACCTGACAATGTGAAAAAATTTGTGGACTCAATCAGTAGTCAAGACCAATTGCCTGCTCTGTGCCATGATTTGCTCAATCGGTACAAACCAGGCGAATCGAACAATCTGACAAATGTTCAGCTGGTATGGCAACAGGTTTATCTGCAACTTGAAACACAACATCGCCAACACGTCATCGTCCATTTCATCCGTACCTTGGCAAAAAACGCTGGGTGGCAGTCAAATTTAGAAAGCGATGGTTGGCGATTTGAAGACAGGGACGATGAGCGAGGCTCCATTGAGACGTTCAAGGCAATGCTGTTACAAATAGACGTTTCAATCGGAAACACAGAAATTGATGCTAGGGAAAAGCGAGGGTTTGGCGAACTTTTTATGTGCATCCTTCAGGGCAAATACGGCGAGGACGTAAACTCTTCGCGCTATCTGAAAAAGATGAAGCACTATGCTTCTGGAGAGTATTGGGCTAAATTTGACGAACTACAAACACAGCTCTCAGCTATGCAAGGAGATGATTAAAATGGGAACACAATTAGACCGCGCACACCTGCGCTCACGCTATCTGTTCACAGGAAAATTAATCATGGACACCGCGCTCCACATCGGGGGTGGGCGTGACTCCTCGACGGTCACGGATAGCCCCATCATCCGCGATGGGCAAGGCCGCCCGCTCATCCCCGGCTCGTCGTTCAAGGGCGCGTTTCGCGCGGCAGTCGAGCGCATCCTGCCCAATCTGCCAAAGTACCATACTTGCCAATTGATTGAGGGTTACGAGCGTTGTCTCTCGACCCATCGCCAAAAAAATAACAGCAAGTCCGAACTGCCAACTACCGAAGACTATGGCGTGGTCAGCGAAGCCGTCGCGCAAAGTCGCGCATTGGGTGTTGGCAACAGCGATTCGGCGAAGGACGAGCGCGCCATCCTGAAACGCTTTCAGCATGACGCGTGGGTTGGCATGGAGTTGAACGAAGACCATTTGCTCGAACTCTTGAACGCCCATCTCTGCGCCACGTGCAAGACATTTGGCTCGGTGCATCTGGCGAGCGTCGCACACTTTCACGATTTGATGGTCAGCGAGCCGTGGGCAGAGACGACGCAAATCCGCGATGGCGTCGGTATTGACCGTGACAGCGAGCGCGCCATTGACCAAATCAAATTCGATTTTGAGGTCGCGCCCGCGCAAACAGCTTTTGACTTTCGCCTGACGGTCGAGAATCCAAGCCCCGATGACCTCGCACTGGTCGCGCTTGGTTTGCATGAGTTCATCAACGGGATGGTGCCGTTAGGTGGCATTCGCTCGCGCGGTTTGGGACGTTGCCACTTGGTGGATGTGCAGTACGTGCTGGTGGATTTCACCAAGCCCGATTCCCTGCGCGATTATCTGCTGAAGGGCTGGCCCCCGTCTCAACCGTTGGGCAATTTTATCGCGGCACAGACCGCAGTGCTGGTAGCCGCATAGGAGGCGCACATGCTAAAGCAACTGGTCAACGAGTGCATCATTGATTTGACGATTTCGCCGGATGGTCCCCTGCTGATTAAATCGGGACTGGCGACGGTGAGCGGACCCGACATGGCGTTTGTAACAACTTGGCGCAACGGGCAGCCCGAAGTGTATCTGCCGGGCAGTTCGCTCAAAGGCACATTCCGCAGTCATGCCGAACGCATCACCCGCACGGTCAAAGAAACGGCGACATGCGACCCGTTCGCCGAGCGCGGCGCGCACATGTTCTGTGGACATGCTTTTGAAAAGCGCAAAGCGAATGAACAGGCTTTGTCTGGACGTGAAGAACGAGACGCACTCAATCAAACGGTCTATCGTGATTCATGTCTCATCTGTCGCTTGTTTGGTTCTACTTGGTTCGCAGGGCGCTTGGCGACGGCGGATGCTTACGCCATTGGTAAGCCAACCAAGCAGCAGCGTGATGGCGTGGGCATTGACCGCTTCACGGGCGGTGCGGCGCAAGGCGCGAAGTTCGACCTGGAAGTTGTCACCGAAGCTACATTTGCCACGCAACTGCATCTGCGAAACTTTGAACTGTGGCAGTTGGGGCTGGTCGGCTTGCTAGTGCGCGACCTCGCCGACGGCTTGATTCGGCTGGGGTCGGGGAAATCGCGGGGATTGGGACGCGTGCGCGGCGCGGTGCAAAGCGTGCGGCTTGATTTTCTGGGGGCGCGGTCGCCGCAGACACAGAATGGGCAGTTGATCGTGCGCGGAATGGGATCGCTGATCGAACCCACGATGGCGAAAGCGTATGGCATTACGTCTCCCGATGAAGTCTCCGTGCCTGCGCCAACTGCGAGTGCAATTAATGGCGTACGCGCCAGTTACCGCTTCGACGGCAAGACATTTGACTGGGACCCTCTCATCACCCAATGGGTAACAGCCACAACCGCGTATACGACGCCCGATGCGATGCGCGCAGAACGCGAGCGGAGGCGCACGTGAGCGAGCAACTCTGGACGGCGGATTTGACTGCCGAGCAGTTGGAGACATGGCTGAAGCCGCCACGCAACGACGCGCCTTTCGCCATTGTGGAACGGCTCGACGATCTGGACTTTCCCGCGTCGCACGAACCCATCGTGCTGGCAGTATGGCAACAAGGGCGCATCTTCGGCGCAACGTTTGAACTGAAATGGGAGAAACAAGATGTGAGCTATCGCGTTTGGCTTGTAGGTCAGCAAGGTGCGGAGGGTTTTCAAACCTCAGGGCGCCTACAAGACACCCGGACAGAAAAATTTTGCTCATATCTTTGGGGACCCGATGAGCGACGCATTGCACGCAAAATGACCTATCGCGCCATGCCCGATGGTTCGGGCCGTCCACGCTTGGTGCGCCATCAATTTCGCCGCGCCGACGGTGTGTTAGTCTATGAACGCTTCGTGCGGATGGAATGGGAGGACAAACCATGAATCCTTATGATTTCGTGCCATTGGGGGAGCAAGGGCCCCTGCGCGAGAAAGTCAACCAACATCACAAGTTCGCGGGTGAGAGTGGTCACATCGTCTGCACATTGACCGCGCGCACACCAATTTTCGTGCCGCAGTACCGTGCAGATTCAGCAGACCGCGTACGCACACAGCACGAGCATTTGCAGTTTTGCCATGATGCGCACAACCGCTTGTTCATCCCCGGCACCTCGCTCAAAGGCGTGATTCGCAACGTGGCGGAAGCCGTTTCCAATTCATGCCTCCCTTTGCCGAATCGCTTGGTATATGAACGCGAGACTGTCACATACAGTCTGCCAACAGGTTTTCTGCCCTGCAAGGACGTGAATGCGCTTTGCCCAGCCTGTCGCTTGTTCGGCATGTTGAATCGCGGCACTGTCTTCGCAGGCAACGTCTCTGTGCAAGACGCAATGGCGCAAGCGAATTACGAAACTGCTGAAGTTACGTTGTCTGAGTTGAGCACGCCGAAGCCACGCCACAAGCCGTTTTATACAAAGCGCCCGAATGACAACAAGCCGCCGATTCGCGGGCGCAAGTTTTACTATCATCGCCCGCAAGGCGTCATTGACACGACCGTTAAAACGCACCGTAACAAAACTGTCACGGCGGTTTTGCCGCCCGCCCAATTCATATTTGAGGTGGAATACACAAACCTAAAATTAGATGACCTAAAGTTGTTGCTTTTCGCGCTGACGTTGTGGGATGACGCTTGCCACAAGGTTGGCATGGGCAAACCGATTGGGTTGGGCAGCGCCAAATTCACCATCACCGCGTTACAGCAACTTGATTACCGCAAGCGTTACACGCAATCAGGCGGCGGTTGGAGTTCGCTCACGGGCGAAGCGTTGAGTGCGTTTGTTCAATCGCAGACAGCAGCTTATCGCAACAGTCGTGACGCCAACCTGCAAGACCTGCATCGCATCTGGCATTGGGATGAACATTCTACCAACACCGTTCATTATCCCGGACAGGCATGGTTTAAAGCCCATCCGCAAGAACCGTTGGAAGGAGCACCCTAATATGCGAGTCTTAATTGCGCTGGTCGGCGAACAGCCGACACCCAACCTTATCCCACTGTTCACCGAACCGCCTGAGCGTCGCGCCGAGTGCGTGCAGTTTATGGTATCAGCAAATCAGCGCGTGCGTGATGTGGCTGACCATCTGGCTGAGGCGATTCGACGTGACCCTGCGCTAGCCAACATCCGCGTCGCCGAGCCGCTATTCATGGATGCTTGGGTATTGGACAAGGCACGCGCCGATTGCGAGGCTGCCATCGCGCGTTACACAAGCGACGAACTTAGCGTGAACCTCACGGGCGGGACGAAGATGATGTCGCTCGCCGCTTATCAAGCCGCCATGAACACACATACGCCGATGCTTTACGTCAACACCGAGCAGGAGCGCATCATTGACTTTGATCAGGATGGCGCGGCGCAAACGCCCCGCTCATTTCGCGCCCCCATTTCAATCGAAACGCAGTTGCGCGCGGCAGGGCATGAGTTCAAGACGAACAAGCCGCCCCTGCGCGCCAGCGATGTGCGTGCCCTGTGGGCTGAGTTCGCCGCGTATCTGGTAGATCATTATGTGCCTGCACATGTAAACTTGATTCGCAAGGTCTTGCGTTCGGCAGGGGGCGCTGGCAAGACGGTATCGTTTACACCTCCAGGTCAGAGTGTCGAGGCCGCGCGACAGGCACATGAGGCTGGCTTATGGGTATGGGACGAAAAGGCTGGCACGTTCACCATTCCAGACAAAACCGCCTACGGGTTCTTGAACGGCGAATGGGTCGAGGCGTTTGCGCTTACTTCGTTGGCAAAGAGTGAGTGCTTTGACGACGTGTTAGGGCGCGTCGAGGTCGAGGGCTTTGAAGGCGATTTGGATGTTGTGGCAACTTACAACGGGCGGCTAGGCATTGTAGATTGCAAGACGACCGGCGCGACACGCGAAGAAGGGATGTCGAATACCATCGCAAAAATTCGTCTGCATGACGTGCTATTTGGCGGCACATACGCGCGCGCATTGTTCGCGCGCCCATCTGACGAGGGTATTCAAAACTGGCGCAGGATTTGCGAGCAGTATAAGTTGCCCGAACCTGTGCAGGGTCCCCAGCTCAAGCAATTGGCGTCCCGTTTGCGCGAGGTGATGGCGACATGATCCTCCTCTCCCTCTCCCACCCCCTCACCCTCCCACAACGCGCGCAGCTCGAGGCGCTCACGGGGCAGCGCCTCGAGCGCGTCATCGAGGCGCAACCGCACTTCGACCCGGCGCAACCCTTTGCCCCACAGACCCGCGCATTCGTGGACTCGCTCGGACTCACGCCCAGCGAGTGGCAGTCGTTGCCCATCGTCATCAGCCCGCCCGCGCTCAATTGGCTGACCGCTACATTGTTGGCAGACCTGCATGGGCGCATGGGCTACTTCCCCAGCGTCGTGCGGCTGCGCGCCATGCCCAAGCTTTTGCCCCCGCTATTCGAGGTCGCCGAGGTATTGTCCTTGCAAGCGATACGCGAGGCCGCGCGGAGGAGCAGGCAGTAGCCAGTCGCCAGACATCTGGCGACTGGCTACTGACGACTGACGACTCCAGAGGATTCTTATGCTTGCTTCTTTCGTCGTTTCACTTCGTCCGTTGTCGCCTGCGCCGTTGAGCGACGGCCTCGGCGCGGCGTTGCATGGCTTGTTCTTCAATCTGGTGCGGCAAGGCGACGCGGCGCTGGCGCAATGGCTGCATGAGGCAGAGGGCGCGAAGCCATTCACCGTGTCGCCGTTGCGCGGGAAGTTTCGTCGCGTGCATCAGCACGCCGTCGCCATGCCCGACCAAACCTATTGGGTGCGCTATACAACGTTGAGCGACGAACTGTTCGGCGCGTTGAATGCCGTGTTGCTGCATACCTATCTCGGACAGGAGAGCGTAACATTGTGCGGGCAACCGTTCATGGTGAGCGATGTCAAAGTGGAGCCGCGCGAACACAAGACGTGGGGACGCTTGATGGAGTTGGCAGAACTGTGGCAAGCGGCTGAACCCACAGCGCAACTCACTTTGCGTTTTTATTCGGCAACGGCTTTCAAACAGCGCGGCGCGAGCCTGCTGTTTCCGCTCCCATTCAACATCTTTCAATCGTATCGGGAGAAGTGGAATCAGGTCTGTCAGAAAGACTTGGCGGGTTTCGCGGTGGACGACGCCTTCCTGCGCTGGGTGGAAGCGAACGTGCTGGTCGAGGCGCACGAGCTGAAGACGGCGCACGTGCCGTTCGGCGACTTTGGCTTGCGTGGCTTCGTCGGTTGGGTGCGCTACGTGGCGCGCGACCCGGCTGCGCTGCGTCTGAAGCAGTGGAACGCGCTGGCTGACTTCGCCTTCTTCTGCGGCACGGGCATGAAGACGACGCAGGGCATGGGGCAGACGCGGCGAGTGGCGGATAGCGACTAGCGATGGCAACTTTGTATGTAACCGCAATGGGCGCGCGCCTCGAAAAGGAATATCAAAAACTGCTGGTCAGCAAAGACGGCGAGGTGTTGCTGGCGGTGCCGCTGGCACAGGTGAGCGCGGTGGTGTTGATCGGCAACGTCGGCGTGACGACGCCCGCACTGAATTTTTTGTTGGAGCAAGGGGTCGAGCTGACGCTGCTGAACAGCGCGGGCAAGCTGCGCGGGCGGCTGGTCGGGGCGCACGCGCGCAATCTCGCGCTGCGGCAGGCGCAATACACGCGCGCCGCCGACGCCGCGTTTTGCCTCGCGTTGAGTCGTGCCGTCGTGCAGGGCAAGCTGCAAAATTATCAGACGCTCTGCTTGCGTTTGGCGCGCGCGCGTGAGGCGGACGCCATGCGCCAAGCCGCCGACGCGTTGAGCAAGCACATTGGCTTGGCAACCGAAGCCGCCGACCTCGCCACGTTGCGCGGGGTCGAAGGTTCGGGCTCCAAAATTTATTTCAGCGTGCTGCGCGACGCCTTGCGCCGCGGCGCGGCGGCCACGAACCCTGAGGAGACTGCTCTGCAACGTAGTGACGGTAGAGACGTTGTGGCGCAACGTCTCTACGACTACGCCAACGCAGCCTCGCCAACTGCCACAGCCCAACAGGGAGCGGCGGAAGCAGCCGACCAACCGACCAAGCCGTCAATCAACCAAGCCACTCAGCGCCCAGCTAACCAAGCGACTAGACGACTAAGCGACCAAGCGCCGCCCATGGGCTTCGAGAAACGCGCGCGTCGCCCGCCGCCCGATCCGATCAATGCTATGCTCAGTTTAGGTTATACGCTGCTGACCGAGAATCTGTATGCGGCGCTGACCATCGTGGGGCTCGATCCACACAACGGCTTCTTTCACGCCGACGCGTATGGGCGGCCCGCCTTGGCGCTGGATCTGGTCGAGGAGTTTCGCGGCATCGTCGCCGATTCGGTGGTGTTGACGCTGGTGAACAAGCGCATGGTAGATGAACACGATTTTGAGCCGAGCGAGGACGGCGGCGTGCGCTTGAAAGACCACGCGCTGCGCCGCTTCTTGCGGCAATACCATCAGCGGCTGCAAACCGAAGTGATTCACCCGTTGGTCGGGCGGCGGCTGACCTATCAAAAATGTTTCGAGGTGCAAGCGCGGCTGTTGCGTAAAGTCATCGAGGGCAGCGCGGCAGAGTATCTGCCGTTTCGGACGCGGTAGCAGATGGCAGGTGCCATGTGGCAGATGTCATGTGGCAGATGTCATGTGCCATGTGGCAAGTGGCAGATGGCGAGTGACGATTCGCCATCCGCATCCTGACAGCGTAGTTTGCGGCGTCGAAGGACGCAATTCGCAATTCGCAATTCGCAATTCGCTATGACCAAACATTTCATCGTTGTGGCGTACGACATTCCCAACGACAAACGGCGCACACGCTTGCGTAAGGCGTTGGAAAATTTCGGCACGCCCGTGCAGTATAGCGTGTTCGAGTGTTTGTTGACGCCCCCAGAACGCGCGAAAATGGAAAAGGCGGTGGCGCGCCTTATCAAGCCGACGTTGGACTCGGTGCGCTACTATCCATTGTGCGCGGAGTGTCGCGCCAAGATCACGACGACAGCGGCGGGGCGCGAGGTGACGCATGAGGTGAGCGTCATCATCGTCTAGCGGATAGCGGATAGCGAATGGCGAATCACCATCGGCCATCCGCTATCTGCCATTCGCCATCCGCTATCCGCCATTAGTGCGCTGTGGCGCGAGCATCAAGGGGGGGTGTGCGCTGTTTGGCGATGCTCGCAAAAAGGCGGGTAGCGCGCGAGCGACAGGGGCAAAATGCCCCAAAATTCGGGGGCGGTGGTCTTAAATTTGGGCGTTGGCTGCGAGCATCTCCCCGTTGCGCCGCTGGTGCGGCGATGCTCGCAAGACGCTGGCGAGGCATGTTTTGGGGCGTCGGTGGGAGAAGGGTCACGAGTACGACGCCTAAACACGCTTTCGCTGAGAGAGGAGGCATACAATGACTTGAAAAAATCGTTTTCAGTGGGGGGTAGTAGGGGGTCTAAATGAACTAAATCCTCGCAAGGGGATTGATACACTACGTACGGGATAGGCGTTCCGATGGTTGCCCAGTCTGGTCTAAATGAACTAAATCCTCGCAAGGGGATTGATACCAAACTGCGCTACTACCTGCCAGGGGGCGGGCGGTTGCGTCTAAATGAACTAAATCCTCGCAAGGGGATTGATACCAGGCGGGGGCGGCGCGCCTACCGATGCAACCTATGTTAGGTCTAAATGAACTAAATCCTCGCAAGGGGATTGATACTAACCAATTGGAGCGATAGTCGGCGACCACGAACAAGACCGTCTAAATGAACTAAATCCTCGCAAGGGGAT
>CAZDYP010000006.1:53576-64876 GCA_964509505.1 uncultured Anaerolineae bacterium | reverse complement strand
AGTGCCGCTGACGGTGAGCGTATCGGCTTTGGCGGCGGCTACAAAATCGCCCGCCGTTTTCCATGGACTATCGTCGGCGACCCAAAGGAAGAAAGGATCGAGCGCCAAGTTCGCAATCGGTGTGAAGTTGTTGTATTGGAAAGGCAGCTTTTGGGCAATGAGGGTTGTGAAGAAGCTGTTGAGCGTGATCATGATGTAGTGCATGTCGTCTTTCTTCTCAAAAACGTACTGAAACGCGACCGCACCCGCGCCGCCCGGTTTGTTGACAGGCAAGACCGGCTGCGGCGACAGCTTCTTCTTTTCGATGACGCCTTGAATGAAACGGGCGTAGATGTCGGAGCCACCACCGGGCTCTGTGCTAATCACAAATTCAATCGGACGAGTTGGTGTGACCGCTGCAGGCGCAGCGGGCGTCGGCGCACACGCGCTGACGACAAATACCACTATGAGAGCGGCGACAATGCGCTGGTAGAGAGGCAAACGGTTCATGGGTTTCTCCTCCAAATGCCTGCGCTCCGTGGCGCAGGCATCGCAGCGCTCATAGTTCGCTTGGGAACTGGCGACCTATGAGCATCTATGTCCAATGTCCCTTGCTCGTACGACTGCTGTATCTCGGTCAATGAGCAAACTCATCAACCCAAACTCGCTAGCGAAGCGTCAAGCCGCTTGCAACACTCCTTTAATCGGCGCGACGCCGGGAATTTCCCACTCGTCCCACATCTCGTCCACCATGTCTTGAATGTGTTGGAGGTCTTCTTTCACGAGATGCGCGAAGCGTCCCTGTCGCTGTAAGAACTCGCGCACGGGAACGCGCTTCTTGCGCGCATCGTGTGTGTAGCTCACTTTGCCCTCGACGATTTCGTAGAGTGGATACAAACCCGAGCGAATGCCGAGCTCGCCGATGTCGTGCGAGTAGCGCGGATGATAGTCCCAGCCTTTCGGACACGGATCGTAGGTGTGAATGAACGTCGGACCGCCAATCTCCAATGCCTTGCGAACTTTGTTGAGATAGTCAACGGGCGGATAGGTCGCGCACGCCGTCGCGATGTATTTGCAGGTCGGATGACCAACAGCCAACATGCCCGCGACGTTCTTCTTCCAACGGCGCTGCATGATGCGATGCTTCTTGCCTGGCGGCGTGAACGTCGTCTGCGCGCCGTAGGTCGTCATGCCCGTGGCCTGAATGTCGGTATTCGCCGCTGATTCGTTATCATAAAGAATGACGAGCAAATCGTAATCGGTTTGCAGCGCGCCGCTAATGCCGCTCAAGCCCATGTCGCCGCCGCCGAGGTCGCCGCAGAAGGCGATGGCGTTGATTTTTTCGTCTTGGATTTTGCCCTTGCGCTTGAGCGCGCGGATACCCGCCGCCATACCGACGGCTGATGCCCCGCTCGCGCCGAGCTGCGTGTGCATCCACGGCACGATCCACGGCGTCGTCATGTAGCTCGTGTTCGCCACATACATACACCCCGTCGAACCTGTCACGATGCTGCGCGAGCCTGCGGCTTTGATAAAGCCGCGCATCGTCGTCGCCGACTCGCAGCCCTGACAGGTGCGATGACCCGACGTGTAAAACTCTTCGAGCGGGATGTTGTGGACGCCTTTGATTTTGTCGTATTGGATTAGTTCTTGTACTGGCATTGAACCTCCTTAATTCGAGATGATGACTTGTCTCTTTTGATTGAATCACTTCACCGTGCGACGGACAGCAATGCGACGGCTTAGTGCGCTTCAACACTTGGCTCATGGGAATAAGCCAAGACGCATCCATTGCCGCCGTGCGTTGACTTGCACCTCGCTATTCATGTTCAAACAGGCTACCGTCGCCCTGCCGCTTGGCGTAACGCCAATGATCAATCCCTTCTCATGGTCAATTTGAAAGTGTTTGTCCCATTGATCTAATCGCGGATGGAACAGACGCACAAGCGTTTGCGATTCCAGGTCAGTATAGTTGATGTGAGCGCTTTTGTGCAGATTACAAGAACGGCAAGCCAGCGCCCAGTTGGATTCGTAGTCAGCACCTTTGTGCAATAGGGGAATGATATGCTCCACTTCAAAAGGAAAATTGAACACGACTTCAGGCGCACGACAATATTCGCAACGGTGCATCGCTCGCGCCGCGACCAACGCATAGTGTGGGTTCATTGCGCCAATGCGCGCAGCAGCGCCTCTGTTCGCGCCGCCGATGCGCGCAACTCCGTCTCGATCAGCGTGTCGAGTTCCGCTTGCTCAGCTTCAGGCAACGTGTCGCCCCGATCACGCGCAGCGCGCCAACGCTCCATCAATTCTGACATGCGTTGTTGCTGCTCTGCGCTGAAAAATGGGTCGGGACGCAATTGCTGAACGATGACCAGCGTATTCGCCTCATCTCTACCAAGCTGCATGGTCAAAGCGTCTAAGGCTTGGCCTACAGTTTTGCCGATAAACTGCTGGGTGCCCGAGACAGCGCAGTATGACATACCACCATTGGTAGGAATGGGCAGAATTGCGATTTTAGTCATTACTCTCTCACCCCAATCCACGTCACGAACCCATCCATCTCGTCCTTGCCGATGGCTTGTTGCGTGATGCCGTACATTTTGATGCAGTCGTCAATCGAGATGTCGCGCCCACCAAGTCCGGAGATGAAGTTGACGACATTGGGGCGTTCCTTCGCAGGATAAAGACATGAGCGAACCTCGTGCATCAGGATGCCGCCATCGTCGGGCGCGCCATGCGCGAAGTCACGGTCAATCACGCCCACCGCTTTGAAACGCTTCAACGATTCGCGCAACTCAAGCGTTGGGAACGGACGGAACCAGCGCAGGCTCACGAAGCCGACCTTGTGCCCCTTCTCGCGCAAGCGCCGCACGGCTGTGCGCCCCGGCGCTGCGACGGTGCCGAGTCCAATCAGCACTGCGTCCGCGTCTTCGGTCATGTACTCGGTGAAATATGGCGAAGTGTAGCGCTCGCCGAAAATCGCGTTGAATTCTTGATACGCTTCTTTGATGACGCCGCGCGCGCGTCGCGCCGCTTCCCAATTCTGCCGCCGCATCTCGATGACCCAATCTTCGTTCACTTGCGGCGCAATCGAGATGGGATTGTCGGGATGCAAACGGCGCTCCGCCAAATCGTATTGCGGCAAAAATTTTTGCGCCGCTGCTTTCGTCGGAATCTTGACGATGTGTTGCGAGTGCGTGAGGAACGCGCCATCCATCGCCAGCGCCATCGGCATCCGCACACGCTTGTCCTCCGCGATGCGATAGCCAATGAGGATGTGTTCCAACGCTTCCTGCGGCGTCGTGACCCACGCCAGCAACCAGCCCATGTCGCGCACCGCCAGCGCGTCGTTGTGTTCGACGCCGAATGCGCCGGGGTCGTCGAGCGCGCGATTGCCCACGAGATACACGACGGGCAAGCGGTCAGTCGCCGTGACGACGAGCGCCTCGAACCCATAGCACCAACCTGTGCCGCTGCTGCCCGCGAAGGCTCGCGCATTCACTGAGCTGGCGTGCTTCACAATCTCGAATTGCGAATGCTCGCTGTCGGCGATGATGTATTCCGCGTCCAATTGTCCATCGGCGATAATCTTCGAGAGCGCGTCCATCACTTCGGTATAGGGGCGAATCGGATACGCCGCAATCACGTCCACATCCGCCAAGCGCACCGCTTGCGCGACCGCCTGACACCCTGTGAGCAAATCTTCGCGCTCGTAGAGATTATTGGTTGAACCGTTCTGACTCATGCAGCCACCTCCCCCACTTTTTTGGCAACATTGCGATCCGCGCGCCCTTTGCGTTTGCCATCCAATGGCACGGTCTCACCTGTGACAAACTCCAAACCTGTGCCTGTGACAAAGGGATGAATGTATCGCCCTTTGCTCTTCTTCTCCTCAGCCCATTGCGTGTATATGGCGCGGTCTTGCGTGTACGCTTCCCATGGACTATGGTCGTGCTCAAATTGCAACTCGTCCACCATCACGATGCACTCGTTGACGGGGCAGACTTGCGCGCATTTGCCACAGCCGACGCAGTAACGATAGTCAATATCATAGAGTCCATCGTCTGTTGGGTCAAAGCATTCATCGGGACACTCCGCCCAACAGAGCGTGCATTTGGTGCATAAGTCGAAGCGCACGACAGGACGTTGGGTTTTTGTCGTGCCGCGCTGGAATTGTGTGTTGCGCGATTGCCCGCGCGGGCCCATCTCGAAACCGCGCTTGACCGATGGCACAGCCACGCCTTCGCCAAACTCAAACCATTTCGGCAGCGCAGGCGCCGTATGTTGCCACTCGACGCCCATGCCCGCCGCCACAGGCTTGTTCTTTTCCTGCACCTCTTCATAAGCTCTGCGAGCGGCTTGCGCGCGTTGCGGCTCGTTGGGAAACTTGGAATTCAAATAATCCTCGACGGCTGTGATGCTGATGATGTCGGAGTCAATGCCCGCAATCGCGCCGAGCGTGCGCTCGTGCGTCAGGTCGTCTTTGTTAACCCACAATCCCGCGAAACTGGCGTCGCCCTCGTACGTCGCCAGCTTCCATTCAAAGGGTTTGTTGCCGACGAAGCGCAGCAAATCTTCTTGGCTGCGACGCGAGACGACGAGCAACGCGCCGCCGGGTTGCACCTTCTCGTTAATCGGACGGATGCCATGCCAGCCCCACGGTTCGACGCCCTTGCACATCGTATCATCCAGAACAACGGATACATCGCACTGGTCAATGTCGAGCTTCGCGCCGCACTCCGCTTCTAATTCCTCTTCAGAAAGGTCGTGGGTCACGAAGGCAAAATACTTACACGGGATACCATTACGCTCAGGCGCATCGCTATAACGCCCATTCGAGAAGCCCACGCGCCCCATGCGACTGGCGATCATCACGATGTCGCTGCCGATTTTCTTGGCGAGGTTCTTCTGAAAGATGCCGCGATAGTTGATTTCTACACGCTTAATCAATTAGACCTCCTCCATCCAGTATAAAATCTTTTAACACAAAGACTCGAAGGACACAAAGAACACGAAGATTTTGCTTTGTGCTCGTAGCGGCGCTTAGTGCCTTTGGGTTGAGGGTCTGCTTGCAGCGGTATGATATAACAGATTAGGAATCGTCGTGAACTGTTCCGCAGGCAAACCGAACAATGCCGCGTCCACCGAGCGTAGATGGTCTTCCATCGCTTGGCGTGCGGCGAGCGATGAGCGTTCCTTGATAGCGTCGAGGATGCGGCGATGCGACGTGAGTGAAAGCTGCGCGCGTCTCGGCGTCTGCAAACTTTCATTGCGGCTGGGCGACAATACCTTCATCAATGTCGCACCCATTTGTTGCAAGGCGTGATTGTGTGTCGCTTCCGCTAATGCCGCGTGAAAGGCTGCGTCGGTTTCGGCTATATTTTTTTGTTTTTGAATTTGGTGGGTTTGTTTTTGGAGAATGGCTTCGAGCTGGGCAAGGTCTTGAGGGGTTGCGCGTTGCGCCGCCAACGCCGCGATGGATGGTTCCAACACCATGCGCAGCTCGAAGATGTCTTGTAACGCGAGATGATTGAGGGTCAGCGCCAACTCGTCTGCGCTGCCGTTGGCGATGAAGTTGCCTGCGCCACGCTTGCTCATGATGAGGCCTTGCTGTTGCATGACGCGCAACGCTTCGCGCAACGTCGTGCGGCTGACGCTCAACTGTTTCACCAGCTCGCGTTCAGACGGCAGGCGGTCGCCGGGGCGGAACTGCCCCTTGCGAATGAGCTCGGCTAAATTGACCATCACCTCTTCGTAGAGGCGCATCGCCGTGGTTGCCTTTGGCACAGGGACTCCTTTGAAAATCCTGTCGGCGCGACAAACAACGTCGAGAACGCCGCCCCCTCAGTGTGCGAGTTTGTCGTCACAGCAAATTGGTCTGACCAATTTGTGGCGGTATTATATGGCGATTTACGGATTTGTAAAGCGCGACCAGCGGCGTCACGTTTCTCACGATGGTCGCAGGGACCTGTGGGTTAGGGAGTCAATGCGCAGTCGCCGCATATCTCATCGGCGCGTTGCTCTACGTGCCGTTCATCACACTCATCCTGTATCGCTGGATATTCTTCGGCTATATTGCGCTCTTTGCCTGGACTGTGACCTTTGCGGGAACGTTGATTAGAATCGGGCGTACACTTGCCAACCGATAACACAAAAAAACCCGTCTTCTCAGAGAAAACGGGTTTCTTATTCACTACTCATGCTTCGCCCATTGCAACGCCTCTTGGATGTTCACCGTTTGATGCAAGTACATGGACTGCAATGCAACGCGTCCCGGCCCCGTGAGACGATGCCATGCGATGTGGTCGCCCACCTTGAAACGATGCTCTGCCAAGCGCTGGTTGATGACCTCCAGCTTCACCGTATGGTCCTTGTAAATCCAACCGCCAGGTTCAACGTCCAGCTGCTCGCCCGCTTGTAATGTCGCCTCGAACACATCGCCGTAGCCGTGCAACCACACGACTCCATCCGCACTTTGTCCCGTGAACACATCCACTACGAAGTATTCGCCGCCAAACAAAATGGTGCGGGGGCCTTTCACATTGACACAACCGTAGGCAACATTATCGGTCGCGGCGATGAATTGATGCTCGCGCACGTCAATCACCTCGCCCGCGCGCAACGTAAGCGCGAAAGCGCGTCCTGCGCCGTTACGTCCGAGCGCGATGCGCCCTTGCCCTTTCGCCTCGACGAGAAACACCGCTTCGCCTGAACGAATGCGCTTGAAGTGATGGGTGTTCGGCTTCGGACCGATTTGCACTGTCGGCTCTTTCCACAAAAAAACATAGTGGTCGAAATAGATAGGTGCGCCATTCAATTCTAATAGCAGCACAGGCACCAATGTTCCTTCGATGTGATACGCTACGCCGCCGCGCAGTTCGGCTTGAGGTGTGAGCGGAACAAGCACAGGAATCGCCATATCGCCTCCTAACTAACCTCATGGGGGTCCGAACCCTATGAGGGCTTGCGGGTATAACACGCGCAAACTGAAGAGCTCAATCATCCGATATTCACAATACGATTCGCCAACGCCTTTGCCTCCACCTCATCCGCGGTCGCCAACAACACACTGACCACCTGTGACCGTAACTGACGAAACGCACTCCACACATTCTCACGCCCCATCGCATCGCAGTCGCGCGTCGGCTCATCCACAAGCCACACCTTCGGGCGATGCAACAACGACGCAACCATTTCCAAGCGCATCCACTCATCAGGCATGTAGGTTTTCGCTTCTGCAGCTATGCGCGCCGTTAGTTCCGCTAACGGCAACAATTCGGCGATACGACGCTCCGTTTCTTCTTCGGTGAAGAAATGCAGCATCGCTTGTTCTTCCAGATTCGCGCGTCCGCTCAGGTTGCCATCTAGCACACGCTCATGTTTGACAAAGCCGACGCGCGGGCGCACCATGCCCGCTTGCAAAACTACATCATAGTTGCACACATACACGAAGCCTTCGTCAGGCTTGCTGTCTGCGGCAACCGTTTTCAAGATCGAGCTCTTGCCCGTGCGCGCAGCGCCCAGCAATGCCACCACTTCACCATCATCTACTACAAGGTCGAAACGCTGCACGGCAACCAGCGAACCGTAGCGTTTGGTTAGATTATCTATGGCAATAATTTTCGAGGACATGTATTCATTTACTCGCTCTCTATCGCCAATGCCTCCCGCTCACCATTCCGCTGTTCGGCAGGCAGGGCATCAAGGATGATACGCTCGGCGTGTGTATAGATGTTCGTTTGTTGCCCGCGCGTATAACCACAGATAGTGACGCCCCACACCTCCGCCAAGCGCACTGATAACCACGTCGGCGATGTGCGTGACACCACCAATGGCGCGCCCATCTTCACCGCTTTCGTCAGCATCTCCGACGAAATGCGCCCCGTCGTCACGAGAATCTTGTCGCGCGTATCCAAGTCATGCATCAAGCATTCGCCGCGAATCTTGTCGAGCGTGTTATGTCGGCCCACATCTTCCGCGACCACCAGCAACCGCTCGCCATCGCACAACCCCGCTGTGTGCACGCCTCGTGTGACTTTGTAAAGCGAGGCGTGTTCGTTGAGCTGGCGCATCAGCGCGAAAATGTTTGAGAGCGGGATTTTGAAAGCCGTTTGCAAACGTGGTTGCGCTTTGGACAAATCATCAAATGTGACGCCGCCCACGCAACCACTCGTCAAAATACGCGCTCCCAATTTTTGCAACGGCTCACCCTTTACGCGCGCATCAATCACGCCAACCGATTCGGCGCACGTCCGCATCAGCAATGAGCCATTCAGCTTTAGCGCAGGCTGATACCAATACGAATGGTTCACATCTTCATACACGCGCAGCTGCCATACGTCGTCTAGCGATTGGATGATATTCTCCGAGCGCATGAAGCCGAGCGCGAGGTAATGCAACTTGCTCGGCGTGCACATGAACGACACGACCTCCCGCCGATTGACGAACAAGGTCCAGCGCGTCTCGCCAATCACCGCACCGTTGACGCGCTCGACACGTCCTTGATTGACATGGAGGTAGTGGAGTGCGCCTTTCTCTTCGTTCATCATCGTTAAATACAAGACCTGCGAGGTTCGCATCCTGGCAGCGCAGTTGAGGGGGTCGCCGGACGGAACCTCACAGATCTGGAATCAATATCCGCGTAGGGCTTGCACCAACACCGGCAGCACCGCCAACACGCGCGACACATCCGCCTCTTCGTTCTTCACCCCCAGCGTGAGCCGCAAGCTGCCACGCGCCACGTCGTCGGGCATGCCCAACGCCTTCAAAACGTGCGATGATTCCGTCGAGCCAGAGGCGCACGCAGAGCCCGTCGAAGCCTCGATGCCCGCGCCATCCAAACCGAGAACGAGCGTCTCGCCTTCGACGCCTTCAATCACAAACGACGCATGATTAGGTAAGCGTTGCGTCGGATGTCCCGTCACTCGCACGCCTTCGATCAGTTCAGGAATACTTTGCAAGAAACGGTCTCGCAACGCTTGCGCCTCCGCATTGCGTTCCGCCATCCATTGGTGCGCGAGCTCTAGCGCCTTCGCCGCGCCGACAATGCCCGCCGTGTATTCCGTACCTGCGCGCCGATTGCGTTCCTGCCCGCCGCCCGTTTGCATTGGCAAAAACTTCACGCCCTCGCGCGCATACAAAATGCCGACGCCTTTGGGACCATAAAATTTGTGCGCCGACAACGACAGGAAATCCACATTGAGCGCGTTCACATCCAACAGAAACGCGCCGCCTGCTTGCACCGCATCGGTGTGCAATGGGATGCCATGCGCGCGCGCAATCTGCCCAAGCGCGGCAATCGGCTGCACGGTGCCGATCTCGTTGTTCGCATACATGAGCGAGATGAGGATGGTGTCAGGGCGAATCGCGCGCGTCACCTCATCAGGGTTGATCATACCATGCGCATCCACAGGCAGATAGGTCACGTCAAACCCAAAATGCCTTTCGAGTTGTTGGCAGGTGTAGAGAACGGCGTGATGCTCAATGGAGGAGGTGATGATATGTCCCGCGCCTTGCCCTTGCCTTTCATGCAGCGGGCGGCCATTAGCAAACGCCACGCCACGCACGGCGAGGTTGTCGCTTTCGGAACCGCATGAGGTGAAGATGATTTCCTGCGGCTGCGCGTTGAGAATGCGCGCAACAGTTTCGCGCGCCTCCTCGATGGCTGCGAGCGCTTGGCGTCCACGCAGATAGAGCGACGATGGATTGCCAAACATCTCGCTGACAAACGGCTGCATAGCATCCCAGACCTGCGGATGCACGGGGGTCGTCGCTGCATGATCAAGATAGATACGACGCTTGGGATTGGACATGGCTCAACTCGACAGCGCGCAATGATAATTACCCAATGAAAAAAGTGTGCAGTGTTTCATACACATCGGTGGCAATAATTTTCGATAAGACAATCCGTTGTCCCAAAAACAGCTGATGGGGGAAGTCAGAGTCGGCTAACCGATTCGGATCCATCGGCGAGTTAGGAATTTCTTCTAACGCCGTCACCAAGGTGGGGAAACGACCAGGAATGTATAACGGCTTCGCGCCCGCCGCTTTAAGCGTTTCTTCGAGCTGGGCGCAGAAATTACGCAGCTCATCAGTCAGGCGAATTTGCCAGCGCAGCATGTGCACGAGTGAGTAACGAGGTTTCCATTGCATCAACGACACGCCGATGATCGGAATGGGCTTCAGCGTCGCGCAGAACCTCTGCAAATGTTCCACCACCGCCGACGACGTTTGCGGGTCGGACGACTCAAAACGCTGGCAGGTCAAATGAATTTCTGGAGTGGGATGACCTCCAAAGACTGCTTGCAAATAAAATTGGCTCTGTCGCAGAGCCGGCAGATCAACTTCGGCGGGTTCCAGCAGCACACATAGATCACCGGGCTGTGGACCGCGCACGTGAATTTGCATTGACATAGCGCGTCCTCACTTGCGTTGCAAAACGCTTGGAATGTCTGCAGGCGAATACGTTGGCGGTTTCAACACCTTGCCATCGGCGTCTTTGCGAATCGTGCCATCCTGCCAGCGCTTGGTCATGTTGCTGCGATGCACCTCAGCGAAGAATGGCTCAATATCCACACCATACGCATTGGCTGCGCCCAACACCACGTACAACAAATCGGACAACTCCTTCAGCGCAGCGGGTAAGTCGCCGCGCTCACTCGCTTCTTGAAATTCATGCGCCTCTTCAAAAATGAGTCGCATCCGCAAACGGCGCACCGCGGCGGGCGGAATTTGCGGCGATACAGGATCGTTCAGTCCATAAGCATCGTGGAACTCTTTGACTTTGACTTGCAGCGGATTCATCGGTTGCACGTTTCGCAAAAAATGGGGATGCTGTCTGTGAATGAGCATCCCCGCGCACGGCGCAAATTGTAGCACGTTCCGTGTTTATATTCAATTGCTTACGGCTGCGATGGTTTGCTAGCTCTGCGCTACGCCATCGGCGGTCAAGCGGGACGCGCCGTCACCTTCGTCTGCTGGTAATGCGCGAGCCACCACTCATGCAACTGCTGACACACTTCACGCGGCAACACCTGCGGCTCGCAGCCCAACTGCTTTGCCAACACATAAGCGCGGGCGCAGTCCTCGACGGCAAGCGCAGCGCCATACGCGCGCCTCAAGTTGACGCCGCAGGTCACCAAACCATGTTGTCCCATAATCGCCGCGTTGCCCTTGCCAATCACATCGAGCATCAGCTCCGCAAAAGCCGCCGTGCCTGACGGCATGAACGGCGCGACAGGCACTTCATGTCCCACGCACGCCGCCGCCTCCGACAACACCATGGGAATCGGGCGCAGCGCGGCCGCAAACGCCGAGACGTT
>CAZDYP010000006.1:23569-53476 GCA_964509505.1 uncultured Anaerolineae bacterium | reverse complement strand
GCCATCTGTTTGGCATAACGAAAAACCTGCTGACGCAGTTCAGCTAACAACATCTCTCCGCTCCTCACGAAAATTTGCAAGCCATTGTACCCCAATTTCCTTCAGCCACTCTTTCACACTTTGCAACCATCCCGCCCATTGCTATAATTGCCATCGTCAATGATACAGCGTCGTTTCGCTGTCGCTCGTAGCCACTCTCTCATATCCAATCTCTCACGCATGTCATTCATCAACACCCTACGCGCCTACTATTATTTCTCTGTCGGCAACTTTCACCGTTCAGCAGGCAACCATTCGGGTTCGCTCTCCGCTTATCGCAGCGCCGTCGAAGCATTCACGCGCGCCATCGAGCTGCATCCGACGTTTGCGCGGGCGTACGAAGCGCGCGGGACGCTGTATTGGCGCGAGCTCAACGACCACGCCAACGCCATCGCCGACTGCACCCATGCTATCGCGCTGAACTCACGACTTGCCAATGCATATCTCAATCGCGGCTTCGCGCGCGTCTATGGACGCATGGGTACCGTCGAAGAAAAAATCGCCGACTTCTCACGCTATATCGCCATTGGCAAAAATCGCTTCTTGCGTTCCGAAGCCCGTCAACAAATCGAAAGACTACAACCAGTGCAAACGGTCAGCGGCGACAAGTCGCAGTAAACCGTGGACACCGTTACGACTTGTTGTTCTTCAACGCGACTCGTCGCTGTTCACTCATTTACCTATTCACTCGCTTGCTCATTCCATGCTCCCACCCGCTCACGCCTTCCTGGCGCTTGGCTTACAAAAATGGCTCGCCTCACGCTTCGACTCATTCAAAGGCGCGGACTATCGCAAAATCGCGCTGGCATCTGTGCTGCCCGATTTGATAGACAAGCCACTCGCGGTCTTCGTATTTCCCGAAATGAAAGCAGGCTTGCTGTTCGCGCACGCGCCCATCTTTCACTTGCCGTGGCTTATCCTCTCACGTTGGTTCACGTCGTGGTTGCCTTACGCGCTGGCTTTCACCGGACACATCATCGCCGATCGCATCTGGTTCTTCACCGACACCTTTTGGTTTCCATTGCGCGGGTTCCGCTTTCACCAATGGCAACACATCGGCGACGCAAAAGCGTTCGGCAACGCCTATCGCGTGTTATATCAACAACGCCCCTGGCTCCTGCTCTACGAAATCAGCGCGCTCATCATCTTCATCTGGTTCATCGTGTCAGCCGACCTAACCAAGCGCTCGGCGTTATGGCAATTCATTCGCACAGGGAAAATCAAAGAGTAATGGGCTATGGGCGACGCCAATTACTAATGACTGATACTTCATCCCGCCATGTCCTCCCTCACTCCCTCCCGCCTCCTGACGCTGATCCTCTTCGTCGCCCTCTTCGTCATGCCCGCCCAACCCATCACTGATCCTGACTTGTGGTGGCATATCCGCACGGGACAATGGATGCTCGAGCAGCGCGCCATCCCACACACGGACCCGTTCTCGCTGACGGAAAACGGCAAACCCTGGGTCGAGCATGAATGGCTTGCCAACATCGGCTTGTACGTATTGTATCAAATCGGTGGCTTGCAGCTGCTCATCCTCATCACCTGCGCGCTCATCACCCTCACCTTCGCCCTCGTCTATCGCATGAGCGCGCTGCGTCCACAGGTCGCCGTCTTCACCACACTCCTCGCCGCGCTTGCTTCTGCTTTCACTTGGGATCCGCGCCCACACATCCTCACCTTGTTTTGCGCTGCCCTGACGTTCTGCATCTTACAACACGCCCGCAACGGCTCGCCGCGCATCCTCTGGTGGCTTGTGCCTATCATGTTCGTGTGGGTCAACCTCCACAGCGGCTTCTTCCTTGGCTTTGTGTTCATGCTAACTGCGCTCGTCGGCGCGTGCGCTGAAGCGCTGTGGGTGCGCTTCACGCCGTTGTGGTCGTCAGTTCAGCTCTCGCTCGCTAACATTAAAGTCGCATTGGTCGAGCGCGACTGGTTTCCGCAGCGCTTCAGCCAGACGGTGTTGCTCGTATGGATCGCTTCATTCGCCGTGACACTCGTCAACCCCAACGGTCTTGCCATGCACCTCATCCCATTCCGCACACTCGGCAACACAACCATCCCGCTCTACATTGCCGAATGGCGTTCGCCCAACTTCCACGATCCCCGTTTGTTGCCCTTCGCCGCTTTGTGGCTCGGCGTGCTGGCGTCTGTAGCTATGGCCCGCCGACGATTACACTTCACCGATTTATTGCTGCTGCTCGGCTTAGGCTACGAATCGTTCGTCTCCGCGCGCAACATCCCATTCTTCGCCATCGTCGCCGCGCCGCTCATCACCCAACAACTCGCCTCGGTCTTTGAGACTACAGCGCAGAGCTCTGTTGTTACTCATCGTCCTTCACGACTCAGACTCATGTTCAATTGGCTGGTCGCCTTGCTCGTCCTCCTTGCCGCTTTCAGCCAGCTCGTCAATACGTTGCTGCACACCAATCAATCCGTCGCAAAAATTTTTCCAGCGCAAAGCGCCGCGTATCTATTGCGCACGCGCCCCGCGGGCCCCCTGCTCAACTCCTACAACTTCGGCGGCTATCTGATTTGGCAGCTCTATCCCGATTATCTCATCTTCATTGATGGACGCGCGGAATTTTTGTATAGCGATGCGTTCATCCGTGAATACTACGCGCGCATTTGGCAAGCGACAGGCAACTGGCAAGCGTATTTAGATCACTATCACATTAACCTTGTCGTCATTGAAACCAACGGCGCGCTTGCCGCCAAGTTGCGCCACAGTCAACGCTGGCGCGTCTTGCAAAGCGATGCCGTCGCCACCATCTTTCAACGTGTGCCTTAAATGCCTCTCCTTACCACTCGCCAGCTTCTGGTCACAATCCTCTTCATCGCCATCAGCGTCATGGCTATTCAGCCCATCAGCGACACCGACCTCTGGTGGCATCTACGCACAGGTCAATGGATTAGCGAGCAACGCGCCATCCCCGACGCCGATCCATTTTCGTGGACGCGCGCCCAGACGCCATGGCTCGCGCATGAATGGCTCGCCGACGTTGGGCTGTATTGGCTCTATCAGTGGGGTGGCTTGCCAGCGCTCGCTAGCGCCGTCAGCGTATGCGTCACCTTGACGTTTGTGTTAGTCTATCGCATGAGCGAGCTGCGCCCACACGTCGCCGTATTCACCACACTGCTCGCGGCTATCGCTTCGGCTGTGGCTTGGAGTCCGCGCCCGCATCTTTTGACGATGCTCTTCGCCGCCTACACGCTTTACGTCCTCCAACGCTATGCGACACAACCACGTTGGCTCTGGAGCCTGCCTCCCTTATTTTTAGTATGGGCTAACGCGCACAGCGGCTTTGTGTTGGGACTTGTCATCATCGGCGTCACACTCTGCGGCACACTCCTCCCGCATTGGCTGACACGCGCGCGCCCCTTCTTTCCGCCTGCGCAACGCGCGCTTGCGTTATGCCTAGCGGTTTGCTTCAGCGCGACGCTGCTCAATCCGCATGGCATCGCGTTGCTCATCTATCCCTACTTCACGTTGACCAGCAAGGCGATGCAAACCTACATCGTCGAATGGCACTCCCCCAATTTTCACGACACGCGCTTTCTCGCTTTCGCCGCCTTGTTGCTCATCACATTGGTTGCCTGCGCGCTCTCGCCGCGTCGCCTCACGCTCGTCGAATTAGGCTTGTTGCTTGGTTTAACTTATGCGGCGTTGAACTCAATGCGTAACATTCCGTTGTATGCGCTGGTCGCCGCGCCCATCATCACGCGCCAGCTGCATGGCTTGAGCGCAGCTCATCCCGCTGCCCCCCCAGCCCCTCGTCCCCTCACGCCATTGCTCAATGGTGTGCACTGGTTGTTAATGGGCATCATCATATTGGGCGCAGGGTTGCGGATCGCCAACACGTTGAACGAATTGCCAACACTATTGGTCAAATACTTCCCTGAAATGACCGCGCAATACTTGCTGCAACAAAAACCCGCGGGGCCGCTGCTCAATTCATACAATCTAGGCGGCTATCTCATTTGGCGTGTGTATCCAACCTATCAGGTCTTCATTGACGGGCGCGCCGACGTCTATGGCGACGCCTTCATGGACGAATATTACGCGCTCGCATGGCAGACCAAGGGCGATTGGCAAGCCTACCTTGACCGCTATAAAATTAACCTCGTCGTTATCGAGAAAGACGGTCCACTGGCGGGCGAGTTGCGCGCGAGTTCAGGTTGGCGCTTGTTGTTCGAGGACGAAATCTCCGCTATCTTTCAGCGCGCATCATAGCTCGTCGCTCGTCACCCATTTTTCTTCTTCCTTCTTTCCTCCCATCATGCGTCTCAAGTTCCTGCTCATACTCATCGCCCTCAGCACCTTCGAAGCACTGCTCAGTCTCGCCTTCTACTACGGTCTCACACGCGCCCATCCCGGCGCGAACGATTTCTACGTGCCCTGGCGCGCCACGCAAGCCGCCCTGCTCGAACGGCGCGATCCTTACAGCGCGGAGGTCACGCGCGATATTCAACGCGTATTGTTTGGACAGCCACGCGCGGCGCACGAACACCAATTTTCCTTTGCCTATCCCTTAACCGTCTCATGGTTGCTCGCGCCCTTGGTATGGCTACCTTACGACATCGCCTCGGCTATCTGGTTAGCCTTCCTCCTCAGTTTATTGTTGGCTGCTGGTTTGCTAATGCTCCGCGCGCTGGACCTCACGCTCAAACCATTGCCGCTCGTCGCGCTCACGCTCTGGCTCATGGGGCTCTATCCCGCCGTGCGCGCTCTGTTCTTGGGGCAATTAGCCATCGTGGTATTCGCATGCGTGGTTGGCGTTTGGTGGTGTCTGCATACGCGGCGCGATAGTTTAGCGGGCGCGCTATTGTCTATCACCGCCATCAAGCCACAGATGATGCTGCTCTTGCTACCGTTCATTCTCTGGTGGGCATGGCGCGCGCAGCGTCATCGCGTGTGGCAAGGTTTTGTCGTCGCGCTCGGCGCGCAGTGCCTCTTTGCCTTCGCATTGCAACCGACTTGGCTCTTCGGATTCATACAAGCCACCATCGCATATTCTGGTTACTATGACAGCCGCTCGCCGCTGCAAATCGTTTTGGGCAACAACCTGCTCGCGCTAAGCGTATCCGTGCTGCTCGTTGGATTATGGTGCAGCGCCGTTTGGCGCAACGCACGCGCCAACGCCGCATGGCCCCAGCACGTGCGCCTAGCCCTATGGAGCATCATCATCACGCAACTCATCGCCGTCCATACCGCCACGCCCAACCAGCTCATGCTCACCTTGCCCATTTTCATGGAGCTGCCGTCTCATCGTCAGACGCGCCGCTCACAGTGGCTCATCACCGCCTGGTTAGCTCTGCTACTCATCGTGCCATGGTGGATCTTCTTTGTGACCTTAATCGGCGACACCGAACACGAGGTTGTTTTGTTGCCGCTCAGCTTGGGCGTGTTTGGCTGGTGGGGATTATTGGCAATGCAACGCCGAGCGAAGCGCCTTACTTGACGCTAATCGTTGCGCCGCCGATATACTTCAATGCGATTACGATATTGCCCGAACTCTGCGCCCTGATAGATCAACTCATAATGATTTTTCACCGTCGCCGCGATTCGCTCCGCATAAACCGTGTGCTGCCACAAGAGCCAATCCGTGTCGGTGAGCATGACTATTTTAGGCAGTCGCGTCTCAAGGTAACTCCACACCATTGGGGCGTTCAACAGATGCAATCGCTCGACAGCGGCCGTATCACCATCAGAGAACGAGAATTGCGCCAGCGCTTGATTTGGCAGGACCCGTCGCCGTGCTTCTATCGCCACCACCAGCGCCTCCAGCGCAAAGAGTTGCTCATCCGACGTCGAGTTTGCGGCGACGACCGTTGCAATCGTTTTTATCTCTTCCACTGGCGCAGTGCCGCCCGATGTGTCTATGAAATCGAATCCGCCGCGCGCCAATCCCAACACGCACGTCGCCAGTAGCGCGGCTTTCAGAACGATTTTGGCATAGCGCCCACGTTGTAACAGAACTTGCGCGTAAGCAATGCCTGTCAGTGGAAACGCGATGAAAAAGAACGGCGCAAAGTATTCGCCATAAAATCCACCACTGGCTAAGTTGGGCAACGCAAACAACAGCAATCCGATAAGTGTGACCAGCAGCGTCGGCTGACGGCAGAATGAAATACGGATCTGGCGGTATCCCAGACACAACAGCACACCCCACAACAGGATATACGCCGGAAACACGGCGAACAAAAGCGGCGCGCGCACGGTGAGCATTGCGACGACTCGTTCAAGCACGGAGCGGTCGCCCCACTGTGCGGTATGGTGCGTGAGCAGCCCCCACTGCAGGGCTTCGACGTTGGGCAAACCCAACCATCCTAACCACAGGCACGCGCTCAAACACAACGCGATAAGCAACCAACGCTCCCGTCTGCTCGCTGTCCATAACGCATAAGCGATGAACGGCACGGCAAACATCAGCGCGGATAACCGCGTGAGCGTGGCGAGCAGCACACACAACGTCATCAGACTCAAGCGCCACCCACGCGACAGTCGCAAGTGCAGCACGAACCACGCCAACACGCACAGCAACGTCGTCAACGCGTATGTTTTGGTGATGGACTGAAAATAAATCCCGTATGTAAACGTCGCGCCGAGCAGCGCCGTCACTGCGCTTGCCAGTGCGCCGCCGTAACGCCCCGCCAGCTGCGCACCAAGCCAGAAAGCCATCGCAGAACACAAGACGGTGACGATTCTGCCCAGATAAATGCTCGAAGAAAACAGCTGCTGGGCAACGCCATACACGTAAGGCAGCAACGGGGTCTGAGTAAACGCAAAATCCCGATATGGCAGCTGGCCTGCATACACCAGTTGACTCGCATACAGATACCACCCTTCATCGGAGTTGACTTGTCCTAGATAGACGAAGAGGCTGCTCGACAACACAAACCAAACCCAACTCAACGTAGGAATCATTTTCTCCAAATCTAATTGACCGATGACTCGCACTCGTTTACTCCTTTCGACTGCCTTCTTGCTTTGGATGGGCTGCATCCTCGCCGTTTTCTACGCGGTGCAAAAGCCGATTACGCCCACTGATTTAGTCGAACTGCGCGTCGCCACGCAAGCCTTTCAACAAGCGCCAACGCTAACAGGTATTATAGATGCAGTGTTGGATCTTGGCGCTGCTCTGTTGATCGTGAGCGCTGCAGTGTTGCTCGGCTGCCGACTTTCGCCGTTGCCATATCCCATCACTGCCTCTCCGCTCGTAGAGCGCGCAGAGTTTTGGCTGCTGGCCATTGGGCTTGGGTTCGGCATCATTAGCATCACGACATTTCTCCTAGGCTTGCTAGGCTGGCTCAATCTGCTCGTCGTCGTCAACGGCGTATTGGTCGCGCTAGCGCTGCGGCTGCCGCGTGCGCCTCGTTTGCGCTGCGCCGTGCGCGATTGGCGCGACAGCCGCCCACACACAAGGCTGCCGGCCGTCCTCTTTGCCTTCACGCTCATCAGTCTCTTGCTTGCTTTACTCACCGCCTGGACGCCCCCCTTCGCGTTTGATTCGCTCCTCTACCATCTCACGCTCCCACGTCGCGCGCTCGAATTGGGACGGATCACACCCTTGGGCGAGTTGGTGCCCTCCGAAAGTTTTCCGCAATTGATGACCTCGCTCTACTTGCTGGCTATGCGCCTCCGCAACGACATCAGCGCACAACTCCTACATTACACCTATGGCGTCCTGCTGCTTGGCTTAATCATGGTGGCGGCGCGACGTTATACGCGCAACGCTGTACCATACGCGCTGGCGCTCACACTCTCTATGCCCAATGTGTTGCTACTCGCCTCATGGGCTTATGTTGATCTCGCGTTGGCGTTCTACGCGCTGGCCGCCACCTACGCCTTCCGTCGTTGGCGCGACACGCAAGCGCCCCATTACCTATGGTACAGCGCCATCATGACCGGCTTTACGATGGGCTTGAAATATACGAGCTTCGTGCTGCCACTCGGTCTCGGCGCCTTGCTCATCATCACTGCGCGACGCCACTCCATACGCCTTGCGCTCCAATTCTCGCTCATCGCCGGCTTGGTCGCTGCGCCTTGGTACATCAAAAATTTTCTGTTCACGGGTAATCCCGTGCACCCGTTCGTTTTCGGCGGCGCGCATTGGGATAATTTGCGCGCGGCGTGGTACGCGCAGGCAGGCACGGGTATCGGCTTTGACGCCATCGCGTTGTTGACCTTGCCTTTCGTCGCCATGCTCGGCTATCGCGATGCGACGTACATAGACGGTCGCTTCGGACCGCTGCTCGTGATCGCAGCGCCATTACTGCTCATCACGCTCTGGCGCGCGCGCAGCGCCATCACCCGCGCGCCCGACCCACATCTCATGCTATGCCTGCTCTATTGCGTTTTCTGGACACTGGGCGTGATGAACTCGCTCTCGCTATGGCAAGGACGGCTACTGCTGCCCGCGCTGGTCAATCTCGCGCCGCCCTTGGGCTACGCCTTGACGAGCCTGGCATGGTTCGAGGGTCCCGCGTTCTCGCTCCGCCGCATCACCAACCTCGTCATCGCTTTGGTTTTGGGACTGACGCTGTTGACGCAGACGATTGAATTTCTGAAAGTCAATCCGCTCGCCTATCTGGTCGGCGCAGAATCGCGCGAGCATTTTCTGACGCGCCAATGGGGGGACCACGCGCGGGCGATGTACGCGGTGCGGGAGTTGCCGCCGACGACGCGTGTTCAATTTTTGTGGGAGCCGCGCCCCTATCTCTCGCACCAGGTAGTGCGCGCTGACATCTTACTCGACGCGTTGCCTCACGTCATTGCGACCACAGGCTCACTGGAAGCAGGCGTGCAACAATGGAAACGTGAAGGGTTCACACACGTGCTTGTCTGGGAAACAGGCGCGCAATTCGCGTTCAAGTATATGCGTGAATTTACACCTGCCGATGCCGCGAACCTGCAACGACTAGAGCACGAACACTTGCGCCTCGTCTATGAGAACCCTAGCTATCGGCTGTTCGAGTTCAAATAAAACTTATGTCATCCCGTCTCACCATCTTCTGGCTCTGGCTGGGCGCGCTCGTCGTGCGCGCTGCGTTGGCGTTACCGCAGCAACAACCTGGCTACATGGACGCGAGTTACTACTATCACATCGCTGTGAATCTCGCGCAAGGCAAGGGCTTCACCGAAAATTTCATTTGGAACTATCTGGCGCAGCCTACGCAATTGCCCACACCGAGCAACGCTCATTGGATGCCGCTCACCTCACTGGTCATTGCGCCCTTCCTATATTTTCTAGGCGACTCGTATCGCGCCGCGCAACTTCCGATGGTCGTACTCGCGTCGTTCCTTGTGCCGCTAACCTATCTGCTCAGCCTGCAACTCTTCCAGCAAACGCGTTGGGCGCTCACCGCCGCCTTGCTCATGCTCGCCTCCAGTTTTTACTTGCCCTTCTGGGGCGCGTCCGACAGCTTCGCCCTCTACGCGCTCATTGGCACAGCCCTGCTGTGGCTCACCGCTACCATTCAAAGCTCACCCCCCACTTCCCACTCTCCAACCGCCAACCGCCAACCTGCCTTTTGCGGCATGCTGGTCGCCCTTGCCCACCTCACGCGCGCTGATGGTTTCTTGTTGGCAATGCCGTTGGTGTTCGTTGCATGGCGCACGCGACGTTATCGTTTGTTGGCGATGGTGGCGCTCGGCTATGGGGTAGTGATGACGCCTTGGTTTGCGCGTAACCTATTGGTCTTTGGGACGCTGCTGGTTGGGGGGAATGCTGTCTTCCTGCGAAGCTACGATGATTTGTTCAGCTATGAGAAAGCGCTCACGCTTGCCTATTGGCTGGAAGGAGGCATCGCCCCCATCGTCACGGCGCAGCTACGCGCCTTGTTGTTGAACGTCGCCACCTTGTTGGGCGCACTCCAGTTCGTCTTCTTGCCGTGCGCGCTCATCGCGCTGTGGCGCGACCATGCGCGCCCCATCGCGCAAGCAACGTGGGTTTATTTGCTGACATTGCTCTGGGTGATGAGTTGTGTTTTCAGTTTGCCCGGCCCGCGCGGCACGTTCCTCCATTCGTTAAGCGCGCTGCTGCCCATTCTCTACGCCTTCGCGCCTTATGGGCTGTCGCGCAGCGTGCAATGGATCGCGCAACGACGCGCGACGTGGAACGCCGCGCAAGCCGAGCGCGTGTTCGGCGTCGCATTCGTGTGCATGGCAATCGCCTTAAGCGCCATGTTCTACGTCAACCAGTTCGTCACCAACGCCGAGCAAATTGGGTGGAATCAACGCTTCGCCATTTATCGTGAGGTGAACGCTTGGCTCGTCAAAGCAACAGGCGACGCGACGAGCCCCGTGCTGTGCATCAATCCGCCTGCATTCTACTACTTTACCCAGCGCGCCGCGCTGGCCATTCCCACCGACGACCGCCTCGCAGTGATTCGGGCTGCAACCCAATTCCAGGCGCGCTATCTCATTCTCGAAAAAGATCGGCCGCATCCCCTGGACCCCGTGTATGAATTCGCCATACCGCCCGACCCGCGCTTCCGCCTGCTCGCTACCTTCACCGATGCCGATGGTTCGCAGGTGCAACTCCACGAGGTCATGCACCAACGCTAACGTTATACAGGTTCGTACCCGCACCAGGCGCTGCTTGTTTCTTGATTCAAGTATAATCTCACCCATGCCCCTTTCCACGATTGTCATTCCCACCTACAACGAGCGCGATAATCTGCCTCAATTGCTGGCTCACATCTTCGCCATCAGCCATGAGACGCACGTGTTGATCGTGGACGACCATTCACCCGACGGCACAGGCGAGCTCGCCGACCAGCTAGCCGCTGAGTCCTCGCGCGTGCACGTCATTCACCGCCCGGGCAAGGGCGGGCTCGGCACGGCTTACATCACAGGCTTCCGTTGGGCGCTCGCTCACGACAGCGATTACATCTTCAGCATGGACGGCGATTTGTCGCATGATCCACAATATCTGCCATCATTTAGGAACGCCTTAAAAACGCATGATGTCGTCATCGGCTCGCGCTACTTGCACGGCGTCAGTGTGGTCAACTGGCCCGTTCACCGCTTGCTGTTGAGCGTGGGCGCGAATATGTACGTGCGGCGCACGACGGGCTTGCGCGTCAACGATTGCACCTCGGGCTACGTCGGCTATCGGCGCGCAGCGCTCGCGGCCATCCACTTTGAAACGATTCACTCTGAAGGGTACGCGTTCTTGATTGAGCTGAAATATCGCGCGCAACAACAAGGCTTCACTCTGAGCGAGGTGCCGATTATCTTTGTCGAGCGGCGCATGGGCGCCAGCAAGCTCTCGCGGCGCGTCATGCTCGAGGCGTTCTGGTTGCCGTGGCGACTGGCGGCAACCCGACTATTGAACCGCAATGGCTATGCGTAAGCTCTTTCTGCTCCTACCCTTATTGACCAGCGCCTCTGCTAGCTTATACATTGGCGCGTTGTGGCAGCGACTTGGCGCGCTCACGTTTCCGTTAGACGACGCCTGGATTCACCTCACCTTTGCCCGCAATCTTGCGCTAAGTCACGCTTTTGCTTTTTTGCCCAATCAGCCGAGCGCAGGTTCGACCTCGCCGTTGTGGAATTTTGTATTAGCTGTCGGGTTTTACTTGCCTATCAGCCCCGAAGCCTGGGTTTTCTGCGCGGGCGCATTGTTGCTCTGTGCAACTGCCTTCCTCACCCAGCGCGTCGCCTCTCGCCTCTTCCCGGACACACCACTGGTCGCGCCCGTTAGCGCAGTGGTCATCATGCTCGAATGGCATCTGAATTGGGCAGCCTATTCGGGCATGGAGACCTTGCTGTTCATCACATTGCTCTTGCTGCTGCTTGATGTGTATCTGTCACGTCGCCCATTGTGGCTCGTCGGCTTCATTGGCGGACTCAGCATGAGCGCGCGCCCTGAGGGTTTAGTGATGTTTGGGTTGGTTGTGCTTCACGCGCTGTTACGTATGAGAGCTTGGCGATTGGCGATTGGCGATTGGCGATTGGCGATTGGCGATTGGCGATTGGCGATTGGAGGTTGGCGATTGGAAATTGGAAATTGGCGGTTGGCAGTCGGCAGTCGGCAGTTGGCATTAGGGAATGGAGTTTGATGTTCGCTGCGTTTGCGTTGCCCATTGTTCCCTATGTGTGGTTCAATTGGCAGACAAGCGGCTTGCTATTCCCCAACACATTCTACGCGAAGCAAGCCGAATATGCGGAACTATTCACACAACACACTGCCTTATGGCATTGGTTCAATCTAGTGATGCAGACGTTCATCGGCGCGCAAGTGTTGTTGGTATTGGGTTGTGGCGTCGCCGCATGGCTCATCATCAAAGAACGACGCGGGGCTGCGGGGTTGCTGCTCGCGTGGTGGTTGGGGTTGCCCTTGCTCTATGCGTTACGGTTGCCTGTGGCTTACCAACATGCGCGTTACGAGATGCCTGTGATTCCGATGCTGGTTATGCTCGGCGTATGGGGCAGCGCGCGTCTCTATGCGCGATTGCCAACAGGCATCGTCCAACGAGTGTTGACGCGCGTGTGGACATTGACATTAGCGTTAGCGTTGTTGGGTTTCTGGTTCATCGGCGCGCAAAGCCTGGCCAACGACGCGGCGACGATGGATTGTCTGGTCGTCAAAACGGCGCAGTGGCTCAAGCACCACACGCAACCGAACGACCTCATCGCCGTTCACGACATCGGCGCGACAGGCTACTACTTAAACGACCGCGCCCTATTCGATGTGGCGGGACTCATCACCCCCGACGTGATTCCATTCATCCGTGACGAAGCACGCCTGCTCCAATTCTTACGCGCGCGGCAGGTGCGCTATCTCGTCACGAACACAGACTGGCATCCGCGCATCATCGGTGATCCAACCGTGCGCGCAGTGTACACGCAACCTTGCGCGCCCGTGCGCGCGGCGGGACGACCCGAGATGGGCGTGTATCGCTTAGATTGAAATAGCCGTCATTTCGTTCTTGGCTGCTGCCAGCCTACTTTGAGTCTCTTCCTGCTGCTGCTCCACACACTTCAATACCACCACCGCCAACGGCGGCAACGTCAGCACGATAGAATAGGGTTGACTTTGCCACGCCAGCACCTCTGCTTCCGCGCCTGCGCGATTGCCAAGATTGCTGCCGCCGTAATGTGCCGAGTCGCTGTTGATGAGCTCCTCATATTTGCCCAACACTGGCACGCCGACCCGATAGCCGAAGCGCGGCACAGGCGTGAAGTTACACACCACGACTAAAAAATCATCTTTGTCTTTGGCGAAGCGCATGAACGAGAGAACGCTTTGTTCGACATCCTGAAAGTCAATCCATTGAAACCCTGCCGAATCGAAATCTACTTCATACAACGACGGTTGGGCGCGATAAAGACGATTCACATCGGCGACGAAAGTTTGCAATTGACGATGCAAGGGCAACTCCAACAAGCCCCAATCGAGGCTGCGCTTTTCGCTCCACTCGCGCCGTTGCCCAAACTCGTCGCCCATGAACAGCAGCTTCTTGCCCGGATGCGTGAACATATACCCGTACAAGGCACGCACATTCGCAAACTTTTGCCAATCATCGCCGGGCATCTTCTCCACCAGCGATTTCTTTAGATGCACCACCTCGTCGTGGGACAACGGCAAGATATAATTTTCGTTGAACGCATACCACAACGAGAACGTGATGCTGTTGTGGTTGTAGCGCCGAAATAGCGGATCCATGCTCAGGTACTTCAGCGTGTCGTGCATCCATCCCATGTTCCACTTGAAATCGAAACCGAGACCGCCGATATACGTCGGACGCGACACCAACGGCCAGGCGGTGGATTCTTCGGCAATGGTGATGGCGCCGGGATGTTCCCGATGGACCAGCTCGTTGAATTGCTTCAAGAACGACACCGCTTCCAAATTCTCTCGGCCCCCAAATTTATTCGGCACCCATTCACCCGCTTTGCGCGAATAATCACGATAGAGCAGCGACGCGACCGCGTCCACGCGCAACCCGTCAATGTGGTATTGGTCGAACCAAAAGAGCGCGTTGGCGATGAGAAAGTTCCGCACTTCGTTGCGCCCATAATCAAATACGACGGTGCCCCAATCACGATGCTCACGCAACCGCGGATCGTCGTACTCGTAGAGATGGGTGCCGTCGAAATAGTTGAGACCATGTGAGTCTTTCGGAAAATGCGCGGGCACCCAATCGAGAATGACGCCGATGCCATTTTGATGACAATAGTCAACGAAGTATCTGAAATCATCGGGCGCGCCATAGCGACTGGTTGGCGCATAATAGCCGCTCACTTGATAGCCCCACGAACCATCGTAGGGATGCTCCGCAATCGGCAATAGTTCGATGTGCGTGTAGCCCAGTTGCTTCACGTACGCGACCAGCTCATGCGCGAGCTGACGATAAGTAAGCCACGTGTCCCCCTCTCCGCCGCTCTCCTCTCCTCTAAGGAGAGAGGCGGGCGATGAGGTTGCCCGTTTCCACGAACCAAGATGCACTTCATAAATAGAGAGCGGCTTGTCCAGCGCTTGATGCTCCGCGCGCTGTCGCAGCCATGCTGCATCACCCCATTGATAGCGCTTCAAGTCATACACGATGGACGCATTGTGGGGACGCAGCTCTGCCGCAAAACCGTATGGATCAGCCTTATCCATTTTGCCTCCCCCTTGCGTCAGCACTTCGTATTTGTATGGCGTCCCTTCGCCTACCTCGGGCAAAAAAATTTCCCACACGCCCACATCGTCATGGCAACGCATCACAGAGACTCGCCCATCCCAACGATTGAACGGTCCAATCACGCTCACACGCATGGCCTGTGGCGCCCACACAGCAAAATGTGTGCCGCGCACGCCGTTCACCTCCCGCAGATGAGCGCCGAGTTTTTCGTACGCGCGATAATGCGCGCCTTCACCTATGAGATGACGATCAAACTCGGTGAGCAGGGGTGCAAAAGAGTATGGATCAGCCGTCTCACGTTCTGTGCCATCAACATCCAGGATGCGCAAGCGATATGGGAAGGCGCGTTTGCGGTTTGGAAAAACGAGCTCGAACAAGCCCGCCTCATGAATTTTTTTCATCGGTCGCGCTTCGCCGCGTGATGACGTCAAAGCAATCACGCTCATGGCTTGCGCTGTGGGCGCGAAAGCGCGAATGACGACGGTCTTCTGTCCATTTGACGTGATGATGTGTGGTCCAAGCGTGTTGAAAGGCTCAGCGTAGCGACCAGCGCTAATCGCATGGATGATGGATTCAGGCAAAGTGGTCATGTACCCGTCTCTCCAACCCGCTCGCAATGGACTGCGTGTGTTCCTGATAATGCTCGATGATACCGCCGATAATCCAAGCCGCATTGGCGTTCTTATGATCGCCGCTAAAGTGCGCCGTTGTTTTGTAGATGTCCGCCTCGTTCAGCAACTGGAGCTGGGCGACCAACGCCTGCTGCGAGCGTCGAAAATCATCCATCACGTTAGGCAACGGCAGTGAGCGGGCGCGTTCCCATTCGTGGCGATTGATCTTGGCGTCGTTGGCGTCAAGCATCATCACAGGACGCTCGTCGCGCAACGTCTGCGCAATCGCTTTTTCTGCCTCCCAATTCCAGAAGGCAAGGTGCGCGCATATATCCTTTGTTGTCCAATCGCCTGCGATAGGTTGCTCGAAAGCGTTCTGCGAAAATGGTTGCAACAACCTCAACAGGCGGCGATGCGCGGTATTGAGTTGGTTAATCAAATCGGATTTGTTCATGAATTAGCTCGAGACGGCGCAGCTTGCCAAAACCCACATGGTCTGAACTGTTTGCGCCCACGGTTGAAGTGTGCTACAACACTGATAATACCCATAAGCAATTGGCGTTACGCGGGTTGCTACAACAGTACCATGGTGACACATTGTAGGGCAAATTGCCAATTTGCCCAACGGAGCGCGTGATGAATTCACTCACACCATTTTCCCAACGACAAAAATCAATTGTGCAGCTCATCGCATTCCTTCAACTATTGCTCGGTCTCCCGTTTGCCTTTGGCTTTTTGTGCATCGTGCCAGCGATTGCGCTGAACACCTTCTCGCGCAGCTCAGGCGCGCTGAGTATCGGCGTGTTCACTCTCGCCGTGCTGACGTGCGGCGTGGGCTTCGTCGTGTATCGGCACGCCCGACAATCTCTCGCCAACCAAAGCTCGCCCCCTTTGCGTTTGTGGTCCCTCCCCGTGCTAGTTATCCTCTTTGCGTTCAGTATTGCCGTCGGATTGGTCATCGGGCGCAACAACCTCATCGCCAATTTCTTATTCCCACCCGTCTTGTACGTGGCGGCGACCTTGCCGCCCCTGTTTGCCGTCGCCTGGTTCACGCGCCGACATACGCCCGAGGTGGTGACATGGCGGCGCGCGACGTTAGTCGCTTTGGGCGGCGCGACGCTCGGTGTGTTTGTCGCAATCGTCATCGAACTCGTCTTGCCGACGCTGGTCTTTGCGTTAGTGCGCGGCTTGGCGAATCGTGTCCTATCGGGCGCGAATGGGTTGGTGGATGCGCTTGCGGGGCGCAATGTGGCGACGGCGTTGACGAGCCCAAGTTTCTTCTTCTTGTTCGTGCAATTAGCGCTCATCGCCCCGCTCGCGGAAGAATTTGCCAAACCGCTCGTCGTGTTGCCTTGGCTGCGGGGTCTCGCGCGCCGTGAAGCGTTCGTATTGGGCGCCTTAGCGGGCGTAGGTTTTGCGGCATTGGAGAACGTGCTGTATGCGAGCTTCACATTGAGTGCGCAAAGCGCCTTGTGGGCAGGTATCCTCACGGTGCGCGCTGTCGGCTGTGCGATTCATCCGCTCGGCGCAGGGTTAGTGAGCATGGCGTGGCGTGACGTATTGCGCCATGAGCCGAATGGGTGGGCAATGGGTATGGCAAAGTATGGCGCAGCCGTCGGCGTTCATGCGTTGTGGAATGGCGGGTCGTTGCTGGTCATCACGCTGGCGGGCGCACAATTCTTCGGACGCTTGCCGCAACAGGTGGACATCTTGGGCTTGTCAGCCGCAGGCACGACACTGGCTTTTCTCATCATTTTGGGACTCGCCGCGTTGTGGGTTGGTCGCGCGCTTGCTCATCAAACCGACACAAGCCAGCCACAACCTACCGCGCCCCATGGTGAATTTGTGTTGTCGGAGCGCGCCCTTGCCATTTGGGCGCTGGCATGTCTCGCGGCGATTGTGCCTGCTGGGGTGGCGGGATTGCGGTTGTTGTGGCGGTGAGGGTGGCGGTTGGAAGTTGGCGGTTGGAAGTGGGAAAGGTTGCCGATGAAATTTTTACGACGCTTCAAACAACTCAATGTGTGGTTGGCGCTGTTGCTCATCGTCGCCAATGCTTATATGTGGGTCGGCGTGGTGTTCGCCGCGCCGCCGTACATAGTCGAAGCCAAACGCGATGAGGAAGTGGCGCGCTTGCTGGAACGTATCGCAGAAGGCGGACATGGGGGCGAGGCATGGGAAGTGACGTTGACGCAGCTCGAAGCAGAGCAGACCATCACTTGGTATCTGCAACGCAACCCACAAATTCCCTTCGCGCACCCCCACATCATTATCAAACCCGATTACGTCTCCGGTGAGGGCGATGCGACGGTGGCGGGCTTGCGTGTGCATGTAGGCGGCAAGGTGCGCATCACGCTCAAAGAGGGTCTGCCCGTTGTCACAATTTTGGAGTTGAGCTTGCCGTTGCCTGCTGCCATCCGCGAAGCCATCGAACGCGAACTTCAAGCGCAATTGCGTCGCGCCGATCAATTACCCGTGCGCTTCACGTCGGCAGAGTGGCGAGATGGGGAGGTAGTGGTGAAGGGGGTCATCAAGTGAGCAGAGAAGAAAAAAGGGAAATGAAGGAGATTAGAGGAAATAAGGGACTGCCATGCCAAAAGTGATGAGCGGTCTCGAAAATCTGTTGAAGAATCATCGGCGTCTGTTACATGGGCGCCGTATCGGGCTCGTGACAAATCCAACGGGCGTTACAGCTCAACTGCGCTCAAGCATAGATGCCATCGCCCATCTTTCCCCCGCTTCCCTTCCCTCACCCTCCTTCCAACTGCGCGCATTGTTCGCCCCCGAGCATGGCATGCGCGGGGAGACGCAAGACGGTCTCACCATTGCGTCGAGTGTGGACGAGGTGACGGGCTTGCCTGTGCATAGTTTGTATGGCGCACACCGCAAGCCCACGAAGCAGATGCTCGGTGACATTGACCTGTTGATTTATGACATTCAAGATGTCGGCTGTCGCTACTACACCTATCTCTACACCCTCTCCTACGTCATGGAAGCCGCCACAGAGCATGATGTCGAGGTGATGGTGCTTGACCGTCCGAATCCCATCACCGGGCGTTTTGTCGAGGGGCCCCTCCTTGATCCCAGTCTCTCGTCGTTCATCGGACGTTATCCGATTCCTGTGCGGCATGGGCTGACGCTCGGCGAGCTGGCGCAATACATCAATCGAGAATTTGGTATTGGCTGTCGGCTTAAGATCATACCGATGCAAGCTTGGCGACGGCGTTACTGGTTCGACCAAACAGGCTTGCCCTGGATTGCGCCCTCACCCAACATGCCAACCCCCGACACCGCCACCGTATATCCAGGCACGTGTTTATTCGAGGGCACCAACGTCAGCGAAGGACGCGGTACGACGCATCCTTTTGAATGGATTGGCGCGCCCTACGTGAAAGCGCATGAGCTCGTCGCGCATCTGAACGCGCTTGAGCTCAAAGGTGTCTTGTTTCGACCTGTGTCCTTCATGCCAACCTACAGCAAACACACCAACGTGCTATGTCATGGCGCGCAAGTTCACGTCACCAACCGCAATATCCTACAAGCATTCGAGGTGGGTTTGCGCATGATTGCCGCCTTCATCCAACTCTACCCCACCGAGTTTGAATTTTTGCCAACTTCATGGGAAGGGCACCCACCTCATTTCGATTTGCTGACAGGCATGCCGATGTTGCGTGAAGCATTGCTCGCGCACACGCCCGTTGTCGAGCTCACGCAGACGTGGCAGCAGCCGCTGCGCGATTTTCGGCAACGGAGCGCGTTATATCAATTGTATGAGTAATGCCTAAAAGCGATCAGACCTCTTAGCGGTTGTTGACTCCACCGCCTTGAGTGCAGCTCGCTCGTGTTCAGAAATCGTGCGCGACAGAATACGCTGAGTTGGTCGCGCCGCCCGCGAGCGACCAACTACATCGCGAGCGCACTCGCCACGCTGACGCACGGTTTCTTGACATAAGCGCGTGGAGATTAGCCCTCCGCTAAACGCCGCGCAAGCATGGCGACAGCGCACGACGACAATTCACTAAAGGAGCTTGCACTCCTGCATCCTCACCAATGACCGCTCGAATGCCTTGAGCGTGTCCTCAATCACGTTATCGTCATGCGCGATGCTCAACAGCCCGGCGCTGTGGAACAGATGCACCCCCTCATGCAGCATCGCCAACGACAACGCCGTTTCGACCTCACGCGACATTGGACGCTTTAGCTGCTCAGGGGGCAATTGCGGATCACGCAAGTCGCCATCGCCGCGCACAGGCACGGGCACGCCGAGCGCCAGATGGAATACGGAGCTTTCGCCCCACGCGCACCCTTCTACTTCCAGTTTGTTCATGATTTGGTTGAAGCCTGCGCGCAACTTTGCGGCTTGTCCATCGCAGAACGCATGCACCCTGCCATCGGCAAGGATGTCGAGGCAGGTGATGCCTGCGACAGCCGATAGAGGGTTCGCATTGAAGGTGCCGTTATGCAACACCTTTTTCTTCAGATTCCATTTGCCGTCTTTGAAGCGTAACTGCTCCATGAGGTCGCGCTTGCCAACCACCGCGCCGCCAGGTAAACCGCCTGCCACAATCTTCGCCAGCGTCGTCAAGTCTGGCGTCACGCCCGCTTTCGCCTGCACCCCACCCGGCGACCAACGAAAGCCACCAATCACTTCATCGAAAATCAACACAACCTCATACTTGTTCGTCAGGTCACGTAACCCTTGCAAAAATCCTTCGGGCATCGGCATCGTCGCAAACGACGCGCCCGTAGGTTCGAGGATGACGGCGGCGCTGTCGCCTTGTCGCATTTTTTCTTCAGCCACGTTCAAGTCGTGCGGAATCGAAACCATCGTCGCCTGCACGCCTTGTGGAACGCCCGGCAACTCGTTCATGGTAAGAGGCATGTTGCCTACTGCCGCATAATCATGCCAACCATGAAAATGGCCATCAAAGCGCAAAATTTTCTCGCGCCCTGTATAAGCGCGCGCTAACCGCATCGCCATCATCGTCGCCTCAGTGCCAGACGACACAAAACGCACCATCTCGGCAGATGGCATGAGCTTTGTGATGCGTTCTGCCCATTGGATTTCGAGCGGATGGCTCGCGCTGAAGTGCGTGCCTTCGCGCAACTGTTCTGCGACGGCGCGGGCAATCTGCGGGTGATTGTGGCCAAGAATCAACGCGCCATGTCC
The DNA here is from genome assembly GCA_964509505.1 of uncultured Anaerolineae bacterium. Classification (GTDB taxonomy): domain Bacteria; phylum Chloroflexota; class Anaerolineae; order JACRMK01; family JACRMK01; genus CAZDYP01. The sequence continues at coordinate 33,022 of CAZDYP010000006.1, read as the reverse complement.
CATACCATAATCAATTAGCTCGTGCCCATCCGCATCCCATTTGCGCGCGCCCGCTGCGCGCGTCGTATAAAATGGGAACGGCTCCTGCCGACGCCCATCGTGTGTGATGCCGCCAGGTATTAGTTGCAGCGCCTTTTCGTGCAGCGCCTGCGACGTAGGGTTCTCCCTGATATACTGCTCGACAATCGGATTGCTCATTTCTCCTCCACTGTTCAATCGTCACAGCGTACACGGAGCAGTCGTCAGTAACCAGCTAAACACGATTCGTCTGACGACTGGCTACTGACCCGCGTACGCTGTGGCTACTGGTTACTCCTTCCAATCTAACATCTGCGCTTCGACCATCTCGCCGGCGTTCACTCGCAGCACGCCTTCGGGGATGACAAGGAACGCATTGGCGCGCACCATTGAGCTCAGCACCCCGCTGCCCTGCTCGCCCGTCGTACGGACATAATACGCGTCGCCATGTTTGGTGACGATGGCGCGTATGAAGTGACGACGACCGCTGTTCTCGATGGTCTCTTGGCAAATAGCTTTGACGGTGGGTTTAGCGAGGCGCGTATGCCCGGCCATTTTCAAAATCGCGGGGCGCGCAAATTGCTCGAAGGCAACCATCGCCGCCACAGGATTGCCTGGCAGACCAAGCAAGGGCACGCCGCCGATATGCCCAAACGCCATCGGCTTGCCTGGCTTGATGGCGACTGACCAAAACTCGATGTGTCCCTCCATTGCCAATACATCTTTCACCATATCGAAATCGCCCACCGACACGCCCGCCGATGTGAGAAACAAATCGGGGTTTTGCGCGAGACCTTCTCGCACCTTCGCGCGCAAATGCTCCAACGAATCGCGCGCAATGCCTAAACATAGAGGCTCGCCGCCGTAACGCAACACGAGCGCTGCTGTTGACCATTCGTTGATGTTGCGAATCTTGCTGGGCGCGAGCGCTTCGTCAATGCCAACGAGCTCATCACCGGTCGCCAAAATCGCCACGCGGGGTTTGCGATGGGTGAGCGCTTGCGCGCGGCCTAAGGCGGCGAGCAACCCAATTTCTTGTGGACGAATAAGCGCACCCGCACGGATAACCATCTGTCCTAGCTTCACATCTTCGCCGGCTTTACGCACGTTGTCACCGATGGTGTGTGGCTGCAAAACGCGCACATGGTTGCCGTGTGCCGATTGGTTATGAGCTATGGGTAATTGGTCATTAACTGGTTCAGTCAATTCGAAACGCACGACCGCATCCGCGCCTGGGGGGATGGGCGCGCCCGTCATGATCCGCACCGCAGTGCCCCGCGCCACACACACACCTTCCACCGTCTCACCGGCTGCGACGTTGCCAACCACTCGCAAGGTAACTGGCGCTTGTGCTGTGTCGGCAGCGCTGACTGCATAGCCATCCATCGCGGAGTTATCGAACGGAGGAATGGCTATATCAGCAATCACATCCTCTGCCAACACGCGATCCAGTGACGCGAGCAACGAAACACGCTCCACGGCAAGCGGCTCGAAGTGTGCGAGGATGCGCGCGAGGGCTTCGTCAACGGACATGAGAGCGCTCATAGCAATTACCTTAGACTTTATCCGAAATAAGAAATTCCAGCATGCTGAGTGGTTCGGCAAGCTCACCATGTACTGGTCGAAGCGTGCGGACGATGCGCAAAACGCTTGTTTTGACCGCATTCTTCGACAAACTCAGAATGCTGGACACTTTGTAAGCAGGTACTCGTTGTTATTTCAGATAAAGTCTATTAAATCAAATTCCTATTGAGTGGATCGCCTTGAATGGACCGCCAGACCTCGTACATCCAATCAGAAGCTGTTTTATTTCGGCGGGCGCTGCGCTTGCGCCACGACCCGCTCAAATTCCGTCGTGAACGCCGTCGCCAGCGGTTCATCATCTATGATGAGCAAGTTCTCGTCGTTTTCTTCGTCCGCGTTCTTGGAAAAATTGAATGAGCCGAACACGACAATGCGCCCATCTACAATGAAAACTTTATGGTGCATCAGGTATGGGTTCCCGTCAGTGCGGACTTCGAGATTGGCTTTTTGCAAGCGACCAAACTCGCTGAACTGTGTTTGCGAGCCTGTGTTCTCGAACACCCCACGAATTTTTACACCGGCCTTCGCGCGTTCAAGCAAGGCGTCGCCCAGCGCGTCGTCTGTGAACGAGTATGCCATGAAATCAATTTTCGTTTTGGCTTGTCTCAAGCGTGTGATGATTTTGCTCGCCACTTTGTCTTCGGGGGAGAAATAGTTTTCGACTTTGACGCCGCCAATTATTAGCTGCGCCGTCGTGCCGCCCGCTTTGCGTTGTCGCCCAAACTGATTGTCTTTCCACATCTTCTCGAACGTCGCGGTATAGTTGCGCGCGAGTTCGGGCGCGGTGATGGCGAGGCCATGATTGTTGTAGCGCCACGTATCGTTTGCCGTGAAATTCCACGAACCCGTCCAGACACGCGCGCCATCCACCACGACGAATTTGTTGTGCATGATGGCATTCTGATTGCCCGCGACGACTTTGATGTCTGCTTTCTCTAGCTCTTTGAATGACGGATTTTCTTTGGCGTCGGCGTAGATGTTTACGTCTGTCACTACGCGCACTGTCGCATTGCGTTTCTTCGCGTCAAGTAGGGCTTGTGTGACATTCGGCAGGTCGAGTTGATAGATGGCGATGTCCACACTCTTCGTCGCCGTGTGAATGAAGTCTGAGAGCTTCGCATCGAGCGAAGGCGTGCGCTTCTTCGGATCGTTGTCTGGATAAACGGGCGACGTGAAATAGAGCTGATACCAACCTGCGTCGCTGCCGCCATGACCACTTGGCGTTGGCGTGGTAGGCGTTGTCAGCTCGCCACAGGCTTGCAACAACGCACTGACGGCGATGAACGACAAACAAACTACCCAATTGAATCGTCTGTGTGTCATGTGGGTATCTCACTTTTTGCCAAACAAACGCGACAGGAAGCCGCCCTTTTTCTCTTCAGCTGACGCGGCTGTGGCGGTTGACGAGTTGATGGTCGCTTTCGTCGTCACGGTTAGCGCGCCCATTTGACTTTTTTGTTGCCAACTCTTCGAGACCACTTGCGTCAAACGCCGCACCAATTCAGGATTGTCGAGATGATCTTTTGCGGCTGTGACTTGCGCGATTTCACGTTCTAGCGCCAGTCGCGTTTGCGATTTCGGATCGAGATCGCCCACCAGCAACTGCGCCATGCGCTCCTCCAAATCGTCGGCGACCAAGTCCATCTTGTTGCCCACCAAATCATTAATCTCTTTCATGGCGGCGCGAATCATCGCCACCTTCGCATCGAGCGCGTCGGCGGTGGCGATGCTAACCTGGGTCGTTTCGAGTTCTTGCAACGCCCATTCGATGAGCGGCTTGGCTTCGTCGTCTTTCAAACTGGCAATGAGCGACTCATCTTCTAAAATTTTTTCGGCGGCGCGCTGTTGCGCCGCGTCGGGTATCATGCCACGTTCTCCTCATAAAAATTGCTGGCTCTACTGATTGGGATGTAGATTAGCCCTTCGATAAACTCAGGACAAGCAAAATTGATAGAGCCGAATTGCTTTTGGGTGAAGCATAAACGATTATACCGAAACTCAAACCAGCCGCCAAAGCCTTTAGGCGCAAGCATCTGTCTTAATTTACAGTATGCCTTATCTCACTTAAACTACTCGTCGTGATTTGCACTTAACCATCTGATTGGAGACGTTATGGTCGCTCGTCTGCGTGTGTTAGGCGTTGTCGTGTGTGTATTGTTGGCAACAGTCCAAGTAGTGGACGCAGCTGGCCTAGCGTCGCCGTTGCGGACACAGACAACAACGGCAGTCTCGACATCGTGGCCGCGTATGGGGATGGTTATGTGGCGACCTATCAGGGCAACGGCAGTTATCTCTCTGGCTGGCCCCAACAACCGACCGCGGGCTACGAGATTCGTAGCCTTGCCGTCGGCGACGTTCAAGGCAACGTCACGCAAGAGATTTTGGTCTGTGCGACACGCAGTTGCGGATTTAAACGGCGATTCGTCGTGCGCGGTTGTATAGAGTAAGCGCGACAAGCAAAAACCTCGCAGGTCTCGAAAGACCTGCGAGGTCAGTTCACCATCCAACGCCGCCTGCCAAGCAAGCGGCAGTTGATTTTATGGAATGAGCGTCACACGACGGCACTGCAGTTCCGTGTATCTGGCAACGATGCCAGCGTGACGCTCTGCGCTATGCATTTGAATTATTTGCCGAGTTGATCGTAAGTGCGCGCGAGGCTGCGAATGCGATCGAGGCGCACGTACAAATCTTCAATCTGCTTGTTTTGTTGATTGACGATGCCCAGCATTTGGAATACCAGCAAACCTGCGATAAAGAAGAACACGAAAATCAACGCCATCGGAGCCTCCTGAGAAAAAGGTGTAAATTTTTTGTAGGCCCATGACTATCACCTTTGACTCAGCGGCCTGATGGAGCGAGAACAAAAAAATGGGGAACCAACTTTTCGCTGGTCCCCCATTGGACGTTTCGCTCATCGTCTGCGCCGACGTTTGTGTGCCGACGCGCTCACTATGCAATTGTCTTGACTTGCTTGGCAAGCATTATACCACAACTTTGCAAATTTGTGGTAGGAATCAAGTCCCAGCGATGCCCGCCAGCCCATCAGAAATTCATTATAATAGGCGCACAATTCCACCTAATAAGGACTCACTTTGGACACCTTCCAGACACCCGCCTGGGTGCGCGACGCCATTTTCTATCAGATTTTCCCCGACCGCTTCGCGATGAGCGCAAAATTGCCAAAGCCCAGCAACCTGGAGCACTGGGATTCGCCGCCAACATTTCATGGCTTCAAAGGCGGCGATTTGTTGGGGGTGGTCGAACATTTGGACTACCTCCAAGACCTCGGTATCAACGCCATTTATTTCACGCCGATTTTTCAATCTACTGCCAACCATCGTTACCACACGCACGACTATTATCGTGTTGACCCGTTGCTGGGCGGTGATATGGCGTTGCGGAAGTTGTTGGACGAAGCGCATCGCCGTTCCATGCGCATCGTGTTAGATGGGGTGTTCAATCACGCCAGTCGCGGCTTCTTTCAATTTAACGACATTTTAGAGAACAAAAAACAGTCGCCCTATCTTGATTGGTTCATCGTCAAGTCGTGGCCCCTCCATGCCTATGAGCCAGAGAATGCGAAGCCCGGCTACGAGGCGTGGTGGGGCTTGAAAGCTTTGCCCAAGTTCAACACCCAAACCCCTGCCGTGCGCCAATTTTTGTGGAACGTTGCGCGCTATTGGATTGAATTCGGGGTTGACGGTTGGCGCTTGGACGTGCCGAATGAAATTAACGACGACGAGTTCTGGCGCGAGTTTCGTCGCAACGTGAAAGCGGCAAACCCCGAGGCGTATATCGTCGGCGAGATCTGGCAGCCTGCCGAGCGTTGGCTGCAAGGCGATCAATTCGACGCGGCGATGAATTATCAGTTCATGCGCGCCTGCGTCGAATTTTTCATCGGCGCGCGTGGTGATGCGAGCTTGATGGAAGGCGGTTACGGTAAACCGCAGCCGCTCGATGCCACGGGATTTGCACAAGCCATTGACGTCTTGCTGAAGCGGTATCCTGCGCCTGCGACGGCGACGATGCTTAACCTGCTCGACAGCCACGACACGCCGCGCTTTCTTTCGATGGCGCGTGGTGACGAGACCGCGTTGCGCTTGGCGACATTGTTTCAGATGACGTACCCCGGCGCGCCAAGCATTTTTTATGGCGATGAGATCGGCATGATGGGCGGCAAAGATCCCGACACGCGGCGCGGCATGATTTGGCGTCACAATTGGTGGAATCAAAGTCTGCGCGACTACGTGAAGCGCTGCATCGCTTTGCGCCACACACATCCGTCGTTGCGCTATGGCGCATACACGATGCTTTATGCGAATGACATGACGTATGCGTTTGGGCGACATCTCCATAATGAAACGTGCATCGCCATTTTCAATGCAGGCGACAAGCCTCACACGTTCGATTTGCCCTTGCGCGCTGTGTTGCCCGATGGCGCACCGCTGCGCGATGTGTGGAACGCAACACAGTTTTGTGCGCAAGCTGGCGTTGTATCTCATTTAACCGTGTCTGCGCGGACGGGGATGGTATTAGAGCAAGTAGCGTCAAAGAATTGTTAGCGGCTTAGCGGAATGATGGGCAGCGTCACATGACTCGGATGTTCAGCGTCACAATACACCGCGTTGTGCGCGACGAGCGTGTGCGTGTGCCGTCCCAGCGGCTCGCCCGTGTTCGGGTTGAGATCAAAGCGCGGGAAGTTGCTGCTCGAAATATCAATGCGAATGCGATGACCTTGGGCGAACACGTTGCTCGTCGGCGGCAACACGATCTGCACTTGATAAATTTCACTGGGCGTCATCAGTTCCTCGCACTCGAAGCTGTTGCGATAACGACAGCGAATGATTGAATCGCACAAGAGCAGGTGATAGCCCTCGGGATAATCGTCGTTGGCGGGATACACGTCAATTAGCTTCGCCGTGAAATCGGTATCCACCGCCGACGACGAAATCCACAAGTTCACGGTCATCGGTCCCGTCACTTCAATAGCTTGCTCCAACGGCGGCGTTTGGAACACCAGCACATCGTTACGCATCGAGAGCGGCAGGTATGGCGGCTTGCACGCGACGATACCCGATTCTTCTTTTTGATGAGCAGGTCCATCCTGAATGATTTGCCGTTGAATCGCCCACGGCGGCAGATACTTGCGCCAGAATGGATCGAGCGGCTGATTGAGCGGCACCACCTCGAAGTAACCGACGACAGTGCCGCCGATGGTGGGGACGGGGTTGTTGGGATCATAAGTGAAACGGCGCGGGGATTGGTAATTGGTCAGATTAGTCGAATTGGTTGGATTAGTCGGTTGAGACTCAGGACTTTGAACTTTGAACTTTGGACTTTGAATGGAGAGCGTGCCATCCCCATGCAAATAGTAGTTCGTGTATCGCGTGCGCGCGAGGGGCCATTCGTTTTCGCTGCGCCAGTAACCGCCATGATTCAAGCGTCCATTGGCATTGCGTTTGCCATCGCCACCGCCCATCACAAAAAGGCGAATCGGCGCTTCGTGTTCGATGCCATTCTCCTCGCCTTTGAGCCACCGCTCAAAAAAGCGCAACTGTTCGGGATTGAACCGCTCGAAGCCCCAAATCGCGTCGGGACCGAAATCCACATCGCCTGCATACGACATGTTCACGCCGCGCATGCCCATGTGTGTCCAGGGCCCGATGATGAGACGTTGCGGCGATTGGTTTTGCTTCGCCAGCGCCGCGTATTGTCCTGTCGTCGCTTCGGTGAACGGGTCGAACCAGCCACCGCTGAACGTGCCGGGGATGTCGGCATGGCGCTCAAAGTAGCGCGTGAAGTCGCTGTACTCGGCTGACCAGAACTCGTCGTACGAGCCGCGATAGTAATAATCGAACAACGTCTTTTCGAGATTCGGCACGACGGCGAGCGGCGTATGTCCCGGCTTGAATGGCGTCGCATAGACGAGCTCGCGCATTCGCTTCATCGCCTCGAAGATGACGGCGTGGACGTTGGCATCGGCGCGCGCTTGTTGCGAATCTTGCGCGTGCAGAAACAGCGCGCCGAACATGTGCAGCTGCATCGCGCCGCCGCGCCGCACTTGTTGTTGATAGCTGTTCGTCGGCGCGACATCGGGCCAAATCGCCGTGAGGTGCGGCGGACGATAGAGCGCGGCGTGTGTCTGCACGAGGCCAGGATGCGAGCTGCCGACCATGCCGACCTTGCCATTCGACCACGGCTGCGCCGCAATCCATTCGATAGTGTCGTAGCCGTCTTTGCCTTCATGCGGATTGGCGACGTGCCAATACTGACCAAAGCCTTCAGAGTTGTAACGGCCGCGCAAATCTTGTTGCACGGTAACGTAGCCACGCGGCGTGAAGAAGTTGGCGATGGTGTCCACATAGCGTTGCGCTGCTTTGTCGTATGATGTGCGAAGCAAAATCGTCGGGAACTGTCCCGTAACACGCTCGCCATCACGCGCGGGATAGTAGATATCGGCAGCGAGCCGCACACCGTCACGCATGGGCACCATCACATCTTTGGCGATGAGGATGCCGTAGGTCGGTTGGGAGGTCATGAAGTGCTCCTAGAAATTTTCTATTTGCCTTTTTGCCTTGCCAGCAATCCTTTTAACTCCTCAATCGTATATGCTGGTTTCCTTCTATGAGTCATCGCATGGCAATTGGGACAGACAGGGCGCAAGTCTCGTATCGGATTGAGTTCATATTCAGCGATCACTTCTGCTAACGATTGCTTAACCTCATCTATCACGACGACATCGGTAAACGCGCCGCCGACGTCGGCGCCAATGCGAATTTGGCTCATGGTCGCTTGGTCGTTTGGTCTTATGGTCTCATGGTCTCTTGGTCACTTGGTCCTGTTGACGACATGACAATGAGACCAAGCGACCACGCGACTATCTGACTATCCTAATGTTTGAACGGAGTACGGATACGGCGACTTGATGGGACATCCTTCCGCAAAACGCGATGGACTGAACAACGTAAGGTCAACAAGCGTCGTGCGTCCCTCGCAAATTTGCTCCGCCATCAATTCACCAATCACGGGACTGAGCTTGAAGCCATGCCCACTGAAACCCGCCGCCACATACAACCCTTCATGCCCTTTCACAGGACCGAGCATCGGCTGCAAATCGGGCGAGCAATCATAGACACCCGTGAAGCCAGGCCGCAGCGTCGCCGCACCTTGATTCGGAAAGCGACGATAAAAACGTTCGGCTAACCGTTGCTCTTCAGCCGACGTCGGCGCGCGTTCGATTTCCACTTCGATATCCACCTGACCTTCGTCTGCTGCCGTCGTGCCAATCAACGTCAACTCATCGCCTTCGGGACGATAGTAGCTGCCGAACACACGGTCAGAGATGATGGGATGCAGTGCGCCAAAATCGGATGAGCGTTGCACGACAGCCATCGTATGGCGCACAGGCTTGAGCGGAATAGTCACACCCAATGGCGCGAGCAATTCACTTGTGCGATAGCCTGCGGCGACGACGAGTGTGCGCGTTTCAATTGTGCCTTCATTGGTCAACACATACCAGCTATGGGTGTTGCGTGTGATGGTATTGACCATCACACCAATTCGCAATTCCGCGCCATGTCGTTTCGCCGCTGCTGCATACGCCGTCGTCGTGCCATACGGATCGGCATGACCCGAATCGGGCTCATACGCCGCCGCGCCAATGTGGGCGATGGTGATACGTGGCTCAAGCTGTTTCACGTCGTCAGGCATCAGCGCACGCGCATCAATGCCCACACGTTGGTGCATGGCGACGTTGGCTTTCACCGTGTCCACGTCGCGCTCTCCTAACAGTGCGAGAAAGCCCAAACGGCGAAAACCACACTCGCCGCCAATCACGTCGTCGAAATGCTC
>CAZDYP010000006.1:20272-23469 GCA_964509505.1 uncultured Anaerolineae bacterium | reverse complement strand
AGTGTCGAGTGTCAAGCGTCAAGTTAGAGCGCATCGCCCATATCATGCCTGACACTTGAACACTTAACGCTCACGCCAACTGACTTTTTGCGAGCAGCATGTTCCCATACCGATCAACCTTCGCCGCCCACCTCGGATGAATCACCGTCGTCGAATCAAACTCCTCGACCACCGCAGGCCCCGCAACCACATCACCCACGCACAACTGATAGCGGTTGTAAATCGGACAAGCTACATAACCGCCGCTCTCGGCGAAATACACTTGCCGCCTCGTCGTTTCCCTCGTTTCCGCGTTCCCCTCTTCCCCTTTCCCTGTCAACTCGCGTAAACGCGGCTTCCCAATCTTCCCCATTGCCGTCACCCGCAAGTTCACAAACTCGGTTGGCTCGCTCGGCGCAGCGTGTCCATACGCGCGCTCGTGTTCTTGATGGAATCGTTCTACCACATTGGCAATCCCATCTCGTTCTAGTATGTCTCCTCGTCTCCCGTCTCCCGTCCCCCGTCCCCCGTCCCCTGACAAGGGTAACGTCAGCTCAAAACTCTGTCCCACATAGCGCATGTCCACCTGCCGCACAAATTCCATGTCTGCATCATTCAACCCTTCACGCGCGAGCGCGGCGCGCCCATCATCTTCCATGCGACGATACGCCGCTTCTATCGCCGCAAGGTCGAGCCGATCCGTGCGCTGAATGAGCGTCGTTGAGTAATCGTGCTTGAGGTCAGTCACAAGCAAACCCAAGGCGGACGTGGCGCCCGGACTCATTGGAATCAACGTCGTCGGAATTTCCATTTCCATTGCCAAACGATTCGCATGAGCAGGTCCGCCGCCGCCAAACGCGACCAATACAAAATCGCGCGGGTCGTAACCCCGTTGCACCGACACCAGCCGCAGCGCATTCACCATCGCCGCATTTGCAATCTCCACGATGCCATGCGCGGCTGTGACCACATCCATGCCCAAGCGATTGGCGATTTTTGTCTGAATAGCTTCGTGCGCGCGCGCGACCTCCAATTTGATTTCGCCGCCCAAGAAATAATTGGGATTGAGTCGCCCCAACACAAGGTTCGCATCGGTCACGGTTGGTTCTGTGCCGCCCTTGCTATAACACACGGGACCGGGATCCGCGCCCGCGCTTTGCGGTCCGACGCGCAACGCGCCACCCGAATCCACCCACGCAATCGAGCCGCCGCCCGCGCCAATCTCCACGAGATCAATGACGGGCGTGCGAATCGGATAGCCGCTGCCGCGCGCGCGCCCACTGCCCGCTTGCGCCGTCGCGCCAACCTCGTAATCCTTCGTCACCTTTGGCGCGCCGTTTTCGATGAGACCCGCTTTCGCCGTTGTGCCGCCCATATCGAGCGAGATGAGGTTGCGGAAGCCTAACGTCTCGCCGAGATACGTCGCCGCGATGACGCCCGCCGCGGGACCCGACTCGACCATGAACACGGGTTTCTCGCTCGCCGCCGCAAACGTGAACACACCACCGCTGCTTTGCATCACCAACAACTCAGCGCGCAACCCCATCTCGCGCAAACGGTCAGCAAGGTTCTGCAAGTAGCGCGCGACGATGGGACGAATGCTGGCATTGATGACGGTGGTGCTGGCGCGATAGTATTCGCGGATTTCGGGCGCAACTTCGGATGAGAGGGAGACAATCGCTTCGGGGAACACTTCGCTCAAAACCTCGCCGATTTGTTTTTCGTGCGCGGGATTGATGTACGAATGCAGTAGGCACACAGCAATCGCTTCGACGCCTTCTTTACGCAATTGCAGCGCCACATCACGCACCGCATCGGTGTTCAACGGCGTCAGCGCTTGCCCGCGATAATCCAAACGCTCTGGCACGCCGAAGCACAAGTAGCGCGGCACGAGTGGGCGCGGTTTCTCGAATTGCAAATCATAGAGCGACGGGCGAATCTGTCGTTGGATTTCGAGCATGTCGCGGAAGCCTTCAGTGGTAATGAAGCCCGTGCGCGCGACCTTGCCCTCGATGATGGCGTTCGTCGCAACGGTGGTGCCATGCACCACATAACGCACATCCGACGGCGCGACGTTCGCCTCGCGCAAGATGCGCTGCGTCGCTGCGAGAAAACCGAGCGACGGATCTTTCGGCGTGGACGAGACTTTGCCGATGCGAAGCTCGCCCGTTTCTTCGTTTAAGAGGGTCGCATCAGTGAATGTGCCGCCGATGTCAACGCCAAGACGATAGGGCATAGTAGAATCCTGTTAATTCAGTTATAATCACTGCATGGAGGTGAGTGATGACCATCATGGTTGTGCAGGCTATTTATGCAAGTGGTGTGCTCAAGCCAACCAAGAAACTCAACTTGCCCGAAGGCACATCGGTTGAAGTTGAAATTAAAGTCTTGCCAACGACCACGCCCGTCAAGCCGCTGACGTTCGCAAAGTTGGCAGGTATTTGGTCACATCTGACCAATTCTGAAGTTGAGCAATTGGAGCAAGCGATTGTTGAAACTCGCCAACAGTCAGCGATTAAAATTGAGCGCTTAGCGCGCGAGTTATTGGCTGATAAGGATTCGCCGGATGAGTGATTATATTGCTGACACACATAGCCTACTTTGGTATTTCGCTCAACCGCATCGCCTCGGCCCACAAGCAACGGCTGCATTGGCTGAAGTCACTGCGGGTACTGCCAATTTGATCGTGCCAATCATCACGCTGGCCGAAATGATATTTGTGCTCGAAAGTAGGCGTGTCCAAGCAGATTTCAATACCATCATTCGCACGTTACAGGCAATGCCCAATGCGCAGATTGTTGGCTTCTCTCTAATACGCACACTGGATTTGCGTACCTTGACAGCCATCCCCGAAATGCACGACCGTATGATCGTGGCTGAAGCCATCGCGTATGGCGCAACTCTCATCACACGCGATACGACCATTACAAACTCAGGTTTGGTGCGTGTGGTTTGGTAATCACAACCCCAACCGATACCGACACTTCTCCCTCTCACCCCGCGCGTACATCTCGTGGTCAGTCGGCACATCCACGATTTCGACGAACTCTGCTCCTGCCAATTCACACGTGCGACGCGAAGCGATGTTATCAGGATTGCACGTAATCCACAATGAAGTCATGCCATGCCGTCGCGCGAGTGGCATGAGCAAGCGCACACTGCGCGCGGCGTAGTGGTGTCCGCGATGCGCCGGCTCGACGCTGTAGGTGTCCGCGTCC
>CAZDYP010000006.1:0-20262 GCA_964509505.1 uncultured Anaerolineae bacterium | reverse complement strand
ACGCTGTAGCCCACATGCCCACCCACACGAGCTAACAAGGGTGGATTGCCAATCCGCAATGCGATGCGCCCAATCGGTCCGTCGCAACCCACGCACTTCATTTGAAAAACATACGCAGGCACATACGCCTTTTCAGGAATCGCCGGCTTCTGCTCCGCAAGCACCAACTCCAAATCACCATCTACCAAACGGCCTACTTTCAAAAACTGAAACGGCTCGCGCACCGTCGTCCACCAGGTTGTTTCCACTGCAAGACCATACTGCTCTCTTGCTCGTTCCACACTCACCTTCCCCTCACGCACGTCACGCAACACGAACTGCGGATCGCGCTCGCGTGGGTCGCCGTAACCACCGCCGCCGCATGTACGAAAACTAAGCGTGTCGCCCACTTTCAGTTGCACCGTCGTCTTCGAGCTCAATCGTAAGGGCGATTCATGAATCGCCCCTACGCCATCATCGGGATTCAAAATGTAACTCGCAGTTTGCCCCGCCATTCCACCGAACAAGCCATGCGGTCCCCAACGGTCACGGTCAGACAAAATCGAAAGCGATACCTCATGGTCGGGGAAATGATAGTCGCGTCGCAACCCCAAGCCGCCACGACGCTTGCCCGCACCGTCTGAATCTTCAATCAGCTCATAGCGTGTGATGCGAAATGGGTAGTTGTTCTCGGATTGCTCAATCGGAGCGTTCTCCGTGTTCTGTCCATGCGCCTGCACTGCATCCGCGCCGTCTTTCGTCGCGCGCCCGCCATAGCCGCCCGCAATCGCTTCGTAGTAAGCATAATAATCGCCGTCGCGCGGATCCATGCCGCCGAAGGCAATCTGCGCCATCATCGCCTTCGTCCCCGCAGGCACACGCTCGGGTAACGCTTGCGCGAACGCTTTGAAGATGACATCGCATAACCGCGTCTGCGTCTCCCATCCGCCGACGACAGGTGCGGGCGGTGAACAGTTCACGACGGTGCCGAGCGGCGCATTCATGCGCACGTTGCGATAGAAGCCGTCGTTCACAGGCACATCGGAATCAATCAAACACTTGAGCGCGTACGCGCAACCCGCAAACGTCATCGCATACGTCGAGTTGACGGGCGCGCGTCGTTGCGCATCGCAACTATCAAAATCGAAGAACACACCCTCATCGTCAATCGTGATTTTCACGCTGAGGCGCACAGGCTGATCCGTGTAGCCATCGTTGTCCACGACGCCTTCTGCACTAAACACGCCTTTGGGCAATTGGGCGAGCTCGGCGCGCGTGCGTCGTTCTGTGTAGCGCAGCAGCTCGTCAACGTAGTCGTGAAAATTGTCCAAGCCTTCACGCGCGATGAGTTGATTGAGGCGTCGCGCGCCCGTGTGGCACGCCGCGATTTGCGCGCGGAAGTCGCCTGCCGTCTCGCGCTTCGAGCGAATCTGCGCGAGCATCAGACGAAACACGTCGTCGTCAAGCTGTCCAGCGCGCACCAACTTCACGGGCGGGATGATGATGCCCTCTTGAAACACTTCGCGGAATGCGCCAATGCTGCCCGGCGCGCCGCCGCCCACGTCAACGTGATGCGCGAGCGCAGCGACATAGCCGAGGAGCTCTACCTCACCCCCTGCCCCTCTCCTGCAAGGAGAAGGGAGAATGACAGGCGCAATCAACGTCACATCGTTCAGATGCACGCCGCCCAAGTACGGGTCGTTGGCGACGAGCATATCACCCGCATGGAGATTGTCTGCGTCATACGTCGTGATGACGCGCGGGACGAAGTGTGCGAGCGAGCCAAGATGCACGGGTTGACCTGTGGCTTGCGCGACGGTGCGGAGCTCGTGATCGAAGAAGGCGCACGAAAAATCGGTGCGCGTTTTGATGTTCACCGAATAGGCGCTGCGCTTGAGCGCAACCGCCATCTCTTCAGTCGCTTCAAGGAGCGCGTTGCGGATGACTTCAAATTTGATCGGGTCAAGCATAATTTTCGTGAGCAGTGTATAATCTAGGCACGGAGGTGTACCATGCGTCGAACCAAAGCGACTAAACCCAAACTTGTGCAGGAAATGTATGGCGGCGAGCTGTACGAATATTATCCACTTGGCAAATACATCGTGGCCGCGCCGGGCGTGTGTGGTGGACGCCCGACATTCAAATACACGCGACTAGAGGTCAGCATGATCCTCGCGCTGATTGAATCAGGTGTGACCATCGAGCAAGCCGTCAAGCGTTACTCTCGCAGCAAAATCACAGTCGAGGCCGTCAAAGAAGCGATTCAATTAGCGCGCCGCGCGTTTGAGTCATCCGCATTGACATTGCAGCCTGCGGGATAAGCCATGATCATCGTTGACGAAAATATGAACGACGAATTGGTGATAGATGCCATCGTGTCATGGTATGCAGGTCGAGTCATATCTATTACGATATTGCGCCCCAACTCCGTCATCAAGGATGACGCCATTCCGATGTTGTTGCTGCGCACCCGCGAACCGATATTCGTCACACTCAATGTTTTTGATTTTTGGAGGCGTGTTGCTGCGCACCACGGTTATGGCATCATCACACTCAATTGGTCGCAAACGCGCGTTTTAGATGCCATTCCCTTCTTGCAACGCCTCCTTCGTCTCCCCACCTTTCGCACGAAAGCCTCGCGTCTGGGCAAAGTCTTCCGATTGACACCCACACACATCGAGTACTATGAATCGGATAGACAAGTTCATACGCTGACATGGCGTTAGCAACCTATGAACAGATATCCTGCATTATAATACACGCTATGTCATCTCCTGAGCAACCGTCATCCTCTCCTGCGTTACCTCAACTCATCGGGCGCGAGGAACCGCTGCGCTTGCTTCGCTCCGAGCTAGCTCTGGCGCAGAAGGGTCAAGGACGCGTCTGCTGCATTGCAGGCGAGGCGGGCATCGGCAAGTCGCGTCTAGTCACAGAGGCTCTCTCGCTGCAACAAACCGATGGAACGAGGGTGCTGCGTGGCAATTGCTTCGAGTTTGATCGCAACCTACCCTACGCGCCCATCCTCGACCTGCTTCGCCGCTTCAACGCGTCTCATTCATCAGCAGAGATCACCGAAGCGTTCGCGCCCACAGCCAATGAGCTCGCCCAACTGCTGCCTGAGTTGAAAACGCTGCTGCCCATTCTGTCGCCAGCGCCCGCGCTCGAACCTGGGCAGGAGAAGCGACAGTTGTTCGAGGCGTTAGCCCAATGCCTCATAGAGCTGTGTCGTCGCACGTCTCTGCACACTATCCTCCTCGAAGACCTACATTGGTGCGACGACATCAGCTTAGAGTTCTTGCAATTTTTCGTCCATCGCATCGGCACACACCCGTTATTGCTTGTGCTGACCTATCGCAGCAACGAAGCACGTGATTCACTTCAGCATTGTCTCGCCGTGTTGGAGCGTACACGGCTTGTGACGACCATCAACTTGCTGCCGCTGCAAGCAAGCGATACACAGCAATTGCTTTTATCTACCCTTACCCATGCGCCCATCCAGCGCGAGCTCTCAGACGCTATTCACGAACTAACCGACGGCAACCCCTTCTTCATCGAAGAGATGATGAAGTCGTTGGTGGGAAGCGGCGACATCTTTCGTGTGCAAAGGGGCTGGATGCGCACACAGTTGAGCGAATGGCGCATTCCCATCACCGTACAGGATGCGGTGCAACAACGCGCTCAACAACTCTCGGCTGAGGCACAAC
This sequence comes from uncultured Anaerolineae bacterium, assembly GCA_964509505.1. GTDB lineage: Bacteria > Chloroflexota > Anaerolineae > JACRMK01 > JACRMK01 > CAZDYP01. The sequence continues at coordinate 16,579 of CAZDYP010000006.1, read as the reverse complement.
ACGTGTTACGCTTAGCCGCTGTGATGGGGCGGCGTTTTGACTTTGAAGTGCTGCTCGACATAACACAAAATGATGAGGCAACCTTGCTCGCTCACATCAAGCAGCTCATCGCCGCGCAACTTGTGATTGAGCAAGATGAGCAATTCGCCTTTCGCCACGCACTGACACGACAGGCGATTTACACACAAATGCTCGTCCGCGAACGCCGCCCGCTGCATCGTGCTATTGCCGCCGCCATCGAGCAACGCTACAGTGCTCAACTGGATGTGTACGTCGCCGACCTGGCGTTGCATTATTTCGAGGCGGGTGAATGGACCAAAGCGTGTGATTGTGCGCGACGCGCGGGCGAACGCGCTCAGGCTTTGTTCTCACCGCGCGCCGCCGTCGAACATTTCACGCGCGCGATTGAAGCCGCAGAGCATTTGGCGCTGCGCCTCCCACTCCACAAAGGCGAGGCGAAACCGTCGGCTGACTTGTCGCCGCTCCACCACCAACGCGGACAAATGCACGAGGCGCTCGGCAATTTTGAGCTTGCACGCGCAGATTATGAATCCGCACACGCACACGCGCGCGACAAACGCGATGAATGGCAAGCCACACTCTCTCTCGGCTTCCTGTGGAACGCGCGCGATTATACCAAAGCCGAGACCTACCTGCGTCGTGCGCTTGAGCTAGCGCGACAGCTCGACGACCTCTCCACGTTGGCGCATAGTTTGAATCGTGCGGGCAATTTGCTGGTCAATCTGGATCGGCAATGGGACGCGCTGCCCTATCATCAAGAAGCGCTGATGATCTTCCAGCTGTTGAACGACCCGCGCGGCAAGGCGATGACACACGACTTGTTGGGCGCCAATTACTTTATGATGGGCGATTTGTTGGCGAGCATGAAACACTACGAGCAAGCCATTCAGATTTGCCGCACACTGAATGACCGCTCACGCTTGCTCCTGCCGTTGTCCATACACCTCATGCGTTGCGGTTGCTACACGGCGGACTTGATGGTCGCTACCCCTGTGAGTTTGGATGAGTGCAAGCGCGACGTGGCTGAAGTATTACAACTCACGCGGCAAATTGGCACGCGCTCAGACGAAGCGGCCGTGCGGTCGTACTGTGCGCTGGTGCTGGGCGCGCGCGGACAATATGCAGCCGGCTTGACCTTTGCCAACGAGAGCCTGATGATCGCTACGGAGAGCGCCCACACCCTTTGGATATCTCTGAGCAACATGACGCTGGGCGCACTCTATACAGACCTGCTCGCATTCGAGTTGGCGCGCCCGCACCTTCAACGCGCGCTGGACATGGCGCGCAAAGTGAACGTCTATCTCTATGCCGCGTTGACTGCGAGTTTTCTGGTGCCTGTGTTGACAGCTTTGAACGAACACGCTTCTGCTTCATCCTTGCTGTCCGAACTGCTCCGGCCCGCTGCGCCTTTGCAATCCGAAATGGTGCGTCGCCTCTGGACCGCCCGCGCGGAGCTGGAATTGGCGCAAGGGCAAGCAGAGACGGCATTGGCGACACTCGGTCAGGTATTACGCGTCACGCCACATTTGACCTCACCCCCAATCCCTCTCCTTCTAGGAGAGGAGAGAAGGGGTGAGGTCGTGCCGCGTCTGTGGCGTTTGCGCGGCGAGGCGCTCACGGCATTGGCTCGCCGATCCGAAGCGGAAGCGGTCTTGCGCGATGGGTTGCGCGTCGCTATCGAATTGGATACGCCGCCTCAAGTCTGGCGCTTGCATATCGCGCTTGGCAAATTGTATCGCTCCATGCGCAAGCCAGAGCAAGCGGCCGCCGAGTTTGATGCGGCAAAGCGCCTCATCGCGCAACTCGCCAACGACTTGCCCACTGCTCCAACGAACTTGCGCGCACTGCGCGTGCTACGCACGCAATTCGCGCAACGCGCACAGGCGCTGATGCCCACGACGCCGCTCACCCCATTGCAACAAGCCAAGGTCAAAGCGGGTGGATTGACGGCGCGCGAAAGGAGCATCGCGTTGCTCATCGCACAAGGTCAAAGCAACCGCGAGATTGCCGAACAGCTGGTGCTTTCACCGCGCACCATCGAGTTTCACATCGGCAACATCATGAACAAGCTCAGCGTCAATTCACGGGTGGAAATAGCCACATGGGTGGCGAAGCACGAGCTGTCGCCTGATACGTGAAACGACAGGACTTGTGCTCATATACTGTCATTGCGAGATAAGCCAGACCGTCAGCGTCCTTCGACTATGCTCAGGGTGCAGTCTGCGTACCGACACGGTTACACCGACTTGCCGCTCGCGCTGGATTTGTAATCCAGCGCTGGGTGGCGGATTAATAAACATTAAGAAATTATTTCCGTTACGACCCGCTCGCGCGGGATTTGGAATCCCGCGCTCACGCGGCGGCGGATTGCAAATCCACCACGAGTGGTTACGGGATTAATTTTTTAAACTCCATCAAATCCGCCGAGCGCAGTAGGAAGTTTCTGAGTAGTGAAACGAAGCAATCTCCCTCCTGACGATAAAACCCCGTATCCCTCTGACGAAAACCCCGTAAGTTCCCCGATGTCAGCAGAGGTCTTTTTCCTTATACTAGGCGCAACAAATTACAAACAGGAGGCGCTACTGACTTTGGTGTAAAACGCTCACGGCGGATTTGGAATCCGCCGCTCAGGGCGCAGGATTGCATATCCTGCGCGAGCAGCAGCGGCTTTTCTACATCAAAGGCGGGAGAGCCAAAAAGGAGAAAGATTTATGAGTAATCCCACAACAGCTGCACCTGTTCGCGACAACATCATCTGTTCAACCTTGCTGACAGCGTACCAAATTTCGCACGAGTGGCTCGCCAAGACGATGGCGGATGTCACGCCCGAGGTAGCGCACTGGCAACCGCCGGGCCACGCTCACACCATCATCTCGAACTTTATGCACCATACGTGCGGCGCTGAAGATTTCCTGCTCAACCAGCTGGTGAAAGGCGCACAACCCTTGATGATGACAGTCAATGCAGGCTTGAGCGAGCCGCTGCCTATGGACGATTGGGCTGAGTGGGCGCAGCGTTTGAAGGTTGACCTCACGGCCGCGCTCCCTTATGCCAAACAAGTCTTTGCTAACACCGAAGACCTGCTCGCCAGCATGACCGACGAAGATTTGCAAAAGCCTGTTGATATGTCGTGGTTGGGGATGGGCATGCAGACGGCGCGCACTTTGTTCTTGATGGTGCTGATGGACTGTAACCTCCACATGGGCGAGATTTCGTGCGTGAAGGGTTTGCAGGGACTGAGGGGTTATCCGTTTTAGGACGGCAAACAGAGCGAAGTTAGTAATCAGTAATCAGTAGCCAGTAGCCAGATAACGGATACAGTCTGGTTACTGGCTACTGATTACTGACTACTGATTACTGGCTACTGATTACTGACTCCTGATTACTGGCTACTGACTCCTGATTACTGGCTACTGACTCCTGATTACTGGCTACTGACTACTGACTACTGATTACTGGCAGGATGATGTGCGATGGATACGCGCTCGTGTGCAACACGGTCTGCTTGGCGATTTGCCATTGTGTGCCAAAACCGATGTCGTCCGTCGTGTTGAGGCAGCGGTCAAAGCGCGGGAAGTTGCTGGACGAAATCTCGACGCGCAGGCGATGCCCCACTTTGAAGACGTTGCTCGTCGGCGCGAGGTCAATGCGATACTCGGCGACGCTGTTTGGTTCGAGGAACTCGACACGCTCCATGCGCGCGCGATGACGCGCGCGCACGATGCCCTCGGCGAGGTGAATCGCTTTGCCATCGGGATACACATCCACGAGCTTCGCCGTGAAGTCGGTGTCGCGCGCCGACGACTCCGCATACAGTATGACTTGTAGCGGCCCCGTCACTTCCAAGTCTTTCTCTAACACAGCGCTGGTGTAGCACAGCACATCATCACGGCGCTCGATGGGGCGCTGGTCAATGGGGCCGGGGAAGATTTGATCTTGCGCGAACTTCATCAGCGTCCACGTCGAGTTGTTGCCGCCGAGCGTCGGCACGGGGTTGCCAGGGTCGTAATCGTAACGATCGGGTGGTTCGTTGGTTGGCTGGTTGGTTGAAAGTATGCCATCGCCATACAACGTGTTCGCGTGACCACGACTGTGCAGATACCATTGCTGCCAATCGGTACGCGCGAGGGGCCATTCGTTTTCAAAACGCCATTCGTTTGCGCCCATCACGAAGAGTTTGATGGGCGGCTCGCTCATCACCCCCGTATCTATCCCCTTCAACCAGTAATCGAACCATCTTAAGTCTTCAATCTTTAAGTCCACGTAGCCTTGTGGACCAAAATCCAAATCGCCCAGTTTGGACGATTCGGGGATGTGATGTGTCCACGGGATGCAGTAGATTTTTTGATTTTTGCGCGCGTGTTCTGAGAAGCCGCGCTCGCGCATCCCATTGAACATGCGGAACTCGGACGCGGTGTAAGGGTCGTACCATGCGGCTTGCTGATAGATAGGCGTGTCAATTTCGTGCAACTTCTCTTCGGTGTTGATGGCGCGCCAATAGTCGTCATAAACTTGATGCTTGAACCAGTCGCGATAGAACGGAATCTCGCGCCCGACGACCTCGACATCGGCGGTGACGAGCGGCAGATGGCGATAGGTGCGCTGATTGCCGAAGATGTGCGTCGCGCCGAGCTGCGTGAAGGCGACGGCGGTGTGAAACGTGAGCGCCGCCGCGAGCGTGAGCGCCCATTGCACCGCGCCGCCGATGCGATGGCAGTCGGCGAAGTAGTCGCCCATGATGACTTGCGGCGCGAGGCACGTGAGATATGGGCTGCGATATGGCGCGAGCTGCCATTGCACGATGCCGCCATAGGAGCGCCCGCTCATGCCAATTTTGCCATCGCACCACGGCTGCTCGGCAATCCATGCCAGCGCGTCGTGACCGTCGCGCCCGTCGTCGTGATACGCATAGAACGCCGCACCTTCGGATTCGTACTTGCCGCGATCATCTTGGATGACGACGGCATAGCCGCGCTTCGCCCACCAACACGCCCAATCAATGTGGGGACCGTGCGTTGTCTCGTAGGGCGTGCGCAGAAAGATGACGGGCCACTTGCCACCGCCGCGCGGCAGATAGACGTCGGTCGAGAGACGCACGCCGTCGCGGACGGGGCACTTCAAGTCATACAGAAAACGAATATCGTGAATGGGTTGAGAGGTCATCGTGTGATTGCCTCATCGTCTATTTTCAATCGTGGTATAATCTTCATCGAATGGAGGTTATATGCTGCTGAACCGCATCGAAATCAATCCCGATGTCATGCTAGGCAAGCCCGTCATTCGCGGCACACGCATCACGGTTGAATTGGTCTTGCGGAAATTGAGCGAAGGCATGACCGAGTCCGAGTTGTTGGATGCTTACCCACGCTTAACCAAAGCCGATATCCAAGCCGCGCTGGCGTACGCTGCCGATACACTGTCGCATGAAACGATTTTGCTGCAACCTGCTTGATAGCTATGCCTGCTTTACGTTTCCTCGCTGATGAAAGTTGCGACTTTGCGGTCGTCCGCGCCTTGCGCGCCGCAGGCTTCGATGTGCTTGCCATTAACGAGTTCATGAATCGCTCGATGGTGTTTTCTACGCGATCGGCGGCTCATTCGCCAGCACCCTCTACCAAAGTTGTACAGCAGGCGGTAGCTCCCAAGAAAAAGAGTAACTCCGCGCAATTCGACTTTCCCTCATCAAACCATCTCCCCTAATTTCCCTTATCGCTTTTCACTGCGCCTATACACCTTCTACAGAATCCCCACTTTGCCCCGCCCAAAGCGGATAGGCTTCACAGGCTCACATTCTCACCTCACGAATGCGCGGCACGCGCCACGCGACCAACACCGCCAATACGACCACAATCGCGCCCATGATCGTCACGGTGCTTGGCGCGCCAATGAACGAGGTGGTGATACCTGCGAACATCGCGCCCAATGGCACCATGCCCACGTCAAGCATGTAGATGCTCATCACGCGCCCACGCAGTTCGTCAGGCACAATCGTTTGAATCAACGTGTTCGTTGTCGCGTTGAACAAAATCTGGCACGCACCCACGAACGCTAAGGCGACCAACGCCAATGGCAACGATGGGCTCCACGCAAACGCCATCAAGCTGAAGCCCAAGACCACCAACGACGCCAACATCAACACTCCTTTGCGCTTGATGCGATTCGTCACCGACGCCAACCCCAACGTGCTAATCACCGCGCCCACGCCCGGCGCAGCCAACATCAAACCCAAACTCTCGGGTCCCAACTGGAATACGTCTTTCTGGAAAATCGGCATCAGCGTGTTGTAGGGCATCGCAAAAATGTTGGGGATGAGCGAGGCGACGATTAAAGTCAGTACCAGCGGATGGTAACGCACGTAACGCAACCCTTCTTTCAAGTTGTCGGCGGCAGATGTTTGGCGCGCGGCGGTGGGCGTTGGCGGCACGTACATCAAATAGATGCTGCTCAATACCAGCAGATACGCCGTGCCTTGCACGAAGAAGTTGCCGCCCGCGCCAAACCACGCAATCAGCAAACCGCCGAGCGTGGGCCCGATGACTTTCGTGATATTGAAACCAACCGAGTTGAGCGCGATGGCATTCATCAGGTCGGCTTTCGGCACGATGTTCGGTACCAGCGTTTGGCGCACGGGCTGATTGAACGACCACGCAGTACCCGTGATGAGCGCGAACACGAATAGATGCCACACCTGCACCCACTGGTTCACGACCAACGTGCCCATCGTGTACGCCGTCAGAAACAACACCAACTGCGTCATCAACAACAAATGCCGCCGATTCATGCGATCTGCCGCCACGCCTGCCAACGGTCCCGTCACCAGAAACGGAAGCGTACGCAAGCCATTCAACACGCCGAGCAACACCGATGAGCCCGTCATGTCATAGAGCAACCAACCCAATGTCACTTGCTGAATCCACTGCCCCGCGCTCATGAACAATGTGCCTGTCCAAAGCAAGCGGTAATCACGATGGCGCAACGAGGCAAACGTGCTGAAGCTCAAACGAGTTTTGTCTGCGGCGCGATGCTGAATTGTGTGAGATGAGGGAGGGGCGATGGTTGCTTCGCGGCTAACCGCCGTAGGCGAATGATTTGCGAGGGATTCGGGGGTGGCGGCAACAGCAGAATCATCGGTCATAAAATATTCCTCTTCGTTTTGTAATGCTGCGCATTGTATCTCACGTTTCACGCTTCACGCAATCGCTTCGTCGTCGTCTTGTCTACCACCCATCGCTCGACATCAATCGCCACACCGTACACCTCACGCGCGCGCTGCGCGTTCACCTTCCCCTCACGCACATCGCGCAGCACCAACTGCGGATCGCGCTCGTGCGGATTGCCATAGCCGCCGCCGCCGCACGTCTGATAGCTAATCACATCGCCGGGTTTAAGCTCAAGCGTCGTCTTTGAGCTGAGTAACTTGGCTTCGCCGTCAGGATTCAAAATGTAATATGCGCGCTCGCCCGACCATCCGCCAAACAATCCCCATGGTCCCTCGCGGTCACGGTCTGCCAGAATCGTGAACAGTGGCGCATGGTCAGGGAACACATAGTCGCGCCGCACACCCAAGCCACCGCGAAATTTGCCTGCGCCTTCAGAGTCATCGAGCAATTGGTATTGGGTGATTCGCAATGGATAGCCGCGCTCTGTTTCTTCGATGGGCGCGTTCTCGGTGTTTTGTCCATGCGTCTGCACCGCGTCAGGTCCATCACTGTGCGCGCGTCCGCCATACCCGCCTGAAATCGTTTCGAGGAAGCAATAGTATTCACCTGTGCGCGGCGAGATACCGCCGAAGCCCGCGTGACAAATCATCGCCTTCGTGCCAGCAATCATACGCTCAGGCAATGCGGGCGCGAGCGCTTTGAACAACAAGTCGGTGAGGCGCACTTGCGTCTCCCAACCCGCGACGACGGGCGCGGGCGCGACACAATTCACGACTGTGCCTGGCGGCGCAAGCACACGCACGCAACGATAGAAACCCGCATTCGTCGGCACATCAGGATCAATCAGACACTTCAACACATACGCGCAACCCGAAAACGTCTGCGCGAAGGTGGAGTTGACGGGCGCGCGACGCTGCGAATCACAGCCCGACAAATCGAACGTCACACCATCATCGTCCATGATGACCTTCGCCATCAGATGTACACGCTGATCCGTGTAGCCATCGTTGTCGAGATAACAGTCTGCCGTAAATTCGCCGCGCGGCAACTTCGCAATGTCCGCCCGTGTGCGACGCTCCGTGTAGGCGATGAGCTCGTCAATGTAAGCGTTCACCTCGTCGTAGCCCATGCGCCCCACCAACATATTCACGCGTCGCGCGCCCGTGTTGTTCGCCGCGATTTGCGCGCGAAAGTCGCCGCCCGTCTCGTGCTTCGAGCGAATCTGCGCGAGAATAAGACGAAACACATCGTCAATGATCTGCCCACCTTGCGCAAGCTTCACAGGTGGGATGATGATGCCCTCTTGAAACACCTCACGAAATGCGCCAATGCTTGCAGGTGCGCCGCCGCCCACATCCACGTGATGCGCGAGCGAGGCGACGAAGCCTAACAACTGACCCTCACCCCTTTCTCCCCTCTCGCTGGCAGGAAGAGGGGCTGGGGGCGAGGTAAACACGGGCGTAATCAACGTGATGTCGTTCAAATGCACGCCGCCGCGATACGGGTCATTGGTGAGAATCGCATCGCCCGCGCGCAGATGCTCCAGCCCATACTCACGCACAGCGCGCGGCACGAGCTCGACGAACGAGCCAAGATGGTTCGGTTGCGCGAATGCCTGCGCGACGACGCGCAAATTGCGATCAAAGAACGCACACGAAAAATCGGCGCGCGTCTTGATATTCGTCGAATATGCGCTGCGTCGCATCGTGATCGCCATCTCTTCGGTCACTTCGAGCAAGGCGTTGCGGATGACTTCAAATTTGATGGGGTCTATGTTCATCATAGGCTTGCGGTAAATGAGTCAATGGGTAAACGCTGAAATGAGTTACCGCGTTTACTCGTCCTTGCTTTGCTCCCCAATCTTCGTCCTGAGAAAATCCACCGACTGTTGATCAATTTCGAAGATGACCATAATGACGGGAATGTTGGGTTTGAGCGTCATCAATCGTTCATGGCATGAGCGAGTGACGACAATCGCATCGGCTTTTTTGAGCAACGACTTCAATTGCGCTTTGTCATCAATCAGCGTGGGCATGATGGTCGCAGTGGGGTGATAGGTATGGATGATGTGCTTGAGGTTGTCAATCGTGCTAGAGCGATCACAGACGAGGCCAATGACTTGCGCGTGCAAGCGCGCAATTTTGAGCAACGCATCGTGCCTCGGCATGGCGTGAACGCCGATGATTTTTTCCTTGTAGTTCGCGCCCAACGCTTGACTGACTTCGCTCAGGTGATAGAAAGTGGTCACGATGAGGTCGAATTGTTCCGCCAGTTCCTTTGGACGCCTGAGCGCATCGGAGAGCATTACCCCTTTGAGCGGATGCTTCACGGCTTCGCGCAACGCTTCGCTCATCGCTTCGATGTCGGGCGCATTGCATTCGATGAAGGCGACGCGCAAACCGCTGCGTCCATAGACACGCTCCAGACAGCGTGCGAGCTCGTGTTGCACGACCTCGCGGCTCAATGCGTGACGCTGTGCATCCGTCAACAACTGGTCAAGTCGCGCCAACCACCGACTGTCGGCGACGCCGAGTGTCGGCTCGCGTTGGCGCACGAATGCGCCGCGCCCACGCGCCAGCTCCAAATAGCCGCGTCGCTCCAGCGACTGATACGCGCGCGCGACGGTGTTTTTGTTCACGCGCAGCTCGTCAGCCAACTCACGCACAGTGGGCAAGCGTTCGCCTTCAGCATACGCGCCTGTGCGGATGCGCTGCTCAAGCATCTGCTCGATGTCGGTGGCCGTCGCCAATTTGATAGCTTTTTGTCTGACGGACAATTTGCGAGAAGGTTTCATTATCACTCAGACAAACACACAATTTGGGGGCGCAATCATAGCAAAATCGTCAGCGTGCGTCAATTGTTCGTCAGACAAGCTTTTGACAAGCACACGGTATTTTTGTATAAGTGTGCCACTTTCAAGCGACTCGGAGATTGTCTTAACTGTCGTTGCGAGGAGCGTTGTTTGCGACGAAGCAACCCCCTTCTCACAGCACACGGAGATTGCTTCGCTTCGCTCGCAATGACATTTTGAGACGCACTTTAGGATCTCACAGGATTCCATGAAAATCACAAAGGTCGAGGCTATTCCCCTCCGCATTCCGCAACACAATATCCACATCGCCGATGGCATTCAAGACGACGTCATCGTGCGCGTGCATACCGACGAAGGCATCGTGGGCGTCGGCGAAGCCGATTCGTCGCCACTCGCCGTGAAAGCCATTGTCGAAGCATGGTCGTCGTGGCCGCGTCAGCGTGGGCTGCGTGAAGTATTGATTGGACGTGACCCATTCCACGTCGAACAACTGTGGCAGGAGATGCAAACAGCGACGCTCTGGCTTGGGCGTAACGGCGTGGCGCAATCCGCCATTGCCGCTGTTGACATCGCGCTCTGGGACATCGTTGGGCAAGCGTTGGGCAAGCCCATCCATGCGTTGCTCGGCGCGGCCTATCGTGATCGTGTGCGTGTGTATGCCAGCGCCTTGTTCACCGAAGACCCCGGCGAAATGGCCGCGGTGGGGCAGAAGTATGTGTCGCAAGGCTTTACGGCGGTGAAGTTTGGCTGGGGCCCGATGGGGCGTAGTCTCACAGGCGACGTAAAATTAGTCGAGACGGCGCGGCGCGCAGTAGGCGACGATACCGATTTGCTAATTGACGCCGGTTGCCCATTCAAGGCGCGCGAGGCGATTCAACGGGTGCGCGCCTTCAAACCCTACAAACCGTTCTGGCTTGAAGAAGCGCTCGAAGGCGATGACCTTGACGGTTATCGCCAACTCTCGCGCGCGGCAAACGGCGATATGCGGATAGCGACGGGCGAGCAGGATTGTTCGCTCAAAGCGTTCGAGGCGCTCATCACGCACGGCGAAGTAGATGTGATTCAACCCGACGTGTCGCGCGCGGCTGGCTTCACCGAATGTAAGCGCATCATGTTGATGGCGCAGCAACATTACAAGCTGTGTGTATTCCATGCGTGGAAGTCGGGCATCCTCGTCGCGGCGACGTTGCACCTGGCGGCTATCACGCCCGACATCCCCTTCGCAGAATACACCGTGAGTGAATCGCCGTTGCGCCGCGAGCTCGCGAACGTAGCGACGACGCTGAACGATGGTGTGGCGACGATTCCGCAAGCGCCGGGGTTGGGTGTCAAGTTGAACATGGAGGTGGTAGAGAAGTATCGGATGGACAAATAAAGTCGTATGGTCAATTGGTCGCATAGTCATGGAGAAAGACGCCTGGGCTGCCAACACCTGGGCAATAACTTTGACAACTTTTTGGATGCTGCGGCTAGTGAAGAAATGAAAATCACCTGACCACACTTTTTGTTTGTCGGCGAATAACCGTAACGCGATTTGAGTTGCGCCGCGTTACCTCATGCTTTCTCTCTAAAGGAGGAGAAGATGAATCAGCAGCAGCAAGAAAAACTAAATATGTCACGGCGTCAATTTTTGCGAAGCGTCACTCTCGTCGGTGGCGCAACGGTGGCAAGCGCTATCGTCGCAGCGTGCGGTCCCGCAGCAACGCAAGCGCCTTCGAGTGCACCGACCACTGCACCCGGCGCTGCCGTGCCAGCGCCCACGACGGCGCCCGCCGTCGTCAAGCCCAAGTCGGGCGGCAAAATCACATGGGCAATCAACCAAGACCCCGTCAACCTTGTCCCCTTTGGCGCGATTCCCACAGCGAATCATTGGGGCAAAGAGTTCATGTACGATTCGCTCGTCGAGTGGGACAAAGACCTCAACGTAAAGCCAGCCCTCGCCGAAAAATGGTCCACGCCCGACGACAAGACGTGGATCTGGAACTTGCGACAAGGCGTGAAGTTCCACAATGGTCAAGAAGTGACCGCTGAGGACGTGAAGTACTCCATCGAAATGCAAGCGAACCCACCTGAACCCGGCATCAAGATTGCGCAATATCCAAGCATCACTGGCGTGGATGTGGTGGACAAGTACACCGTGAAGTTCAACATGAAGGGCGCGGATCCGACGGTGATTGGCTATCTCGCGTGGTCGCGTTACAGCGCCATCATCCCCAAAGATCAATATGCCAAAGCGAATCTGGTGACGACCGGCATCGGCACAGGACCTTTCAAGTTGGTCGAGTACGTCGCCAAAGACCGCGTCGTCTATACGAAGAACAAAGACTTTTGGAAAAAAGATTTGCCGTATCTCGACGAACTCGTTCTGAAAGTTTTGCCCGATGAAAATGCGACGCTAGCTGCTTTGCGCGCTGGGCAAATTGATGGTTGCACCGTCAGCGCCGACACCGCGCGCGCCATCAAAGACCCCAATCTCATCATCCTCAAGGGTTTGTTCTCCGCGCCACGTCAATTGCAACTGACGATCAAAGGCGACGGCAAGCCGTGGAACAAGAAGCCGGTGCGCCAAGCAATGAACAAAGCCATCAATCGCCAAGAGATTCTCGAAAAGGTGTATGGCGGCGATGGGATGCTGTCAGGCCCCGTGCCGCCCGGCTATGGCGACTGGTTCATCAAGCCCGAAGAGCTCGCTGCAAACTACTACAAATATGATTTGGATGGCGCGAAGAAGTTGATGGCGGAGGCGGGCTTCAGCAATGGGTTCGAGATCACGTTGTATTCCATCAGCATCCCCGTCGAATACACGCAGATTGCCGAAATCGTGAAAGAGCAACTGAAGAAGATTGGTATCGAAGTCAAAGTGGTGCCCGAAGAGATCGCACCCTTCGCTAAACGCAACGGCGACGGCACCTTCGACTTCTGCTCGACGGGGCGCGGCATGCGTCACGACGTTTCGGGCTACATCAACGAATATGGACGCCCTACCACTGGCGCGGCTTCGATTTGGTTCAACAAGGGCGATGGTTGGAAGAACAACGAAGCCATCAAAGCGTATGATCAATTGGTCGTCGAGCTGGATGTCGCCAAACGCAAGCAACTCGCGCGCCGCATTCAGGAAATCGCGCTTGACGAATATCCACACTTCACCACTGTGCAGCCGTTCAAGTTCCACGTCATTCGTAAGCAGGTCAAAGATATGTACGTCGCGTTCAATGATTTCCATACAGGCTTGCGTGAAACGTGGCTTGATCCCGCAGGCTAAAAACGAGTGTCAAGTGTCAAAGTGTCAAGTGTCATGTCGTTCAACCCACTTGACACTTGACACTTGAACCCGTGACACAATTCATGAGCAAATACCTCCTCCGCCGTCTGTTTCTCCTCATCCCGACGCTCATCGGCATGTCGCTGCTCATCTTCTTGATGGTGCGATTGATGCCCGCCGATGTCGTGGATGCGCTCGTCGGCGCAGACCCAACCTACACCCCCGAAGCGAAAGCCGAGCTGCGCCGCAAGTATGGTCTCGATCAACCGATTCCCGTGCAATACATTCGATGGGTTGGCGAGCTGCTGACAGGCGATTTGGGCAAATCGCTTTATACGCGCGAACCCATTGCCAAATCGTTGTTACAAGGTTTGCCCATCACCGTCGAACTCGCGCTCCTCGCCATCACGATGTCCGTCATCGTCGCTGTGCCGTTGGGCGTCATTTCCGCCGTGAAGCGCAACAGCCACACAGACTTCTGGGTGCGCATTGCGGGCTTGATCGGATTAGCGTTTCCCAACTTTTGGTTGGCGACTATGTTCCTGCTAATGACGTCGGTATTCTTTCAGTGGGTGCCTTCGGTCTTCTTCATCCCGCCCACGCAAGATTTGGTTGGCAATCTTCAGCAAATGTTTCTGCCCGCGCTCGCGTTGTCGGTGCAACTGATGGCGGTCGAAATGCGTATGGCGCGCGCAGCGATGCTCGAAGTGTTGCGTCAAGATTACATTCGCACAGCGCGCGCCAAAGGCTTGCGTGAGTTGCGGGTGGTGATGGGACACGCGCTCAAAAATTCGTTGATTCCCGTCATCACCGTCATCGGCATCCAAATGGGCTCGTTGATGGGCGGTTCGGTCATCATCGAGCAAATTTTTGGGTTGCCGGGCGTTGGTTGGAATTTGGTGCAGGGCATACTTGGACGTGATTATCCGATGGTGCAAGTCACCTCGCTCTTTTTGGCGACTATCTTCATCAGCGTCAATTTGTTGGTGGATCTCACGTACGCTTATCTCGACCCACGCATCAAATACTCTTAGTCATTAGTCGCTAGTCGCTAGTCACTAATCGCTAGCGACTAATGACTAACGATTAGCGACTAACGACTAGCAACTTCATGAACAACCTCTCTGTCTCACCTCCTCAATTCGTGGAACGCCCCCCACGCACCGTGCGCCAACAAACCCTCCAGTTTTTGAGACACAATCGCATTGGCGCCATCGGCGTGGTCGTGATTGCGTTTGTGATTTTTGTGGCGGGCTTCGCTCCCCTCATTTCACCTTATAAACCAACCTCACAAGACGCCAAACGCCTCTTGCCCCCAAGCGGTCAATACTATCTTGGCACCGACGAATTGGGCCGTGACGTATTTTCGCGGATCGTGCATGGCGCCCGCATTTCGCTGCAAGTGGGCATCATCGCCGTCACGATTGCCTTTACGCTCGGCACCACCGTCGGCGTGCTGGCAGGTTACATCGGCGGCACATTCGATAATATCGTGATGCGCTTCGTGGACATCATGTTCGCCATTCCCGCGCTGGTGCTGGCCATCGTCATCGCGGGCTTGTTGGGACCGAGCATCACGAATGCCATGATCGCCATCGGCATCACCTATGCGCCCGCCTTTGCGCGCGTCACGCGCGGCTCGGTGCTTTCCGTCAAGAACGAGGTGTATCTCGAAGCGGCGCGCGTCGTCGGCGGGCCGGATGTTCACATCATCTGGCGCTACATCCTGCCGAACATCATTGCGCCCATCATCGTGCTGATGACCTTGCAAATGTCCACGGCGATTCTCACCGAAGCCGCGCTGAGTTTTCTCGGACTGGGGACGCAACCGCCCGACCCATCGTGGGGTGTGATGTTGAGCAATGGACGGAAATTTATGGAATCTGCGCCGTGGGTCGCCGTCTTCCCCGGCCTCGCCATCGTCGTCGCCGTCTTAGGCTTCAACTTTTTGGGCGATGGGTTGCGCGACGCGCTGGATCCGCGGTTGAGAGAATGACGAACCATTCATTTGTGTTATACTTTGCCTATCTATTGGTCAGGAGGAAGACACGAGCGCTGTTGAGATTTTAAAATCGGCGCAATGGGGCGAACCCTAACCACAAGGATAAACGATGAGCGACTACGACTTGCTGCTTGAGCCTCAAGTGCATGACGCGCGCAAACAGCTACCGGGAAACGTGCGCCAACAAGTCAACCGAGCGATTGATGGCTTGGCAAGTAGGCGCTCGTGTTGCGCCGCAGACCTCCTTACGCTTATAGTGATCTCCCCGAGCTTGTCTCCAAGTTAAAAGAGTAACCGACATACGGAGCCTGATATGCCACAATTACGAGCAGGTGTCGCGCGTTGCGACATCACCCCGCCCGTCGGTATCGCGCACGGCAACTGGAGCGCACAAGCGCATGAGCGCGCCGAAGGCGTTGACTTGCCGTTGACCTGCACGGTACTTGCAGCCAGTGACGGCAACGAAGAAGTCATCATCGCCGAATGGGAGTTGCTCTATCCACCCTTTGGCGATTGGCTCGCGCAAGCGCGCCAACGCATCACAGACCTGACGGGTGTGCCAGCTACACACATCCGCCTCTCCGCCACACATACACATTCGGGTCCAAGTCTCACGAAGCCTTGGTTCGACAACGGCGCGGAGATGATCGAGCCTTATGTGGCGAGCATCACCGAAAAGCTTGCCGGCACCGCATTCGCGGCGCAGCGCGCCATGCAACCTGCACGCGTCGCAGGCGGCAAGGGTGAATGCAAGGTGAATCGCAATCGGCGGATGCCGTGGCCCAAGGCGGATAAAGACGCGACGGCGCAACGTCTCTACACGGAACATCCCGCGATGCAATCGTCGCGGCTCGATCCAAAGGCGGGCCCGATTTTGATGGCGCCGCATGATGAGGGCTTCGTGGATCATGAGGTCGGCGTCATCCGCATTGATGCGGTCGCCACAGGCGAGCCTATCGCCATCCTCGTCAACTACGCAGCGCATCCCACGATTCTTTCGTGGGACAATCGCCTCATCTCACCCGATTACCCCGGCACGACGCGCCGCACGGTTGAAGGCATCAGCGGCGGATTGTGTTTGTTCTTGCAAGGCGCGGCGGGCAATCAAGACACCGTGCGCGATTATGGCAACCGTGTAGAAGATGCGCGTTGGGTAGGCAAGCGTTTGGGCATCGAAGCGGCGCGCGTCGCAGAATGGATCGAGACGCAGCCCACGCGCCCGCACTTCGCCCAGTACGTCGAGTCGTCGTGGACAATGGCAGTGACCGCACGCGAACCCCTTGGCGAGCCCGATGGGATGGTGCGAAGCCTGACGAGTATCG
>CAZDYP010000005.1:53419-67672 GCA_964509505.1 uncultured Anaerolineae bacterium | reverse complement strand
CCCGGTTTTCCATGGGAAGCCTGCGAGCCGATTGCCTTGATAATTCCACGCCCACACGCACCCCGTGTCGTCGCCGATGACGACCTCTGGATACCCGTCGTTATTCAGATCAACCACTGCGGGACCTGAATTGGAAATGCCATGAAAATCGGTGCGCGGAAATCCGGCGAGAAAGGGATATGCTTGTGCTGCTGCCTTAACTGCAACCGGCGGCGTTGGGTGGCTGTGGGTAAGCAAGGTTAAGATGAGCAGATGGCTAAATAGCCATTGCCAATGTCGGCGCATTAGTAGCCTCGCTTGAAAAAATTTCTCAGTTTGGGATAGAGCCATACGTCCGAACGAATCAAAGCGCATTGTCGCAACAGCTCGCGTTTGCGCGACAAGTGGAACCGCGCGAGCCGTAACGCGCCCTCATTGCTGAGATCCAGTGGCAGATAGTTTTTTTGCGCAATCACGGTCAAGCCCAGTTTGAGACCGACTTGTTTGACCACGCGCAAGACCTCCGCGTTGAACCCGCCATTGGGATAGGCGATGCTCTGCGGCAGCTTGCCTGTCATGGTTTGTAGCGCTTGCTGCGCGTCGGCGATTTGAGTGTATATTTCCGCTGCGGTATAGTTAGTAAGAATCGCATGGTCGCGGGTATGATTGCCGACGCACACATAAGGGCTTTGCGAAAAAGTTCGCAGCTCCGTCGGCGTCAAGGGCCGCTCTACATCGCTGCAGGGGTTGAACGCTTGAGCGCCAAAGGTGTTGGCAATGTATTGATCTATGTCGGCATACGTTTTGGTTTTGAGCCATTCTTGCTCGCGCTGAATGGCTTCCACCGAACTGCCCCGCTTGATTCTTTCACGATAAACCACATCCCACCAGAACGAGCGCTGGTGTTGGACGTAATTGGTGGCGATGTAAAACACGGCTGGGATTTTGAACTCTTGCAAGATGGGCAAAGCGCGTTGGTTGTTGGCATAGCCATCGTCAAACGTCGCCATGACGTATTTGGCATGCGGGTCAAGTCCGCGCACAATATCGTCGGGCGTGATAAAGGTGTAACCGTGTTGGAGATAGTATGCGACAAATTGGCGAAACCGCGCCACCGTCATCGCTTCCAGCGGGTCCGCCCAAGCAGCGTCCACCTCCGCGTCGTTGTGAAACAAGCCGTGAAAAAAAAAGGCTAACAAGGCGCTGCGTTCACGAACGTGCTTCAAATAAAATTCGGAAAATGTCTCGTCGGCGCGTTTGAGCGTTGCGAGGAATGTGTTACGCATCAATTTAACCTTATGCGAGTCTCTAATCCAATGTCTGCCCTACGCCTGATGGCATGTGCGCTAGGGATAGCGCTGCTCCTCATCGGTGTAGGCGGCTTGTTGTATTGGGGCGCGGCTCAGCTGGAACTAAGCCCTGCGCCTGCGTTGAGCGCCCCGACCCCACCAGCCCCATCAACCTTGCCGCGCCTAGTGACTGTGCCTACGCTCTTCATCACCGCCACCAGCACGCCTCAACTCAAGTCGCCAACAACTACCCCGCTCACGGCGTTCAAGACGGTGCAGCTCGCGTGGTTCTACAAGCCGCCCACCAACCGCGACTTGGCTTCGCTCGCGCGCTCGTTCAGCTGGTTCACCTTGACCCATCTCGACGAGCCAACCCGCGACGCCTTGCGCGCGCGCGGCGTGACGCAACCGTTCTGGCAATATGTCCGCTTTGACGCCATCCACAACCCTGGGACATGCACCAGACAACCCTATCGCAACCAAGTCGCGTTCAAACCCGGCGATTATTGCGCGCTGCTCCGCGAGCATCCCGATTGGTTTTTGCGCGATGCGCGCGGCGCGGCGCTTGAACGCTACGACGGCGCGCAATATGTCATGATGGATCCCGCTCAAGCAGGGTGGCGCGCCTATTGGTTGCAACGCGCGCAACAGCTGCAAGAGGCATATGCTTGGGATGGCATTTTCTTAGACAACGTGGAAGGTAGCCGTGACAAGCTTTTGCGGCGCGGGTTCAAACCTTTAGCCTATCCTGATGACGCGAGCTACCAAGCCGCGGTGGAAGGGTTCCTCAAAACAATTGCGACGAACTATGCTCGCCCGCAGCAGCGCCCCGTGTTTGCCAACCTGATCGAAGTGAATGACCCTGCCATTTGGTTTCGCTATTTGCAGTATTTAGACGGCGCGATGGACGAAGCCTTCGCCGTAGATTTTCAAGATGGCTACCTCAGCGTCGCCGAATGGGAACAAGACTTGCAACTAGCCGAGCAAACGCAGGCATTGGACAAACAAATCATCTTGGTCTCGCAAGGCAAGCGCACAGATCAAGCGCGGCAACAGTTTGCCCTCGCGTCTTACTTGCTCGTCAATGCGGGGCGCGCGTGGTTTCGTTACACCGATAGCCAGAGTTACGAAGAAATCTGGCTATATCGCAATTACGAACTTGACTTGGGTGCGCCGCTTGGCGTACGCTATCAAGCGGGACCTGGTTGGCGTCGTGATTTTACGAAAGGCTCCGTCTTCGTTGACCCTGCCCAACACAGCGCGACGCTCACGGTTTATTGACGATAGTGAGGCGGGTCTTGAGACGCTTCACTAGCTGCTTGATGGCTTTCCACTGTTCACGCAGCCAATAGGCACGGAGCCACTTGAGCCGTGCTCGCCATGAGACACTGGCGGCACGCACGCACCAATTATCGCGCACCGCATTCGCCCAATGACTTTTGTAGCCTTCTTCCCCTTGCAAAAAATCGTATTCGCGCGCGTTGGCAAGAATAGCTTGCTCGATGGTGTGCGCTAACAACAACACCCCTACGCTATACTTCGCCCAGCGCTCGTCAAAGCCCGCGTTGTAATACATCAGCCGGCTGCCGACTCGATAGCAATAGTAAATCGCAGCAAAGGCGTCATCAATTTTGAGGTAGTAGAGTTGCAAGGCGCCTGTCGCCAAAGCGCGGCGCGCCATCGCCCGATGAAACGCCACAAATTGCGCGCTGGCAAAGGCGTCGGCTTCGCCCAAACGCTGCCAGCGCGCTCGATGCAAGCGCACCATCGTTTCAAAGGCGGTGGTCAATTCGGCTTCGGTCTCCACACGCCCAAAGCGCGCCGTCGGATAGTCGCGCAGTAGCTTTCGCAATTGGTAGCGAGATTGCCGACGCGTTTCGCCGCCCAACTGTTGGGTGAAGGCGTCGAAGGAAGCAGGCAAAACGGCGTAGGGGCAACGGGCAGTCAGCGCGCTGTGCGTCCACAAACCGCGCGCGCGCAACGCCGCCTGCAACCGCGCGCGCGTCGGCGATTCGCCAGGCAGATTGTCCAAGTGCAGAATGTCCCACTCGGCGCGCTGTTGCCAGAGATAGTCCACCAAACCCCCTACCAACCCCGCATGATGCTCGCCGCCCACAATCAGGTCGAGATGATTCGGCGTCAACTCACCGTCGCCCATGAACAGCAGTTGGCGTGTGCCATCGGGCAAGCGCGTTAGCGTCAAGGGGGCGATGCCCACGATGCGCCCAGCCTGTTCCCCAACCAACGTCCACAACGTATAGGAAGCGCCATACACGCGCCACCACTCACATAACCACTCATGCGTCAGGAAGATGTTGTCCAATTGCGCCCGGCCCATGAGCGCTTGCCACGCCTCTGCCAACGCTTCAAATGACTCAATCGCGGTGAGTCGTGTGAAACTGTATTCAGCTGCTTTATTCATACCAGGTCCCACAGGGTTAATCGCATACTCGCCTAACTGGAGAACTCAACGCTTCACCCTCAAGGAGACCCAGTCCACGTATGGTTTCAAACGCTGTTTCACTACTTTTCGTAGTTCACGCAGGCGATAGGCACGGAGCCACTTGAGCCGTGCTCGCCATGAGACACTGGCGGCGCGCACGCACCAATTATCGCGCACCGCATTCGCCCAATGGCTTTTGTAGCCTTCTTCCCCTTGTAAAAAATCTGCTTCGCGCGCGTTGGCAAGAATAGCTTGCTCGATGGTGTGCGCTAACAACAACACCCCTACGCTATACTTCGCCCAGCGCTCGTCAAAGCCCGCGTTGTAATACATCAGCCGGCTGCCGACTCGATAGCAATAGTAAATCGCAGCAAAGGCGTCATCAATTTTGAGGTAGTAGAGTTGCAAGGCGCCTGTCGCCAAAGCGCGGCGCGCCATCGCCCGATGAAACGCCACAAATTGCGCGCTGGCAAAGGCGTCGGCTTCGCCCAAACGCTGCCAGCGCGCTCGATGCAAGCGCACCATCGTTTCAAAGGCGGTGGTCAATTCGGCTTCGGTCTCCACACGCCCAAAGCGCGCCGTCGGATAGTCGCGCAGTAGCTTTCGCAATTGGTAGCGAGATTGCCGACGCGTTTCGCCGCCCAACTGTTGGGTGAAGGCGTCGAAGGAAGCAGGCAAAACGGCGTAGGGGCAACGGGCAGTCAGCGCGCTGTGCGTCCACAAACCGCGCGCGCGCAACGCCGCCTGCAACCGCGCGCGCGTCGGCGATTCGCCAGGCAGATTGTCCAAGTGCAGAATGTCCCACTCGGCGCGCTGTTGCCAGAGATAGTCCACCAAACCCCCTACCAACCCCGCATGATGCTCGCCGCCCACAATCAGGTCGAGATGATTCGGCGTCAACTCACCGTCGCCCATGAACAGCAGTTGGCGTGTGCCATCGGGCAAGCGCGTTAGCGTCAAGGGGGCGATGCCCACGATGCGCCCAGCCTGTTCCCCAACCAACGTCCACAACGTATAGGAAGCGCCATACACGCGCCACCACTCACATAACCACTCATGCGTCAGGAAGATGTTGTCCAATTGCGCCCGGCCCATGAGCGCTTGCCACGCCTCTGCCAACGCTTCAAATGACTCGCTGGTGTTGAGCCGCGTGATGTTACAGTTAGTTGCAAGGTGCATGTGGAATTTGTGATTAGCGCGTGCGTGAGCGTTGTAGCCAAGCGGAAACTGCCACGATTAAGACGATCAAAACCATCAAGCTAATGGAGACGCCCAACGCAGGGAGAATCCAGGCAGGTCGTTGGTCGGGCAGGGGAGCATCGGGTGATGAGGTCGTAGGCAGTTGGGTCGTTCCACCGGGCGCGGCGGTTGGCGCGACGCCGCTCACGGTGGGACCAATGCGCGAATCCCCAACCACAATTTGCTCGCCGTTGACAAACGCATAATTGCCGCTCAAGCGATTGCGTAAGCGTGAGAGGATGAGCGCGTTGGCGGCTGCTTGGATTCCTTGCTCATTGGTGCCTAGGATGGCGAAAATAACGCGCTTTGCGTTCCAAGGGGCGGGCAGCACTTCTAAATAGCCGACGCTGGCGTTGGCGGGAATGCGATAAACGACACGCACATTACGCTCCAAAGCCAAATCACTGCCTGGCTCAAACCAAGTCGGCAAGGCGTCACTCACGGCTTTTTCATTCAGGATGGGTAACGTGCTTGGGCGTCCTACGAGTACCAAATCGCGCGCTTGCCGCACAGCGTCTGGCACAGCATCAGCGTAAGCCACCACCAAATCTGCCATTGCCAAGACGCTCTCGTTGCCCAGATGCGCGGCGATTTGCGCGGCGACGTTCCAAGCAGTGGGATCAGTGGGCGGTAAGACGAAAGCCGTGGTGCCTAAGAGCGGATGCACCGTCAACAGCTGCGGATAGGCGCTCAGATCAACGGCGCGTGTGTTGGTGGAGCTCTCTGGCGTTAATGGCAAATGCAACAATGATTCAGGGCGAATGGTTAGCCACAACAAAGTCGTGCGTGGGTCGGCGCATACAAAGCGCGGAAAGAGCGCGCTCTCAATGGTCAAGCGATTGACGCCCGGCCGAATAGAGGTGCGTGGAATCGCAATGCGGGTGGTGGTGAGCTTCGCCGTTTCGTCCGCGAAACGCACGCTGCCAATCGGTTCATCGTTCAAGCGCACCAAGAGCCCTGATTTGTCATAGTCAATCAACGCTGAATGATTGAAAGCCAATTCGAAATAGGCGTCGTTGGTGACAGTTTGATTCGACGGCACGTAGAAACGAATTTCGAATGTATTGAACCCCAAGTCTTGAATGGTTTGACCGCTATACCCCAAAGCCGTCAACGTGCGGTCCACTGCCAACTCAGCCGCGACGAGCTCGGAGCGCACCTCGCTGACCAAGGCGAGGTCAAGTTGTGTCGTCACTCGCACGGCGCTGGCGCTAATGGCTTGTCCGGCTTTGGTGATGGCTGCATCCGTATTGCCACCCACAATTAACCAAACCCGTAAGGGATTCAATGGCGAAAGCGCCATTTGAATAATCCCATCATCCGCATGTGCGCCGACGGCATTGAAGCCAGTCGCCGTTGCGGGCGCAGGCAACAACGCGCTGTTGAGGATAGGGAAATCTTCGGCATTGCCCACAAAGATGAGGTGATGAGCTTTCTGCTGTTCGACGGATAGCTTGCCCACTTCTAGCAACGTCAACGTGAGTTTGCCGAGTGACATGCGTCCGAAGCCTGCGGCGACGGCGAGCGCTGCTTGCAGCTCTGTGGGCGTTGGTTTGTTCGGCACGATGAGCAGCGCCGCATCCGCTACAAATGATGCTTGATAGACAGGACGCGGCAACAGCTTGAGGTCCATCAATGGCGAAGCAAACTGATGGGGTAAAATAAAACGCGAGGTCGCTTGGATGACGACGGTAGTTTGCCAGTCAAATTCGCAGCCTACTGTATTGAGGACGAATTGCAGCGTCGAGCGTCCCGAGCGCGAGGGGGTGGTCAATGCAGTGAGTGGAATGGGGAGCGTTACGGTGCGCTCGCCCGCGCGATCTAACACCACAGCGCCCAATGAGACGCCATTAAACACCATTTCCAATGAACCGCTATAAATTACCGCGCTTTGAGCGCCCACAGGCGTGCTCCCGCTGCGCGTCAATGGCGCGCCGCTGCCACTGAATGACGTGGAGAACGTGATTTCGACTTTAGCCCCTTCAGTCAGACGCCAATCCGCCGGCAAACTGAACACCACGCTGCTTTGGTCATAAGGACCTCGCATTGTCCGATCTTTGAAACCGAGCAAGCTAAACGTCACCACCTCCCCTACGCTTTCTGAAGTAGGCGGCAAGGGCGAGGTGGGAGTAGGGGTGGGCGTTGGCCCCTGCGCCGCAATCGTGGCGGGGGCGAACAATGCCAACATCACAACAGCAATAAAATAACAGACAAAACGCAACATAGTTGTATCTTTCGGCTCTACTAACTTTGCGGTGTGTTAATGAATTTCTGATGGAGCAGGAGTTGCCCCTCCAAACACGAGCCTCTGATGGCGCAGGTGTTGACCCCCAACGCGCAGCGCAGAAGCTCATTAGCGATGTTGGTCGTCAAAATTCATTAGCAAAGCCAAGAAAACCCTTTTGATCTAATTCAAAGCTTGCGCTAGACAGGGCGCGAGCCGTTCTACGACATGCGCCCATAAGTACGTGGCTTCGACGCGCTGACGGGCGGCTTGTCCCCAAGCGGCGCGACGGTCATAGTTTTCGAGCAACATTGTCAGCTGCGTTGCCAAAGCGTCAACATCTTCGGGCGGCACAATGGCGCCTGTGACGCCCTCCGCGATGATCTCGTCCATCGCTTCACCGGATACGCCCAGACAAGGTAAGCCATAAGCCATTGCTTCGAGCAACACGTCTCCCCACGTTTCCAGCCGTGAAGGCAGTACGAATACGTCTGCGCGCCGATACAGTGTTTCGATGGCGGCGCGCTCCCACGTGGGCGCAACCCATTCGACGCCTGCGGTTGGCAAATCTGTCGGAATTGGACCGGCAGTCAGCAATAGCAAGCGGGCGTTAGGTAGCTGTCGGCGGGTCTGCGCAAAAGCGCGCAACACCAAGTCGCCGCCTTTGCGATAAAAATCTTTGCCAATGAACAAGGCGGTGGGCGCGGTGTTCAAGGGACGTTCAACCCTAGCTGGCAAGTGAGGCAGGTTGACGCCGCCGCCAATGGCAGTGACCCGTTCAGGTGGTAGGTGGTAATCGGCGATGAGCGCCTCGCGCACAAAACGTCCGCGCACGCAGATGTGCGCTGCGCGCTCAAAGGCTCGTCGCTCCAAATCAATCCAAGCCGCGCGTTCACGCTCGTTAAACGGCGAGCGTCCTAAGGAGGCTTTTCGCGCCGCAAGCGTAGCCGTGTAATCGGTGTAGATGACCGTCGGCAAGCCGCCATCATTCCAGCGCGCATCGAACAACACGCCTTCTTGCAGCACGACATCGGCTTGGCGACGCAACGCGCTCATGGCGCGCGTGGTGCGTTGCGAACGCGCAATAAAGGCAGGGACGTTTTGATAGAAGCGCTCTTGCCAAACGCGCCGCTGCGGGTGTATGACTTGCAAGGCATTGAGGTATCGCGCTGCGCCCCGCAAAGTGGCATCATGCACGCCAAGCAACGTGAAGCGCTGCCCCACCCTCTCGAACAGCAAGCCATATTTGGTGCGCGCGCTGGGTTGTCGCGTGATGTCCCCAACGAGCGCGCCCATCACTCGTGGTGTGTGCGCCATCAATGCGTCGCGCCCTCGCGGCGTTGCACGCGCTGCCAACGCGTCGTTTGACGCTTCGTGAGAAAGCGATACAGCCCAAGCACAGCCGCCCAATTGCTGTTGACCAAAAAGGTGGGCAAGTAAAGATAGAAAGGTGGTTTGTTGCCCAGCTGCTCCAAACGGTTTCCGATGATGGCGAGCGCGTAGAACAGCAATTGCAGCGCCAAGAGTATCCAATTGAGTGGCGCTCCTAGCCACACTATCGGATTCCCCTCTGTCACGGGAAACACAACAGCCCACAGGTTGGTGATGAATGCGCCTGCCATTGCCAACGGCACGAGCGGACGCATAAACTTGTGTGAAATGACTTGCCAAGCCACGCGCGGTTGCGCCCACGTCAACAGCTGCGGCGCCAACATAATTGCTTGATACCGTCCTGCAATAATGCGCGCTCGTCGCGCGATTTCGTCTTGCGCCGACAGCGAGACGCGCTCGGTTGAACGCGCTTGAGGCGCGTAAGCAATACGATAGCCGCGCTTGACGATGCGCATTGCCATGTAGAAATCGTCGTTGATGATGTAGTCGGGCGGCCTTTCGAATAATGTGCGCCGAATCGCCAAGACTTCACCGGCGACTGCAGTGCAACAACCGAGGCGCGTTTCTTGTTTTTTGATGAACGACTCATATTTCCAATACGCGCCTTCGGATTCGCCTAACACGCCATCGCCGCGCACGATGGACTTCGCGCCGCTCACCGCGCCCACGCTAGGCGCACTGAATGGCGCGACGAGGGCGCGTAATGTATGGGCATCATACAGGTTGTTTGCGTCAGAAAAGACGATGATCTCGCCGCGCGCCAGAGGCATGGCGCGATTGATGGCGGACATCTTGCCGAGACGCGGCGGGCTATAAGACAACTCCACGCCACGCGCTGCATACTCCCGCACAATGTCGGGGGTGCGATCATCCGAGCCATCAGCCGCCACTAAAATTTGCAATTGCGCTTGCGGATAATCGAGCGCGAGACTGTTGTCCAATTTCGCGGCGATGGTCGCCTGCTCGTTGTAGGCGCTGATGAGCAACGTGACCGTTGGTGTGTGCGGCGGGTCGGGCGGTGGCTTTTGCTTGAGTCGCGCCCACAGCGTCAACAGCAACGGATAGCCTACATAAGTATAAACGATGCCACAGACGAACAGCCAAAACAGCATAGCGTTAATCATCGTTTCAACCCAACTTACTAAGAAAGTGTTTTGAACATATCAGACCGAGACCCTAACGGTTTCGCTGGCAAGCAAAAAAGTATTTCACGCAGGCTTTCTGCGCCACTGGTGAACCTGCTGCGCCAGAAAAACCTTTAGGGTCTGAATTTCAAAACACTCTCTATGGTTTGAGCGCATGAGCCAGCAGCAGTGAGCCATAAGCAACGCTGAAAGTCGAGAACTTTTCGAGTGTATGATCAAAGGCGCGCCCCAATACGCCGAGGCGCGGCAAGAGTTTGAATTTGTAGGTGCCGCGCAGTTCATGGAACACCCCACAGAGCTCGATTAGCTGCCAATCACACAATTCCGCGCGCAACTCCTCCGCCTCATAGCAATGATAGAAGATACCCGAATCGTGGAACCCTTCTTTAGGCTCGCCGCGTCGCCGTTTGCCTTGATGGTAATTGTACGCCGTCAACACCAATTCGCCGCCGGGCGCGAGCAAGTCGAACAATTTCTGCAAAAAGGCGCGCCGCAAAAGGAGCGTCGGCAGATGCTCAAGCACCTGGGTGCAAACAATCCGCGTAAAGGTCTGGGAGCGCAAGGGCAAGTGATTCAAATCGGCGATGGCGAGGTCGAGTGTATTGGCTGAGGGGGTGAGTGACCGCAATACATTGAGGCGTTCCATTGAAAAGTCTATGGCGACGACTTGCGCGCCAAATTTCAAAACCTCTCTGGTCAGACGCCCAAACCCGCACCCGGCGTCAAGAATATAATCGTGCGCGGTTGGTCGCAAGCGTGACAAGACGGCCTCCGTTTCGAGTTGCGCTTCGTATGCCTCGAACAAGTCGGTCGTCATCGCCAATTCGTGGGCGCGCGCTTGCTGCTCGGCGCGCTTCACCTGTGCGCTTGGCGCCTCCTCGAATAGCAAGAAATTGGGCAGCCCGTTGCTCAACAGATAGGTGCGACCGCAGCGCGCGCAACGCAAAGAGCCATCGTGAATGTCTTGGGATGAATTAGTTGAAGCCTTGAGCTCAAGCGGATAATGACCATCGTTAGGACAAGCCCATACGCTCATCGCTTGGGCGCGCATACTTGTTACCTCGTTTTGAATTTACTACGCGCTCATACAGTTCCCGCAAACGTCGCACGGTCACAGACAATTCGTATTCGCGCACGATGTGCGCTCGCGCCTGTCGCCCCAATTCCGCGCGACGCGTCGAATCTTCTAACAGGGACACGAGCCCGCTATGCAGCGCATTCACATCGAGCGGCGGAACCAACCAACCGTTTTCGCCGTGCGTGATAATATCACGATTGCCGCCCACCGCCGTAACGACTGTCGGCAGCCCCGTCGCCATCGCCTCTAACAACGCCACCGACAACCCTTCGTAGGCTGATGACATGACGAACACATCAGCCGCTTGCAGATACGGCGCAACATTATCTGTCGCGCCTACGAATTGCGCGCCAGCCCCAGCGCGTTCTCTCAAGTCCGCCTCCGCTTTGCCTTGTCCAACTAACAGCAGCAGCGCATTGGGAATGCGCTCGCGCACCATGGACCACGCTTCAAGCAATAGATCAAGTCGTTTCTCGGGAGCGAATCTCCCTGTATAAACAGCCAGCGGCGCGTTGGGCAAGCCCAAGGCGGCGCGCACCGCAGCTTTATCGGCGGGTGGCGCGAAATGAGTCGTGTCCACGCCGTTAGGAATGAAGGTGCGCCGTTCCTGTG
This sequence comes from uncultured Anaerolineae bacterium, assembly GCA_964509505.1. Lineage (GTDB taxonomy): Bacteria > Chloroflexota > Anaerolineae > JACRMK01 > JACRMK01 > CAZDYP01. The sequence continues at coordinate 56,271 of CAZDYP010000005.1, read as the reverse complement.
GCACGCCGATCTCATCCAGTTCTGCGTCAATGTCGTGATTGATGACGACGAACGCATCAACTTGCTGGCGAAACGTCGCCAGGCGTCGCGCGCCCATGAATTTATTTTTGAGGCGCGCGATTTCGCCCTGCGCGCCGCAACTATGCACCGTAACCACAACGGGCGCGCCGAATAAGCGTTTGGCGGTAATGGCGGTTGTCGTGGGCGAGAGCAGCTCGTGCGCGTGAATGAGCGCGGGACGCAAGCGACGCAACAATGGCAGGGCGGCTAACGTGAACCCAAGCGAAGCCGTCACTTTCGGACCCAGTATGGGTAAGCGATGCACGGCGATGCCGTTGACGATTTCAAAAGATTTCAGCCCCGCATAGCGTCGGGTCAGCACGTGCACTTCGTCGCCGCACGTTTGTAAGGCGGGCGACACGGCGCCAACCAGCTTTTCTGCCCCACCGATACGCGGATGATAGGCCTGAATGATAGTGGCGACTCGCATCGCTAATGAGCTACCTTTTGTGAGGGCTGCGCCGCGCTGTGGCGTGTCTGCGCTTGCGCATACACGGCAAGCAAGTTGTCTAACCACACGGTTGAGTTGAAATGACGCGCGATGTGCGCTTGCGCTGTTTGCCCCATAACGCGCATCCGCTCTGGCTCCGCGAGCAAATTGCGTAATGCTTTGGCTAAGGCTGAAGGGTCACGCGGCGGCACGATGACGCCAGTGCCTGCGACGACTACACGCGGCACGTCGCCAACCCCCGTCGCCACAATGGGCAAGCCCGCCGCCATCGCTTCCAACACGGTCAGTGGCAAACCCTCCCAATGCGACGCCGAGACATAAACATCGCTCGCGCTTAACAGCTGAGGCACATCGTTACGCGCGCCCAATAAGCGCACGTGGTGTTGCAACCCTAGCTCGGCGATTTGCGCTTCCACCTCAGCGCGCAATGCTCCATCACCAACAATAATCAGGCGCGCCGTCGGGTGGAGGTGATGCAATTCGGCAAATGCCGCCACCAAATCGCCGTAGCCTTTGGGGGGCGAGAAGCGCCCAACGGAAATGAGCAATGGCTGAGAAACGTCTGCGAGCAGCTGCGCGCGTAAGTCGCTGCGTTGTGTGGGGGTCAGTGACGGCGACAGTGGGACGGCATTTTGAATCACATCAATAGCGCGTCCACCTAAGCGCGCATAATGCGCGTGCGCGACGACGGCGCCGACCGCTACGATGCGTCGCGCGCCAAAACGGATTGCCAACGATTCAATAGCTTGTTTCAGTGGATGATCGTGGCGACGATCAAAACCGACGGAGTGAAGCGTTGCGACGACCGGCACGCCCGCGAGCCGACTTGCTAATACGCCGATGATGTTGGCGTAAGCCAAGTGTGTTTGCGCCACGTCAAACCGCTCACGGCGCAAGAACCCTGCGATGCGCCCAATCCGCACGGGGTCGAATAAGTGGCGCGCGGGGAACGTCACCACTCGTGCGCCTAGCGCCGTGAGTTCGTCAGGAATGGGCGTGTTGGCGTCGTGGCGCAAACTGATGACGGTGAAATCGAGCCGGCGCGCGCGGGCTGCTGCCGCGAAGGTGACTTCGAGTTTTTGCGCGCCGCCCCAATTGAGCAAGTCAATGATGTGAGCAATCCGCATTGTCACCTCCGCGAGAACGCCGCGCGCAGCGTTTGCCCGGTCTCAAGCATGAGGTCGCGATACATCACCCACAACGTCCCCAGGTAGGTTAATCCACCCACCGCGATGCTCACCAATAGTTGCGCCCATGGCGGAGTGTTGGTCACCAGCTGCAACGTGATCCAAACGGCAAGCGACATGCCGGCGCCGCCCATCAGGGCCGGGCGCAACACGGCTAGAAACGCGCTAACGGGGGTTTGCAACATTCGCAAAGCCACGACCAAATCAACGACCGAGATGATGAAGGCAACCACCACATGAGTCCAACCGATGGCTTCAATGGTGCCGATGGTGGTCGCCGCCCAGTACAACGCGGGAATCAAAACGAGCGCTTGCGCCAACGTTAGCCACGTGAGGAGGATGGGGCGTCCCTCCGCTTTGTAAACGTCGCCCGCATTGTAGCCAAATGAAAGAAACAAGGCATAGAGTGTAATTGCGCGCAAGACGGGTATCGCTTCGCGCCAACGCTCACTTAAAAAGGTATGTACAAACGGTTCCGCCACAAGGATTAAGCCTAAGCTAAGCGGTACCGTCACCAGCGCCGTATAACGCTCGGTCACTAAAAAACCGCGCTGGAGCGCGCCACGTTCGTCGCGCATTTTAGCATAGACCGGAAAGACGACGCGGCTGATGATGCTACACATTTGCAGAATCAACAATTCTGGGATACGGAACGCTAAGGTATAGACGCCTAGCGCGGCTGCGCCCAAGAAACGACCAACGAAAAGATAATCCGCATTGGAGACGAAAATGTTGAGTGTATTGACGGAAACGATGCCGAAGCCATAGGACAATAAAGCGCGTGCGATGGAGCGCACAAATTGAAATGAAGGGCGCCACGGCAGCACATACCAATAAGCCAGCGCCGCTAGCGCCGTGCCGGCCACTTGTCCCCAAATCAAACTCCAGGCGCCGAAACCCAACCAGGCAAAGGCAATGGAGAGCAATCCCTTGCTGGTGGCTTGTGTGAAATCGGGAATAAATTTGCGTCCAAAGTGGAGCCCCTTACGCAAGAGAACGTCGTGCACGTTGCACAAAGCCGCTAAGGGAAAGGTCAATGCCAACACACGAGTGACGGGCACCGCGCGCTCGTCATTGAAATATGAGCCAGCGAGCGGCGCGATGAACCACGTGATGATATATAGCGCACCGCCAATGAGTAAGCCGAGCCAGAC
>CAZDYP010000005.1:13058-53409 GCA_964509505.1 uncultured Anaerolineae bacterium | reverse complement strand
CGAGCCAGAAGGCGGTGTTGGCGGCGCGCGGGTCGTCACGGTGATAGATGAGGGCGCTGCCGATGCCTAAGTCGCTCAACACATCCAGAAAGGCGATAACCGTGAGCGCATAGCCCGCGACGCCAAAATCTTCTTTCAAGAGCAAGCGCGCTAAGATGATAGTGCTGACAAACACCATCGCCTTGCCGCTGTAATAAGCGAGATAAGTCCAGACCGTGCCGCGCACCGTTGCTTGAGCGAGGTTGGTGGATGAGGAGGCGGTGGGGCTAAGCGGTGATGCCACTCACGTCTCCATGCGGCTCGTGTTGCGCTTTCAACTGGGCGGCTTTTTCAAATTGCGCGACTTGGGGAATGGCGAGGGCGATGCCAAACAACAACCAAAAATAGCGCGGATAAGCGCCGTGCAGAAAGATGGCCGCCCACAAGTAGCCAATCATGCCAATCATCAAAGCGGCGGCGATGCCTGCATAATCTTTTTGACCGAGGTCATCGAAGGTGTGGCGCGCTTGGCGCAGCCCGCGGAACATAACCCACAGCAGATAGGCAAATGTCAGTAAGCCAAGCAAGCCTGTTTGTGACGCAATTTCCAGATAGAGATTGTGTGGCGCGCGGATTTCACGTCGCGGATCCATGCCGAGCTGTCGTGAATAGTCTTGATATAAGACCGGGTAATTGTCCAAACCCACGCCTAAAATTGGATAGTCGAAAAACATTTGCCAAGCGGCGATGTTTTCGCTGGCTCTACCGCGAAACGAAATTTCGTTGCGCACATCCGAACCCCAGAAGGGAAGCGCTTCGGGAATGGTGCGCAAACGCGCTGTGTAATTATCGGGCAAGAATTGGAGAATGGGAATAGCAATTGCCACGGTGAGCAGTAGAACAATCAACCGTGGTGGTCTGCGCCAAAACATCAAGGCAAGCACGATCACCATGCCGATAAAGCCGCCGCGTGAATACGTAAAGAAGATGGAGAGAATACAAACCGCCAACGCCCAGGCCGCTAAGACACGCAAATACGCGCGACGCTCGTTCCACAGTCGATCTAGCGCCAGCGGCACCAATACGATGAGAATTTGCGCGTAGAAGTTCGGGTCGCCGATGGGACCGGCAATGCGATAGCCGCTCGTTTCGCCGACGATATTTTGAATGGCGGCTATGCCAAAGCCATAAAACCGATCTGACCAATTCTCCGTGAGATGTTGCCAGACGCTAATCGTCCCCATGAAGATGCCCGTCGCCAACAGCGCCCAGCTGACGCGCTGCAAGGTCGTCCCTCGTTGCAGCAAAATCGTGACAAGAATGGCAATGACCGCGTCTTTGAAGTAGTCTTCGAGCGCGGTGCGTGAGCGCGTATAGTTCCCCGCATAAAATAACGAGAGCGCGCCGATCAAACCGTACAAGGTGACTAATCCTAGTGAGCGTTGCCAGCCCTTCGGTTGCTCCCGCGTCCAAGCCCAACGCACGATGATGCCTAAGCCCAGCAATAGAATGAATGGTTGAGCCGTGGAAGGTAGCCCGTGTTCCTTGATCAGCACGTCGGAAAAACGAGTGTAAGTCATCATCACCAAAAACAACAAGCCCGCGTTGGCGCTGGCAATCGTCATGACCATCACACCTAAAGCGAGCATCACCCCCCAAGCCATCGTAGGATTGGACACTTGTGAGACGAGCGTGCCTGCCAAGCTGCCAGCGACGAGCGTCAGCACGCCAAACACGAGCGACAGCCAATCGATGGGGGAAGTCGCCGACGCGGCGATGGCGGGCGCAGCTGCGAGACGCTTGCGAGAGCTGAACCATGTTAAGTTGGGCATGAAAGGTTTAATCGTCATGGGTAATTTAATGATGTGGCGCAACTAGGTCGGCAAGGTGAGTTGTCGTCGTAACAAAGTAGTGAAGTAACGTCGCACCAAAGGCTTCAACCCATAAGCCAAAGCAGTGGCGCGCAACATTTCTTCATCCAACGTCCATTTACGCAGGATGGCCAAGACGCTATGCAACCGGAACAATGCCTCGTCCCACGCGTTCGCGCCAAAGTAGCCTTGCAACACAGCTTGCTGACAACGCGCCAGCCAAGCAGAGCGTATAAACCAACCTTGACTCAGCACTTGCAACTTGCGCGTGGCAGGGTCGGTGGTGAGTGTAGCCAGATCAATGTAGATGGAACCTCGTTGGCGGCGCTTCGTGTCAATCGCGCCCACGCGTCCGTCGGGCATGACCAAGATGTTGCCGCAATTGAAATCGCCATGCAAGGTTACGATGGACATAGAGCGTAACTGAACGCGAGTGATGACTTGGGCGAAAGCTGGAGGCAACCACGCTGGGGTGATGAACTTGGGCGCAGCCTGGCGCAGTTGGGCAAGTTCCTGCTCAAACTCTAGCTGCAACGCTGCGGGCGACAGCTCTGCCGTAACGCCTTCTCCCAACTGCTCATGGAACACACGCAACCATTCACCCGCGCGCTGCATTGCGACTTGCAGCGGTTGCCAATCGTGCGCGAAGCCAAGCGCCATGCGTGGTCGCAACAGCAACTGCTTCAACGCTTTAGCGGGTAATTCCTCCATCACAATGGCGTTCCATTCTGGCAAATACGCGAAGGGGCGAATTTGACAGAATGCGCCATGATTGATGGTTTGAAACGTCTGCGCGACAGTCAGCAAAGAGTTAAATTCTTGTTGGGTTGGATACGCTAAATGCGTGGCGCTGATGGCTTGCGCCAGCGTTTTAATGTCGGGCTTGCGTGGAATCTTGAGCAGCAGCGTTTTGGGTTGTCCCTCATAGGTGCGGACGGCGTAACGGATGAAGAAAGATTGTTTAAGATGGCGCACATCCGGTATAGCTGAAACGAGCTCGCTGTGAGCGCCAAACCAAGTTGGCAAGGCAGTGACGATTTGGGACGTGAGCGCTGCGAGCAAGGCGCTGTGCTCTTCGTGTAAGCGCGAGGTATTCATGCTAGACTGGGCGGCTACTCGGCAAAATAAACCGGCTGGCTCCCGTTCAGCGCCGTGCGCTCCAATGCTTTTTCAGCGCGTTGAATCAAAACAGTTGAGTTCTCATTATCTTTGGAAGCGACCACGCTGATACGTGGTTCCAGTCGGACGGTTTCATCGCCAACAGTTTCGTTCAGAGGAATGGGATGGGAGAGGGCTTGTTGAATGCGTTCCAGGGTGCGTGTGGCGGCTGCGCCGGGCGTGGCAGGCAGTAATAAAGCAAAACTGAGCTCGCCCCAGCGGCCCACGCTGTCGTGTCCGCGGAGTTCGGCTTGCAACAAGCGAGTCGAGCGGCGCAACAGGCTCTGGAATACAGGCGCGGGCATAGTCTCGTTCAAGCCCTCTAAGCCGTCGAGCTGCAACAAACCGAGTGACAGAACTCCGCCGCGTTTGCGCGCGAGTTCTTCTTCTAGGCGACGCAGGAAGAAGCGGCGGGTATAGGCGGAGGATGCTAAGTCTATCATGTTGCGCCGTCGCAGCGCTTCCAAGGGCATGCGTAATTGCTCACGCAAAATCGCCAGGGCTGCGCCGATCATCAACCCAAAGGCCACGGCAAGGCTGGCATCGCGCAACGGTTGTGGGCTGTAGGGCGAGGTCGGTATGATGGCAGGATCAATAAACTCAAGCCCATAGGCTTGATACAAAGTTTTGGCGAGCTCGATACCGCGCTGACCAATGCCATTCGCCAAGCGGGTGACGAGGTCGGGATTAGGTCCAGAGATGGCGACTTCCAGAATGTTGGAATCAGGCAAGACCACCGAGGTGCGGACGTAATCGCGCAGCCCTTTGGCATCCAACTGCAGCGCGGTGGCGGTTTCGTTGAGCAGCCGATTGCTGCCCAGCACCTCCGCGTAGGTGGCCGCGATCGAGCGTTTGTCGAGCGTGCCGATGCTGTCTATCAAACTGTTGTTGTCAATTGCGGCAATGTTGGGGCGCACAATCAACCGCGCGCTGGCGCGATACATAGGCGTTGCTTGATACGCGGCGGCCAACGCTACCGAAAACGCTGCGAGGGTGGACAAGGCAATGAGCCACCACCCGGCGCGCAGCATTCTAAGATAATGTCTTAATTCCATAGTGACTTCTCAAAAAAAATGACCCGCTCCCCTGCTCAAGGAGCTCTAACTTTCAGCGTGCGCTGATCGAGCAGCTTGCCATCGGGCAAGAGCGCCTCCACCATGACTTGCGTTGCCGTGACCGATACGATGAGCGCGTGATGTTTTTCCCACAAGGGGTTGTAGGGTTGATCGTAGAGCGGACTGCCTGCGCCGCCTGAAATGATGTAGGCAATGTTATCCAACTCGTAAAAATCGTAATAATGGGCATGACCTTGAAACACCGCCAAGACATTGTGTTTGCGAAAGAGTTGATGGAGCTTTTCGCGGTCATTGGCCGGATAGGGACCGTGAATGTTGGATGTACGGATGATGGCTTGATGCATGAAAACAAAGGTGATGGGTTGGCGATTGTTGGCTAAGTCTGTTTGCAGCCATTGCCACTGGTGATCGGACATCTGCTGCATAACTGTGCCAGCGCGTTGTTCTGAATTTAGCACGACGAAATGGACGGAGCCATAATTGAAACTATAGTAAGTCTGATCGTTCTGTTCAGGCAATGGCAGATAGCGCCGATACGCTTCCAAACATGGTTTGCAATTGGGCGTATCGTGATTGCCGATCACGGAATAGAAAGGGGCTTGACGCGCTACGGGTCCAATGGCCTCCAGATAGCTATGATAGCGATTGCGCAGCGCTAGCTCGTCGGTGGGCGCGTTCACGTTTTGTACATTATCGCCCAAAGTGATGGCAAGCGCAAGCGGCTTACGTTGTTCGATCAACGCTATCAATTGATTGAAGACCAACGGCACAGCGCTGCCGGACTTGGGACGATTATCTCCCCAGACCGCAAAACGAAACGCTTGCCCTGCGCCGCCGTCGGTTGTCCATTGTCCCGCCACACTCCAGAACGTGCCGGCCGGTGTTTTGAACCCCAAGCGATATTGATAAGTCGTATTAGGAGATAAATCGCGCAAGGTGATGCGATGCAAGGTTGCGGGTGGAGATTCTACCGTTGCGGCGGTTTTGCCTAGCGGCTGATACTCCACAAGGGCGGTGGCAGTCAGGTTGCTTTCGGCTTGAATCGTGACTGTATCGGGCCCAATCACTCCTAAGTGAGGGCCTGTGAGCAATCTCGGTAATTCTGATGTGCGCCAAGCCCATAGTTGAACATCAATGTGCGCTTGCGTATTGCTTTCTAGGTTGTGAACTTCGATAGCCAACACGTTGCGCCCCGGCTTCAGCCAAGCCAACGCGGCAGTCACGTCAATTTTATCGGCAGGGGTATCGTGCTCGGCGGAAGCGGGCTCGCCGTGTTTGGCGTTCGGCGTTAGATTGGCGCGAGCGATTTCACGTCCATTGAGATAAACGGCTGCGCCATGTTTGTAGTCAAGCCACAGATTCAAGGCTTGCCATGCCGTAGGGTCAGGCACGGTCAATTGGGTACGCGCATAAATCGTGTGAGTTGTGGTGATTGGCGCAATCCGCGTCCGTGCGGCGCTGGTCGTGCCTAATGGCAATACACCTCTTGGCCATGCGCTATCGTCAAATGTGTCACTGAACCAGTTAGTATCAGGGGCCCGAGTATTGCTCCAATACTGCCAAGTAGCTTGTGATTCGATTAAGTTGATAGTTGGTTGTGGCGCAGGCGTGGGGCTTGGGCGCGGCGTCGGCGTTGGTGATGGAAGCGCGGCTGTCAGGGTTGGTGTGGCGACGGCAATGGTAGGAAGAGGCGTAGGTGATGGCGTCGCAGCGGCGCAGGCAGTTAAGACGCAAAGCAGGAAAAAACAGAGGCTCTGTTTCAAGATATACCTTTCATACACTTACTGTTTAGCTATGATCGTATAGGGCTTTTCTTGCTTTGCTATAAAATGCTCGCAGGTTGTGCCCCCCAAGAGAGTCTCACACGAGCCTGCTTCACTAAAGTCGGTAGAACCTATTTTGTGTTTGATGCTCACCCAACGTGAACTGAGTGATACGCGGCTGCAGCGGAATGGCGCGGGCTTGAATGACTTGCGTGAATAGCGCAGAGAGTTGTTGCACATTGGTTTGAAGATCGAATTCACGCAATACCAAATCGCGCCCAGCGCCCGCCAAGCGCGCCGAGCGCTCGGGTTCAGCCCATACTTTAGCTAACGCCTCCGCCAATGCCGCGGGGTCGGCGGGCGGAACTAACCAACCCGTTTCGCCTTCTCGCACCAACTCCGGAATCCCTGAGAGCGCTGTCGCCACTACGGGTAACGCACAAGCGAGCGCTTCCATTAGCGCGACAGGAATGCCCTCCATTTTGCCAGAAGGCGCAATGATGCTAGGTTGCACGTAACAATGGGCAGTGGGTAACAGCCGCGCGACTTGTTCTTGCGGTAACGCGCCTAACAATTCCACAGAGTCATTTAATCCCGCTGCGGCAATCATGCGCTCCAAGTGTGGGCGTTCTGCGCCTTCGCCAACGATGCGACAACGAAATGGAATTCCTTGCTCGCGCAACAAGGCGCACGCTTGAATCAAATACCGTTGTCCTTTGTATGGTTGTAGGCTGCCAATGTTGATGAGCTCAAACCGTGCGGCGCGTGACGCCCCCTCACGCGGCGCGTAAGTTGCTGGTGTGATGCCACAATGAACGATGTGCGTCTTAGTCTGCACCCATGCCCCAACCGTTTGAGCGAGATAGGCTCGATTGAATTGCGAAATGGTTACGATGAATGAAGCCTCGCGCAGCTTGGTCGCCAACATCGCCTTACGCACGAAAATGTCGTGGGCGTGGGCGGTGAGGCTGTAAGTGATGCCTGTCAGACGATGAATCAACCAAGCGACGAGCGCAGGGTGAGTCGCATAATGAGCGTGAACGTGCGTGATACCTTCACGTTCCATCAACCGCGCGGCGTAAACCGCTTTCGGGAACAAGAGCAGCGCCCGCGCAAAAAAATTAGGGCTGCGCTTGTTCTCCCACACAACTTGTGCTCCTGCGCTCAGATAGGTCCAGGGTTGCCTGCTCATGGTTTGCGCGTTAGCGCCAAGCACGGCGGGCGATAAATATGGAAGGCGATGCGCGCGGGACAACCAGGGTTGCGCTTCGGCGTGGATGACCGCTTGGGATTGTAGGATGAGTGGATAGAGCGCGACTTCCCACCCCTGCCGTTCAAGTTCATTCATCTCACGCAGAATGAACGTCTCGGGCAAATGAGGAAAGCGCGACATCACATAGGCGATTTTGTTTCCCACTACCGCGCTCCGCGCTGGGTGAAGATGGCGCCGGCCGTGCGCAGCAAAATCTGAACGTCCAGCCAGAGACATTGCTTCTCTAAATAGCGAATATCCCAACGCAGCCAATTGTTAAAGTCAACGTCGCCGCGACCATACAATTGCCATAAGCCTGTCAGCCCTGGCAAAAGGTCAAGTCGCTCCGTATGCCAGAGCGAATACGATTTGAGACCAAAGGAAGTTGGGCGTGGTCCGACCCAGCTCATTTCGCCTTTGAGAATATTGATGATTTGCGGTAATTCATCCAAACTGGTTTTGCGTAGGAGACGTCCGATCCGAGTCACGCGCGGGTCGTTGTCCAATTTGAGCGGTTTCGCCAGTTCACCATCGGCATTAGTGGCCGCGAGTTGTTTGAGCAGCTGCTCGGCGTTGACAACCATCGTGCGAAACTTGTACATGCGAAAGCGTCGTCCGCCTCGCCCCGTGCGCTCTTGCACAAAGAACACGGGACCGTTGGGATCGTCGAGTTTGATAAGCAGCGCGCAGAGCGCTAACACAGGGAGGACGAAAGGCAGCGTGACGCCCACCAGCAACAAGTCCATACACCGCTTAGCAACACGGTAAACCCGGCCACGCACCCAACGCTTCTCGGGGGCGAGAGTATCAAGCCAAAGGTACGGATTAATCGGCGCGGATTTAACAAATGGGGTAATCATCTTTCCTCCTCCTCTGTTTAACGACAGCTCTTACACGCGAGACTCGGCCGTGCGGATGATGGTTGGTTGGCTTGCCGTCTCTTGTTTCTGGAATTGCGCTTCGGCGCGATGCACCAGTTCTTCAAAGGTCAACGCTTCGGTTGGAAACGAACTGACCCCGCAGTGGACGATTACGCCCAACTGTTCGGTGGCGGCCGTTTTAATGCGTTCAATCAAAACATCAGACGCTTTGGTGTCTGTTTCAGGACACACCACCACAAAACGGTCCTGTGAGTTGTGTTTGAAGATCTTATCGGTGCGACGCAACGTGTCGCTGACGGCGCGCGCCAAACTGGTCAACACGTAACGCCCCATCATCGCACGCTGCACTTCCTGCACCGTGCGATGTAAATTGGCTTGCACGGAGTTGGGATCGGGTTCGATGACGATCACCGTTAAGGGGCGTTGATGGCGTCGGCTGCGAATCAGTTCGGTCTGCAGCTCATGTTCGGCTTCGTGTAAGGTTTGCACACGCCTGCCAAAACCGCCAAACGTGACATTTTCAATGGCTTGCTCGAAATCGTGTAGATGTTGCGCTAAGGTGTGCGCTAACAGCACCAGAATCGTCAGAAAAGCGACTTCCGTAATCGAAACGTAGGTGTGGTAATCGCCTAGAAGCGCATGAGTTGGATCATCATAAACGAACACCTTGAGCGTCAGATAAATGCCCAACCACACTGCCAGCGAGACATAACGCGAGAGCCGTCGCACACTAGGAACACCAATCGTGATTGCGAGTATGGCGACACCTAACACATAGACGAATTTTTGGATGTCTATGAGCTGCGTATCCTCCTCAAAGCGCAAGCGTTCGATTTTAAGAAAGATAGCTTGGATGATGAGCAAGGCTAAGATAGAAAATCTGAGATACTTCATGAAGATCACCGAATGGGGGAGCCCTAGATACGTTTAGAAACCATGATCCATTCTTCCTGAAGCAATTCTGTAAATCACTGCTTAGATTGTTTAGATTATATTGGAAAGCAAATCAAAAAAAAAGGAGTAAATTGGTAATAATTAGGTAAAAACCACTTCCCCCTAGACAACAAAAGACCTTGTAGAACCGCAATCACTTGCGCAATCTGTGCTATAAGATTTCCAAATCATTCGCGCATCAGAAACTCAGCCTTGCGAAGGTTCGACAGAGTCGCCTTCGCAAGGGTTATAGTATTCACCTCCCATTATCTCCGCGTTGACGCGTTTCCTCATTCACTCATCACCTTCGCCACACCCCGCACCGCCGCCTCAATCGTTTGCTCCAGGCAACCCGGCAAATAGGGTGATTGTTGCTCTTGGTAAATCCCCTTGCCATAAATCTCTTGCGGTGGTAAGTAACCTAGCGTCCCATTCGTCACGCCTAGCACGGCAATGGGCGTTCCCGCAAAATGTTGGCGAAGGGTTTGTTGCACGAGGTTGTATGGCTCGTTCGGAATGGCGACGAGCGCAGCTTGTCCCAAGCGCCACACCCACAGCGGCATCGCATGCGTGCGTCCAGCACCCAAGGCTTCGCGCACCAGCAACCGTCGCAGCGCAATCTCTTTCTCGCGGACGGTTGTCGCTGCCTCGTATGTCGCGCGCAATTGAGTCAAGGGCGGATATTCTTTCGTCGCTAGTTCTATCGTCACCAGACTAGCTTGCAACACATACGCCGCTTGCAATTCCGCTTCATGACATGGGCGATATTCCCAGACGCCCAATGCTGCGCCTGATGATACCATACCCATATAGACGAACTGGCTTGCGGCAGGCGGCAAGCCTTCGATGATCGCTGCGGCGGCGTAGCCCAACTGTCGCCCATTGCGATCTGCTACGATGGGGTCGCCCACGTAGTTGTCGCGCGGTGCGACATCTCCCAATGCACCTTGCAAAAACAACGCCGGCGCGCCGAACGCGCGCTCCAAGACATCACGCGCTGCCCCGACGTAATCAGGCGAGAGCAAATGATTCTGCCACGCCAGCGTCGTCGGATGGCACGCATAGTTGAACAGCGTCGCGCGCGTGTTGCCTGCGTCATCGCTGACACGCGCGACGAGCAATGTGTCGTCGGCTTTGCGCGCGGGATTAAATCCACACACCCACGTTTGTTGCTCCGTGTCAAAGTAATCGCGGTTCTTTGCCAACGCACACGCGCCATAGCCCCACGTTACCCATGCGGGCATGAGCGCTTGTTGCGCTGCCCTGACGGCGTCGCCGACACGCTCGCGCAACATAGCTAAGAATGGTTTGATGAACTGCGCGCCGGGCCGATCTGCAAGCAGCGAATTTGCGTTGACCGTGCCATGCGTGTGCGACAGATTGATAAGCAAGGTCTCAGGCGTCAGCCCTGCGCGACGTATCACGGTATCGCGCAGGTCGCGCTCGTCTTGCGTGTTTTGAAACCAACCAAGATCCAACGCGACGAGCGCTAACATGGGCCCAGCGCCATGCAGTGGCGCGAACACCGCCGCGGTGACCGTGTGCGGACGATGCACGCCTGTCGTGTCGTAACGCGTAGCTGCGCCCCACGAACTATGATAGATGCCAACGGGCGGCGTCGTATCGCGCACGGCGACGCCGAACCGACAGCGTGTGTAAGGAAAGTTTACAATGGTAGTCATAAGCTAGTCCTAAGTGAGTGATTGAAGCTCTCAGGTTACGCAGCGAGTCAGCGAATTTGATGCTATGAATCAGGCGGTCGAGGCTTTGCCGATTGTGGTCAAACAGACGTTTTTGAAAGTAGTTGCCATCTGCCCCTATAATGTGCACCACTGCTAGCCAACGCAACTACACGCTGATGATTCTTAATCATTCAACGATTCGCCCAGCGACCATTTGACCATTCGCTCATGTTAAACAAACGTGCTACGCTCGCGGTGGATGGTCACATCCACCGCCCAGAGCGCGGGAGGTGTCCATCCCGCGCGAGCAAAAGGGGGCGCACACTTTCTTAACATGCGCGTTGACCATTTAACCACCTGACCATCATGCTCTCTCAAGTCACCTCTTGCGCGCTCATCGGGCTCGACGGGGCCATCGTCCAAGTCGAAGTGGACATCTCGCGCGGCCTCGGTTCATTTGTTGTTGTCGGCTTGCCTGACGCCGCGATTAGCGAGAGCCGCGAGCGGGTGCGCGCTGCCATCAAAAATTCGGGCTTCTACTTTCCGAATCAGCGCGTGACCGTCAACCTCGCGCCCGCCGACCTCCGCAAAGAAGGGCCCGCTTACGACTTGCCCATCGCCATTGGCGTCCTGCTTGCTACTGAGCAGATGCACGCTGACACCGAACATTGTTTGTTCGTCGGCGAGCTCTCGCTGGATGGCAGCGTGCGCCATACCAACGGCGTTTTGCCGATGACCTCGCTCGCCAAGCAAATGGATTATCGTGCGGTATTTGTGCCAGAGCAAGACGCGCCCGAAGCCGCGCTCATTCCCAACATCGCAATTTATCCCGTCGCGCGTTTAGCGCAGCTCGTGCACCATTTCAGCGGCGCGCAAAAGATACCTGCGTTTCAACATCCGCCAGCAATCAGTGAAGAAGATTTTGTGTCTGAGGGCGTGGACTTTCAAGAGATTCGCGGGCAGGAGCATGTGAAGCGCGCATTGGAGGTGGCGGCAGCCGGGGGACACAATATGTTGATGATGGGTCCGCCGGGCGCAGGCAAGACGTTGATGGCGCGAGCGTTGTCTTCGATTTTGCCACAATTGACGATTGACGAAGCGTTGGACGTGACGCGCGTCTATTCGGTGGCGGATATGTTGCCTGACGGCAAGCCGCTCATGCGGCAACGCCCCTTCCGCGCGCCGCATCATACGATCAGTCACGCAGGCTTGGTTGGCGGCGGTCACTGGCCCCGCCCCGGCGAAATCTCGCTCGCGCATCGGGGCGTGTTGTTCCTAGACGAATTGCCCGAATTTGGGCAGCGCGTGTTGGAAGTGTTGCGCCAACCGCTCGAAGACAAAATCGTTTCGATTGCGCGCAGCACCGGCACGCTGACGTTCCCTGCTAACTTCATGTTGATTGGCGCAAGCAATCCCTGTCCCTGTGGTTGGTATGGCGATGCGTCAGGGCGTTGCGCATGTTCGCCCGCGCACATCACACGCTATCAGAAACGCATCAGTGGGCCCGTGCTGGATCGCATTGATATTCACGTCGAGGTACCGCGTGTGGATTACGAGAAGTTGTCGGCTAATCGCTTGGGCGAGCCGTCGGCACAGATTCGTGAGCGTGTCGAACGCGCACGCAGCGCACAACAAAAACGATATGCCAATACAAAGCTGACGTGCAACGCGGACATGGGACCCGCCGAAGTGCGCCAACATTGTGAGCTCGACGAGACCAGCCGCTCGTTACTCCGCACGGCGGCGCAGCAAATGCAACTGAGCGCGCGCACTTATCATCGCCTATTGAAAGTCGCGCGCACGATTGCCGACCTTGCGGGCAGCGAACGCATTCAGACCGCGCACCTGGCAGAGGCGATTCAATATCGCGCGAAGAGGCAACCATAACCTATGCCCAATCCACAACCAACCGAGAGTCTATGACTAGATATCCACAAACGATACTGGCTTCATGCGAAGCGCCGTGGGATGAGCGCGAGCAGCTACTTGAGGAGGTGTTCCGCCAAGAGGTGCGCGTGATGCTCGCCAACGGTTTCAAGCATCTTTACATTTTTGGCACGGCCGGCGAGGGTTACGCCGTTGACACCGTGCGCTTTCGCCGAATAGTTGATCTCTTTTTCGAGGAGACGCGCGGCGACGATGCGCATCCGATGGTGGGCGTGATTGGGTTGTCCACCGCCGTCATCCTCGAGCGTTTGGCTTACGCTTATGAGCGAGGCTTCCGCGTTTTTCAAATTTCGCTGCCGAGCTGGGGCGCATTGAACGACGCGGAAGTAATGACCTTTTTCACCGATGTCTGTGGCACGTTTCCCGACGCGCAATTTTTGCATTACAACTTGCCGCGCGTGAAGCGCGTGTTGGAAGGGGCTGACTATCGTCGGCTCGTTGACGCGATTCCCAACCTCGTCGCGACGAAGAACACGGGCGGCGGTCAGCCGCGCGCCGCCGAGCTGTTGCGCTGCGCGCCCGAGCTGCAACATTTTCTCGGCGAAGAAAATTTTGCTTATGGGTGCATGTATGGTGAATGTTCGTTGCTCAGTTCATTAGGTCCCATGACGCCGCACAAGACATGGGAATATTTTGAGGCGGGGCGCACGCGTCAGGTAGAGAAATTGTTCGCGTTGCACAAAGGCTTCCGCGACCTGACGATGGACGTGCTTGGACCGCTCATCGCGCTAGGGCGCATTGACGGCACTTACGACAAATTGATCGTGCGGTTGGGAGGACTGGAAGCGATGCCCCTGCGGATGCTTTCACCATATCAAGGACTCACAGAAGAGCAATACGCTGCGGCGAAACAAATCTTACACACCCAGTATCCAGAATGGGTTGCTCCCGCCGCGCGAGCGGCATCCCTGAGCCACATCCAAGCAAGCGCAAATGGTTAGGCGCAGTGGCTGGGAAACCGTTGCGGGTGTATCTGATTGCGGTGGAAGTTTAGGAGGTAGGAGAGCTTGAGCGGAAGAAGCAAGAAGAAAGAGGGCGCTGGATTTATTCCATCGCCCTCTTTTATTTCCGCTCGCGCTTCCACGCCTCCGCCACACAGCGAATCTGCCCATAGTCAACCTCTGGCGGCAGAATCGTCTTGATGGGCGCAAGATATTCCACCGCGCCGATTTGCTCGATGGCTTGGCGAATCTGCTTTTGCAATTCACGCGGCACAACCTGGTTGATGTCCACACGCCCTTCTGCAATCAGGCGCGAGAGATGATAGTAAATCGTGCCAATGGTGAGACCCCGTTCTGCGGCAATCTCATCGGGCGACAGGCCCTTCTTCAACATCTCACCTGTGAGCTGCACAGTACCGCTTGCCGCGCTTTGTGTTTTTTGCGTTTGATTGGCGCTGGCGCGTACCGGACGCAAATCCACTCGAATTGCCGCACGCGCTTTGAGTGATGCTTCCCCACGCGGCGTCAGGTGTAGCGTCGTGTATTCCCCACCGACGTGCTTCAAATAGCCCGCGCTGATCAGCTGGTCAATGAGCGATTCAATCTCCGAAATTTTGAACGCGATGAACTTCCCATAATTGCGGGCTTGCTGGTAAAGCTCCATTTCAGGTGAATCTTTGCCCTTCAACACATGCGCGAGTTTTGTTTTCCCGATG
The DNA here is from genome assembly GCA_964509505.1 of uncultured Anaerolineae bacterium. Classification (GTDB taxonomy): domain Bacteria; phylum Chloroflexota; class Anaerolineae; order JACRMK01; family JACRMK01; genus CAZDYP01. Next base: position 39,210 of record CAZDYP010000005.1, on the reverse strand, counting down.
CTCCACTTCAAATGCGCGATGGTGTCCAGCACGATGAGCGCGGCACGTTCCGCTTGTGTCTGCGCGGGACGAGTTTCCGTAACACCGACGGCGGTCGTTTCCGCGCGCGCGAGACAATTGTCGCAGCAGACCTCTGCTTCAGGCTTACTATGATCGCCGAAGTAGCCAAGCAACGCGCGCCGCCGACACTCGCTCGTTTCCGCATACGAGATCATCAAGTCGAGCAACTTGCGTTTGTGTGTGCGCCGCGCCTCGACTTGTTTCGTTACCTCGCGCAAGGCTTTATCCGCTAACGGCAGCACCGACACTTGGATCATGCCGCCGAATTCGTCGGGCGCGCGGCGCAACGCCTTCGCCGCCTCTAACAGTTCCAAGGCTACGCGCGCTTTCGTCTGTGGCAAGCCCGTCATGCGTTCCACATCCGTCAAAGCAAACGACACGACTTTGACGCTCTCCTCTCTCTCTGATGGGGCAGGAGTCAAACTCCTGTCCCCACGCGAATCTGCGAGGTCTGAATCGCCGCGCAAGAAGTTATGCACGACGCGCAGCTCCTGCGCCGAAGCGGAATCGTTCTCGATGAAGTGTTCGTGCAATCGGGTATCGCTCGGTGAGTAGAGCAAGACGGCGCGCGCAAGCAAGCCATCACGCCCCGCGCGTCCCGCTTCTTGGTAATACGCTTCGAGCGTGCCGGGCATGGTGTGATGCAAGACGAAGCGCACGTCGGGGCGGTCAATGCCCATGCCAAACGCATTGGTCGCGACGACGAGCGGCAAGTCGCCCGCCATGAACGCATCTTGCACTTCGTTGCGCGTCGCCGCGTCGAGCAAGCCGTGATAGTGGCGCGCGTTGACTTTGCAGACTGCACGCGCATACGCGGCAACTTCTTCGGCGTCCTTGCGGCTGCCTGTATAGATGATGCCCGCGCCCTCCGCTTGCGCGAGAAAATCGCGCACGAGCTCGAGCTTGCTGTTTCTGCTGGGCGCATTGAACACTTCAAACGAGAGGTTGGGGCGATTGAACCCCATCACCAACTTTTCCGCGCGCGGTAAGCCTAGCAACTTGATGATGTCATCCTGCACGCGCGGCGTCGCCGTTGCCGTCAGCGCGAGTGTGAGCGGCGGCTTGAACTCTTGGCGCGCTTCGGCGATGCGAAGATAGTCGGGGCGAAAATCGTGGCCCCATTGCGAGAGACAATGCGCTTCGTCCACGACGAGCAAACTCAGCGGCACGCGCGTCAACGTCTCGCGGAACGAGCGACTGCGAAAGCGCTCGGGCGCGACCAGCACGATCTTGTATTCACGATTGGCAAGCGCGCGGAGGCGTTGTGATTGTTCGCTTGAGTTGAGCGAGGAGTTGATGAATGTGGCGGGGAGGCTGCGCCGCGTCAGCGAATCGGCTTGGTCTTTCATCAACGCGACGAGCGGCGATACGACGAGCGTCACGCCAGACAGCAGCATCGCCGTAAGCTGATAGATGAGCGATTTGCCCGAACCCGTCGGCATGACGACGAGCGTATCGCGCCCAGCCAACAAGAAGTTGATGGCTTCTGCTTGACCAGGACGAAAATGGGGAAAAGCAAAATAGCGATGTAAGGCTGATAGTGGGGTCATGGTCACGGAGTCGCTTAGTCGCTTAGTTTCGCGGTTGGAGTGGTCGCTTGCTCAATGACCCATTCAGGCTTGGGCATTACTCACTGAACACTGAACGCCATTCCCTAAACACAACTATTGTAGGCGTATCACTCTCTGAGTCAAAAAGCATACAAACGGTCTTCGTCAGCAGTATCAGTATCTTCGGCAAATTCGTTATAATAGTGACGCAATGATGCCAGCGCAGGAATGGTTTCTGGCGATGATTTGGAGGGGTTGACAGGAGAAGCGGTGTGCATATACTGTGCGCGCACCGCGCCAACTATCTTCAACAAGGAGCGCTCCATGAGACTCGTCGAGAATTACTCACCCACTGTTCGATTACTGCGAATCGTCGTCGTCGTGTTTAGCGCCTTGACGTTAAGCAGTTTGCTCTTGTATGCGCTGTCGCCTGCGCCGCCGGCTGCGAGCAAACCCAACGCTCCCGACATTCAACTTGATAAGATTGGTCCAGAGAAAGGCATCGCGGGCGCGTTCATCACGTACTCGTTGCTCATTACAAATAACACAGGGGGGCTGCTCAACGGTATTTCGATCACGGACACCTGGACCAATCAGTTCATGACGTATGATGGCAATTTCACGACGACGGGTAACCTCGCGGTGAGCGCCACCGCCTTCGTCACTGTGCCTGTGCCTTACATTCGTTTTGACCTCGCGCCCTTAGCGCCAGGCGCCGCGGGGCAAATTCACATGCGCCTCTATGTCATCCCCGCTTATCAACCGTTTTGGAATTCGGGCGTCACCTTGATGTCTAACTCCGCGCTTGCCGCATCACCCTCGCCCACGCTGACAGGCAGCTCGGACAACGTAGGCACGTATGCCGCCGCGCCACTCTTCTACGTCTCTCACGTTCCCTCGCCAACGCTCCAACGCCCAGGCCGCTTGTTCACCATTACCTATGTAGTCGAGAATCGCTCGCGCGCTGATGCCGTGGATGCCACTAACACGGTTCTCACCAAAGTTGTTCCTGGGGGCGTAACCTTTATGACCGCCACCCCCTCTAGCCTGGTGCGCTACGATGCGCTTGCCAATGCCACCGTCTGGAGCTTAGGCACGATTACGGTTGGCACTGCCATGACTGTGGAGGCGACGTATCGCATTTGGCCCACTGCCTCCGTCGAATTTCTGCCCTATCAATTGCCCAATCTAACTCCCGAACATTGTATCATCAAGTCAGACGAAACCGCGCGAATCAACTATTGTGTGGATCATGGCACGCCTTTCTTAGATGATGTCTTCGAGAAAGTCATCACAACGGTCATCCCCTCGCCGCCGCCCTTGCCCGAAATGCCTAATAGCAACATCATCGCGCACACCTATAACAACCGTCCTGTCACGATGACTGTCTATGCGTACAACCCCTTCACGTTCACCGTCAATTCGCTGCGCATCACCGACACGCTGCCGCGCTACTTCGGTTCGCCGACTTATACATTCCAATACATTGGACTCGGTCCTAATTTCAACCCGCCAACCCTAGTGACCGTGTACAGTGACAGCGTCGTCGTTTGGGATTCGCCGCCCATCGGACCCTGGGGCGTTTATTCGTTCACCTTCTTGGCATTCGTGCCGCCGACCTTTCCGCTGCCCCTCAATGCGCGCGGCTTGCGATTGGAGAACGTGCAGGATGGCAGTTACACCAATCTGCATCTAGCGTCCAATCGCGGCATTCGCAATGAAGCTGACTGGAGCCGTCTGGTGGATCTCTACGAACAAACGCACACGTACAAAAGCGTCAGTCCCACCATGCAAATCGTTGGTTTGCCTGTGGTGTATTCGTTGACCATCGTCAACGAGGGCCCCACCATCCTCACCAACGTGAAGATTACTGACGTGCTGCCGAGCTATACGGGGTGTAACTTCAGATGGTCACGCATCATCAATGGCCCTGCGCCTACCAACTCGCCCACCAACACTGTCGCTTGGGACGTCGGCACGCTCAATCCGAATGGCGGCTCGTGGAACGTGCAATTCGAAGCCATTGCCGATGGTAACATCGGGTGGACCTGTTTCAACTCGACCTATGGCAGCACGCCCGACACCTACATCGTGCCATTCAACAACCTGGCGCCCGTCGTGTTGTTGTCGCCGTTTCAGTACTCTAAAACGGCGTTGCCCACCGTGGCGACGTTGGGCGGGGTGATTACCTACAGCATCACCTTCTTCAACGTCAGTTCGTCCCCTGCCGTGATGAGCGTATTCGAAGACGTGTTGCCCATTGGATTCTTCTACAACAACAGTCCTACCTTCACCGATGCGAGCGGTATTACGCTGCTGCCTAATCACCAAAGCGAATATACCACGACGTTTCAAGTGAATCTGCGCGGCAGTAGCATCTGTGACGCCTTGCCCAATTCGATTCCACAGGGACCTGGCGCATTGGGCGCAACCATCATTTCTCCGCCCGGTTACGTAGGCACGTGGCGCAATTCAGATTTTCTGGCCGGTGTGTACGTCTATCCCCACGCCGAAATCAAGTTGGTGCCGAATTGGATTGGCGCGACACCTGGCGAAGTCACCACCTACACGGTGATCATCAGCAACAACACCAGTCTCTCCTTCAACAATCTGCGCGTCACAGATACATTGCCCCTCGGCTTTGTGTTTGGCGGGATGATTGCGGGACCTCAACCCGTTTACACGACATCGGCTTACGTGGTGTGGGATGGGTTGAACTTGGCGGGCGGCGGCATCAACAACGCCATCGTCTTCACCGCCACCGCCTCACCATTCCCCGGCAACTACGCGCATAGCATAAAAACCACCAGCGGGACGGATCCCTACTTCTGCGCGCCCTTCCGTTTCTCCCCCATCAACGTGCGCACCGCCACGCTCGCGATCAGTAAACTCGCCCGACCAGGCGCAACCACGCCCCTCGGACGCTTCGTGTATGAAGCCTTCCTCATCAATGCGGGACCTCACACAGTCACCGTGCGCGCGTTCACCGATACGTTGCCAAGCCTCGGGCCCGGCGTCGCCTCGTTCCGCTTTGAGGAAATGGAAAATCTCAGCGACCCCTATCAACCTGTGAGCGCCAATCCACCCTCGTGGCGCGACATCACCGTTCCACCTTTCGATCAATCGGTGCGCTTGGCGTTCAAAACACGCGCGGCTGCGTTGGTCGGCACCTACTTGAACAAAATCGAAACGCCTACGCCGACGGCGGGTGTGGGCGCCTTCACCGCCACTCTGCCAGCTGGTTGGCAAGTTGCCGAGGCGATTGGCTACAATGGCTCCCCCATCATCGTGTTGGCAGGCGTCGGTCTCGATAAAGTGGTTGCGCCCACTGCCACCGTCAACGGAGGGTACGTCGTCTATACCATCACGCTAGTCAACCTCCGTCCCAACGTGCAAGCCATCAATAACACCCTTGTAACCGACACCCTCCCCAACGGCTTCCTATTCGACAGCATGCTCTCAGGTCCCAATCCCGGCGGTACCATCACGCAACCTGTGTGGAATCTCGGCACGGTGTCCTTTGGCGAGCCGTACAAAGTAGTGCTGTCATTTCGTGTGCGCGTAAGCGATACGGTGGCCACGGGAACTTACTACAATCGCGTCGTCGCCACAGCGCAAGGTGTTGATGCCTCCGACGTGGTTGACATTCCTCCCACCGACGACATCGCACCGGTCTATGTGAACTCATCTATCGGTCCGCCCGCGCCCGACCTCGTCATCAGCAAGAGCGATGGACGCAGCGGCGTGGTGGTTGGAGAGTTCATCACCTACACGATTCGCTATACCAACACGGGCGGCGATGTGGCGCAAAGCGTGCGGCTCACAGAGACGTTGCCCAATGGCATGAGCTTCGTCGGGCCGGTCACGTGGACATTCTCGGGCGGCGTCTATGGGTACAATGCGCCGAATCTGGGCAATGGACAAGCCGCGGTGGCGATCTTCATCGCGCAAGTGACTAGCGTGCCTGCCGGCAATCTCTACACCAACACGGTGAACATTGCCGCCAGCAACGAAACGAATCTCGCCAACAATCAAGCGATGGATGTGGATCAAGTGCAACGCCTCGACGTAAGCGTGAGCAAGAGCAATGGCCTGAACTTCCCCTACGCTGGACAAATGCTCACCTACACTATCACATTCACGAACATCGGCAACGACATCGTGCACAACGTCACCTTGACCGAAACGCCCTCCACTAACGTCACCGTCGTGGATGGCAATTGGACAAACATTGGCGGCGGTTCGTACCTCCGCACCTATGGTTCACTCAACGCGGGACAAAGCGCAAGCCTTTCACTCGTCGCGCAAGTCAGCGCTACCGTGCTTGGCGGCGACATCCTCACCAACGGCGTGAGCATCGGCTTCGCAGGCGCCGATGCCGATACCTCAAACAATGCGGCGACCGATGTTGACTATATCAATCCTGCCAACCTCGACTTCTTTCTGGATGATGGCGTTGGCATTGTGGAGGTGAATCAAGCATTAGTCTATACGTTGACCGCGCACAACATCGGCAGTTCAGCGGCGACGGGCGTGACCTTCGTCGTCACGCCGCCCGCCGAGCTCGTCGTCTCATCGCCGCCGGGTTGGACGCAGGTTGGCAGCACCTATCAGCAAACGGTAGCCGACGTGCCGCCCAATAGCATTGCCAGCGTCACATTCCCCGCGCAAGTACAAACTGGTCTTGCCCCCAATACGAACATCGCCTTGCCGGGTTCGGTCAGCGCCGGCAACGAGGACACGCCCGCCAACAATCGCTTCACCGACACCGACATCGTGCATACGGCGCGCGTGGGTCCCGACATCATCATCATAGGTGCGCGTTTCCCTGCGACAGTCGTCAGGGGGCAACCCACCACCATTCAAATCACTGTGACGAACATCGGCAACCAGGAGACCGGCACGTGGTTCTTCATTGACACCTACATTGACCATCAACCCGTCAACCGTTTGGATTTGAGCAATTGGAACGTGCAAGTGGGGCGCCTCAACCCAGAACGCGCCATGCGCGTGAACACCATGCAGCCCAACGAGACACGCGTCATCGCGCACTCCTTGACCATCAGCACGGGCGGCGCACATCACATCTATCTGCAAGCTGATACCTGCGACAGTGCGAGCATCGGCGCAGGAAGCAATTGCACCGATCCATCGTATGCGCGCGTCGCCGAAGTCAACGAAGCCAACAACATCTACGGACCTCTGAGCGTCAACGTGTCCGATGTCAATTTTATCTATTTGCCTTTAGTGATGCGCTAACGGCAGATACGGATGAACTCATGGCTTATCTCGTCGCGCTCGTCGTCGGCTATCTTATCGGCTCGATTCCAACCGCATACATCCTCGCGCGCTTTATGAAGGGCGCGGACATTCGCACGATTGGGAGCGGCAACGTCGGCAGCTCGAATATGTGGCAGAGCGTCAGCAAAATCGGCTACGTGGCAACGCTGGGCTTTGATCTGTTGAAAGGCGCATTCGCCATTCTCTTCTTGCGCGCCAACGGTTACGACGAAGTGTTACAAATGCTGGGCGGTATCGCAGCCATCGTCGGACATAGCTGGCCCCTGTGGCTGCGTTTCATCGGCGGGCGCGGCATCGCGACGACGGGCGGCGTGCTGTTCATGTTCGGGCCCGTCGAGACGATGTGGACAGGCATCCTTGTCGCCAGCGGCTCCGCATTGAAGAAGGGACCGCAAACGGTGTTGCTATCGTTTTTGTTGTGGCCCCTCTGGGCAACCCTGTGGAGTCAGGTGTCGCTGGAAATTGTTATCGGCAGCCTGGTGGTTTGGTTGCTGATTGTCGTGCGGCGCTTGCAGGGCAGCAAGGGCTTACATCTCACAGCGACGAATGAAAATGTTTATTGGAATCGCCTATGGTTGGATCGAGACATCAAAGACACGGCGGAATGGGTGCGACTAGGTGGGGGAAAAAAACGCGGGGCGTAACACAGAAAGACCTGACAGGGTTCCAACAACCTGTCAGGTCTTTCAAGTCTTAATGACCGACCACGAATTAGAATTGATTCCACAAATACTGATTCGTCACTTCATGGTGGAACTGCACCTCGCCCATTTTGATGATTGAGCCAAGCAACCGCGGACAGCGATCTGCCGACGCTTGTTTGAGGTCGGCAAATTTTTCGTGCGCCAACTCGCCTAGTAACTCCTTGGCAAACGCGCTGTGGCGGAAATGGCTGATGGCATCGTAGATGTTGTCAGGCAGGTAGCGCAAGGCCGTGCGTAAATCTTTTGCATCGGACCTGGTTCCTTCCAAGCCCGCTTTGAAGATGGCGTAAATCGCCAAATACGGATTCGCGTCGGGTGCAATCGAGCGCACTTCGACGCGCGCGGAACGCTCGTTGCCAATCGGAATACGCACCATCGAGCCGCGGTCAATGGGCGAGGCTTTGATTTGATTCGGCGCTTCAAAGTGTGGGTCAAGCCGCCGATAGGCATTCACGCTCGAATTGAGAATCAAGCAGATGTCAAGCGCGTTGGTCAAAATACGATCCACGAAATTCCATGCAAAGGTCGAGAGGCTTTCTTCGCCTTTCGCATCGTAGAACATGTTTTTGTCGCCTTTAGCGACAGACACGTTGGCGTGCATGCCGTTGCCATTCACGCCCGTCACCGGCTTGGGCAAGAAGCTCACGGTCATATCGCGCAAGTAGGCAACCTGACGACAGATGAGCTTATACAATTGAATCTGGTCGGCGGCAATCATCGCTTCGGAATAGCTGTAGTTCATCTCGAACTGCGAGGGCGCGACTTCGGGATGATCCTTCTCGTTGGCAAAGCCCATCGCGCGCTGCGCTTCCGCCGCCGTATCAATGAATTGGCGCAGCGGGTCGCCGGGCAACGAGTGATAGTAGCCGCCGATGCCCGTGAACTCGAAGCCGCCCGTTTCGTGATAGCGACGCTCGGCGTCACGCCCCTTCATCAGAATGCCTTCGATTTCGTTCGCCGCGTAGCAGGTCAAACCCTCCTTCTGATGGAGCGACTCGGTATAAGCCTTGAGCTTCAAGCGCATGTCCGAATGGAACGGCGAACCGTCGCGCTCCAACACTTCGCCAAAGACGATCACCTTGCCAGGTCCGAAGAGGTCGGCAGGCGCCCAATAGAAGGCTGACCAGTCAATGCCCAAACGCAAGTCAGATTCGCGCTGGGCAGTGAACCCCCGCACTGATGAGCCGTCGAACGTGAGGTTGTTCGCCGACTTCAACAAAAACTTTTTGTCATAATCCAGCATGTGCAATCGCCCTTCGAGGTCGGTGAAGCAAACGGTCACGGCTTTGACGCGTTTCTCATCGGTCAGCTCACGCATCCGCTCCTCTTGGAGCTGCGACAACGGTGTGCGCGCCAAACGCTTCTCTTTCAACACGAGATTCTTGTCTTCGAGTTCGTCGTAGGGAATCTCTAAGAAGTGGCGCAACTCTGTGCTCATGAAAATCTCCTTCTGCCAATCAGACCCATAAAGAAAAAACCCCCGAATGATTTTGTTCGGAGGCTTCTGGGACTTGATTGTGAAATTGTGATGATGCAATTATAAGCGAATGTGGAGAGTTGTCAAAGCAGCGCGTCCGACTTCGGCGCCCTGCTGAAATCATTTTGCGCTCACAGCGCCCGCGCGTATAATCGCGCCCGCTTATGTTACCTGCTTTCGTTCAATCCACGCTCAACGCCATCGCGCCACTCGACGCAACGGCAATGCAACAGGCGCAAACACGCCAAGACCAATTGACCAAACCGCAAGGCAGTCTTGGACGCCTCGAAACGCTGGCCATCCAACTCGCGGGGATCACACGTCACGCCCGTCCCCATTTGACGCGCAAGGCGATTATCGTGATGGCGGGTGATCATGGCGTGACGGCGGAAGGGGTCAGCGCGTATCCGAGCGCGGTTACCGCGCAAATGGTCGCTAACTTTTTGGAGGGTGGCGCAGCCATCAATGTGCTGGCGCGACAGGTTGGAGCGCGGGTCATCGTCGTAGATATGGGCGTCGCTAGTGATTTGCCAGCTCACCGCGAACTACTCGTCCGCAAAATCAAACATGGCACACACAATTTAGCGCGCGGTCCTGCCCTCACCTACGACGAAGCCATGCGCGCCATCGTCGCTGGCATTGAAATTATCAACGCCGAAATTGACAAGGGACTTGACCTCATCGGCGTCGGCGAAATGGGCATTGGCAACACCACACCCTCGAGCGCCATCGTCACCGCGCTTACGGGACGCCCCGTTGCGGAAGTGACGGGCCGAGGCACAGGCTTGGATGACGCAGGACTTGCACACAAAATACATGTCATCGAACAAGCGCTCGAGCTCCATGGCTTACGCAGCCTAGAGCAGCCCCCCCATCCGTTCACAGGCGACAGCGCACATGCGCTGGATGTGTTACAGAAAGTTGGCGGCTGCGAAATAGGCGGCTTGGTGGGCGTTATGCTGGGCGCGGCAGCACGACGGCTGCCCATCGTGTTGGATGGGTTCATCACAGGCGCGGCGGCTTTGCTTGCGGCGACCATGGCGCCGCGGGTCAAGGATTACTTCATTGCCTCACACCAATCCGTCGAGCGTGGTCATGCCATTACACTCACCCAGTTGGAACTGAAACCGCTCTTCGACTTGCAGCTGCGTCTTGGCGAAGGCACAGGCGCCGCGCTCGCCATGCCAGTGTTGGAAGCCGCCTGTCGCACACTGAACGAGATGGCGACATTCGCAGAAGCAGGTGTCTCTGAAAAAATTTGAAAAGGCGCTGATGAGCCTGCTTGCCGCGCTTCAATTCCTCACGACGATTCCGATTCCCATTCGCAAAAATGTTTCGCCCGCGCAGCTCGGCGCAAGCGTCATGTTCTATCCTTTCGTCGGTTGCTTGTTGGGCTTGCTCCTCATCGGCATTGGCTCGCTGATGAACGCGCTCTTCGCGCGCGAAGTCGTCGCCGCGCTGCTGCTGCTGGCTTGGGTGTTGCTCACAGGGGGGTTGCATCTCGATGGACTGATGGATGCGTGCGATGGCTTGCTGTCCCATCGTGACATGACCGAACGACTTCGCATCATGAAAGACGTGCATGTCGGCGCATGGGGTATCTTGGGCGCTGTATGGTTGCTCATCACGAAATACGCCGCATTGCATGCACTCCTCACGCAACCTCTCACCCATTGGGCGAGCGCCCTGTGGTTATCACCCATGCTGGCGCGTTGGCTGTTAAGTGTGTGCATTCTCCGCTATCCCTATGGTCGCGCCGAGGGCTTGGGACAAACCTTGCACGCCAACGTGCGGCGCAGCCACGTCGTCTTTGGCACCATCTGCGCTTTGGTGTTCATGGCGCTCGTGCGCCCGCTCGCCGGTTTGCCTACGTTCACGTTGGGCTTGACCGCGTTGCTGCTCGCGCCCATCGGCGTGTGGCTCGTCGTGCGCTTCGCGTTGGCGCGCTTACCAGGCCTAACGGGCGATGTCTATGGCGCGCTCACCGAAATTAGCGAAGCGATTGTGCTCGCCACATTTACGTTGAAACTTTGAGAGCATCATGCGCATTCCCATCACAGGTATCTCCATCGCCGTGACTGAGCAGGCGTTGCATATTGCCAGTGTCACTCCATTGACCGTACTCAGTTCAGCCGTAGTGGGTGCGGAGCTCGACACGACACACCACATTCTCAACTGGCATGTACACAAGCATTACAGCTCAAAGAATCCCGCCGATGAGTTGCGCGCTGCCGCCTTGACGCTAGGTATCACTACACATTTTGTCGGGTTGATGACCGCCGTGAAATTGGAGCGTGCCCGTTGCGCGGTTGAACACTCAAACGCATTGACTGTGGCCGTGGTACAAACGTTGGGACTCAGCAATGCGACCACTGCGGGCATCAGCATACCTGCGCTCTTGGCTGTTGGCACCATCAACACCATCATCTTGATTGATGGCAACCTCATGGCGAGCGCGCGCGTCAATGCGTTGTTGATTGCCACTGAAGCTAAAACACTCGCGCTGTTTGAGCATAACGTCCGCACCCACGAGGGGCAGCTCGCCACAGGCACCTCCACCGATGCGATAGTCATCGCCTGCACAGGGCGCGGTGAGCCATTGCGTTATGCAGGCGCCGCAACTGAGCTGGATTGGCTGATTGGGCGTACGGTGCGCGCGGTAACACAAGCAGGACTGACTATCCAGTGAGTGATGCGGTTTTGATTCTGTTGCTCGCAGCGGCGCTCGACCTGTTGTGGGGCGAGCCACCTTCGGCGTTGCATCCCGTCGTGTGGATGGGACGCTGGCTGCAGTGGGGCGAACGCCATGCGCCCAACGCACGCCCATTCACAATGTTCGTGTATGGACTGTTGATAGTGCTGATTGGATTGGTTGTGGTTGTGTTACTGGCGTGGGGCGTGAATGCGCTCTTAGCCATGACACATCGCGTCGTGTATCTCGTCGGCAGTGCGTGGCTCTTGAAGACCACCTTCGCCATTAAAGCGTTGGCGCAAGCAGCGCACGCCGTGCAAGGCGCGTTGCAAGCAAGCAACTTGATTGAGGCGCGTCGTCTGCTCAGTTGGCATCTCGTCAGCCGCGACACGACGAACCTTGACGAATCATTAGTCGCCGCGGCGACGATTGAATCGGTTGCGGAAAATTTCGGCGATGGCATTGTGGCGCCCTTGTTTTACTTTGCGTTGTGCGGTTTGCCCGGCGCGTTGGCGTATCGCTTCGTCAACACTGCCGATGCGCTATGGGGATACCGTGATGCGCGACGCGAGTACCTTGGTAAGTTTGCGGCGCGCTTGGACGACGCGCTCAACCTTGTGCCAGCGCGACTCGCGGCGCTGTTATTGGTATTAAGCGCCGTATTGACCCAAAGCGATGCGAAACAAGCGTGGCGTGTGCTGTGGCGCGACCATGCGCGCACAGCCTCGCCCAATGCCGGTTGGCCCATGAGCGCGATGGCAGGCGCGCTCGACGCGACGCTCAGCAAGGTCGGACACTACACGCTAGGCGATGGCGCTGCGCCATTGAACGCCGATACGATTGCGCGGAGTTTGCGCATCATGGGCGCGGCGTGTCTCGTATGGCTATTGGGCTTGGTGTTGATAGTGCGCTGAGGCGAGAGGAGACGTAAGCGTGAGCAAAAAAATGATCGTGGTGTTGGGCGGCGCGCGAAGCGGTAAAACTCAATACGCGCAAGATCGCGCCACACAACTCGGTGGGCGCGTGATTTACGTTGCCACTGCGACAGCCGACGATGACGAAATGCGCGAGCGCATTGGCAGGCACCGCGCCGCGCGTCCTGCCACGTGGCAGACGCTTGAACGCGCCATACAGTTGGGCGAGGCGATGCGCCAGCTCGTGTGTGATGTAGTCATCGTGGATTGTGTGACGTTGTGGCTATCCAATGTGTTGCTGGCATTGAGCGACGCCGTGACGACGGAACAAGCCGAAGCGCACGCGCACGCCGAAAGCAGCGCACTGCTCGACGCGTGGCGTGTGAGCGATTACACGCTCATCCTCGTCTCAAATGAAGTGGGGTTGGGATTGGTGCCGCCCTATCCGTTAGGACGCATCTACCGCGACTTGTTGGGGCGCGTGAATCAACAGCTCGCGCAAGCGGCTGACGAGGTGATCTTCATGGTCGCGGGCTTGCCCATGCGCCTCAAAGGTTAGACTGATTTTGTCTTCGTGTCACCTGCGCGTATAATCGCGCATACAACGGCATAGCGTGTTCGCAGAGAAGCCCTGTCCTTTTATTCAAGTCAGGGTTAAGCAGGGGAAGGGTGGTGCAAATCCACCGCTGTCCCGCAACTGTGAAATCAGGAGTCAGGAATCAGTAATCAGTAGCCAGACAATGTTATTTGGCTACTAATTACTGCCTACTGACTGCTGACCAAGCCAGATCACCTGTCTCTGTGTCCGACTTGCACCTTCGCGAGAAAGGGGGCGGGAACGTATGAGCTTCGATTCATCCTAATTTGCCCCTTGTCACGCCGACAAGGGGTTTTTTGTTATGACAGGACTTACGCTTCTGACCGTCATTGCGAGCGGAACGAAGCAATCTCCCCGCACTACTGGGGGGATTGCTTCGGCAAACGACGCCTCGCAATGACCCTAAGCGTAAGTCCTAGAGTTATCAATCAACGAGACCTCACAGGTTTGCAAAAACCTATGAGGTCTGATGCCACGAAAGGAACAAATGTATCAACCAACTAACAAACTAACCAATCTACTTTTTCTGATGTGCGCGTTGCTCATCACGCTCGTCGCGTGCAGCCCTGCCGCCACGCCGACGCCGCAACCCACCGCAACCGCCGCGCCCGCCGCCGTTGCTACGCCGACCCGCGCGCCCACGACGCCTACACCCATTCCACCCACGCCCACTATCGCGCCGACGGCGACACCCGTTCCCCCCACGCCGACACCCGCAGCTTTCCCCCTCACCATCACCGATGGCGCGGGACGCAAAGTCACCATCACCAAACAACCACAAAAAATCATCTCGCTCGCGCCGAGCGTGACGGAGATTCTGTTCGCTGTCGGCGCCGGCAAACAGCTCATCGCGGTGGACACATTCTCCGATTATCCCGTCGAAGCGAAGACGCTGCCCAAGACAGGCAACGGCTTCAAGCCCAACTACGAGCAAATCGTCGCGCTCAACGCCGACGTGATCATGGTGGCTGCGATCACCAGCCCCGATGTCGTTAAGAAATTCGACGAGCTCAAGTTGACGGCAGTCGTCGTTGGTTCATCTAAAACCACCATCGAAAATATCATGAACGACATCCTGCTCGTTGGGCAACTCGTGGGCGCGAGCGCGCAAGCCAAACAAGTGACCAGCGACATGCAAAAGAAATTGGAGGGACTCAAAGCCAAAGTCGCTACGGCGACCACCAAGCCCAAAGTGTATTGGGAGCTGGACGCGACGAACCCCGCGAAGCCTTTCACCGTCGGACCTGGCGGCTTTGTGCATGACCTCATCGTGTTGGCGGGCGGCGTCAACGTCTTTGCGAATGCGAGCTCACCCTACGCACAAGTCGGCGCGGAGCAAGTCGTTGCGGCGAACCCCGACCTCATCATCTTGAGCGACTTCGCGTATGGTATCACGATTGAATCCGTCAAAGCGCGCGCTGGTTGGAACGCCATCAGCGCCGTCAAGAACGACAAAATCTTCCCGATTGACGATAACCTCGTTAGCCGCCCCGGCCCGCGCGTGGTGGATGGCTTGGAAGCGACGCTGAAGCTAGTGCATCCCGAGCTGTTCAAGTAGCAAATAGCGGATGGCGAATGGCGATTCGCCATCCGCCATTTGCCATTCGCTATCGGCTAAAATATGCCCGCCCAAACTCTGATGATCGTCGGCACCGCCTCATCCGTCGGCAAGAGCTTGCTTGTCGCTGCGCTGTGTCGCATCTTCGCGCAAGACGGGTGGCGTGTCGCGCCATTCAAAGCGCAAAACATGTCGCTCAATTCGTACGCGACGTTGGACGGCAAAGAGATTGGCCGCGCGCAAGCCGTACAAGCGCAAGCCGCAGGCATCGAGCCAACCGTCGAGATGAACCCCATCTTGCTCAAGCCCGAAGCCGAGGCGCGCAGCCAGATCGTTGTGTTGGGCAAGCCATGGCAGACGTTGCCAGCCGCCGATTACTATCAGCGCAAAGCGCAGTTGTGGAACGTGGTCACAGCCTCGCTCGACAAACTGCGCGCGGACTATGAGCTCGTCATCATCGAGGGCGCGGGCAGCGCGTTGGAGCCGAACTTTCGCCAGACCGATATGGTGAATTTGCCCGTTGCCCAGTATGCAAATGCGCCCGTGTTGCTAGTGGGTGACATTGATCGCGGCGGCGTGTTCGCATCGTTGCTAGGCACGCTCGAACTGTTGACGCTCGACGAGCGCGCCTTGATTCGCGGCTTCATCATCAACAAATTTCGCGGCGACCCCAACTTGCTGACGCCCGCGCTGACGTTCATCACCGCGCGCACGGGTGTGCCTGTGGTGGGCGTTGTGCCGTATCTGCGCGATGTGCAAATTGCGGAAGAAGATGGTGTATCGCTCGAAAAACAACGGCAATGGCGCGTCGCAGCACACGCTGGCGAGATTGAGATTGCTGTCATCGCGTTGCCACACATCGCCAACTACGACGACTTCGACGCGCTGGCGTTAGAAGCGGGTGTGCGCGTGCGTTACGTTTCAAGCGCTGCGGAATTGGCACAACCTCACGCGCTCATTTTGCCCGGTACCAAAAGCACCATCGCCGACTTGGAATGGCTGAACCGTGTCGGCTTGAGCGCGCTCATCGGCGCGCACGCGCGGCGCGGCGCGCCCATTGTCGGCATCTGCGGCGGCTATCAGATGTTAGGGCGCGCGATTCACGACCCATTGCATGTCGAATCGGCGTGCGAGAGTATTGCAGGGTTGAACCTGTTGCCCATCGAAACCGTCTTTGAGGCAGCGAAGGCAACGGCGCAAGTGCGCGCGCGCGCCGCCACGGCGCGCGGATTTTTAGCAGAGCTGTCAGGCGAAACGCTTGAGGGCTACGAGATTCACATGGGGCAAACGACGCGCGAGGCAGACGCGCTGCCGCTTTTGCAGCTCACACGGCGCGGCACTTATGACGTGAGCGCTGCCGATGGCGCTATGGACGCAAGTGGAAAAATTTTCGGGACCTACTTGCACGGACTCTTCGACAACGCGAATTTTCGCCGCGCCTGGTTACGCAGCTTAGGTCACACACAGACCTCCAGCGAATCGTTGTGCGCCGTGCGCGAGCGTGAGTATGATCGGCTGGCAGCTGCGGTGCGCGCCGCACTTGATATGGAGGCGGTGAGGGTGTTGGTAGGAGGGAGACAAGCGATAAGTCGCGGGTAAACGTCGCTCGTTTCTCGTTTCCTTGTTCACCCCTTTACTCATGATTACGCGCACTCCACACCTCCCACTCACCCTCATTGCCGCGTGTGTCGTCGTGGGTATCGCTATCGTCGCCGTCGGCTTAGGCAGCGTGGCGATTCCACCACTCACCGTCTTCAAAGTGATGTTCGCGCAGTTGCCATTCACGCAGTTCACACCCGATTGGCTCCCCACCTACGAGACGATTGTGATGCAGATTCGTTTGCCGCGCGTGTTGCTCGTCGCACTCACGGGCGCGTCGTTGGCGATTTCAGGCGCGACGTATCAGGGCTTGTTTCGCAATCCGCTCGCCGACCCCTACTTGATTGGCGTGGCGTCGGGCGCGGGACTTGGCGCGATCATCTCGATATCATGGGATGCGCCTCGTTTCTGGTTAGGCGCAACGGCCGTTCCCATCTTCGCTTTCATCGGCGCGGTCATCACGGTCATGGTCGTGTATGGACTGGGGCGCATCGGACCACGCGCGCCGACGACGACGCTTATCATGGCGGGCGTCGCCATCGGCACGCTCGCTTCGTCATTGGCGACGTTCATCATGATCTCACTCAATCAACAAGCAGTGCGTGTGTTGAATTTTTTGTTGGGTGGGTATGGCGGCGCGGGGTGGGATGCCGTCATCGCCATCTTACCTTTTGCGGCGTTGGGCAGTGCGGCGATGCTGGCGTATGCGCGTCCATTGAATGTGTTGCTGTTTGACGAGGAACAAGCGCAGCAATTGGGCATCGAGGTCGAGCGCGTCAAAATGATTTTGATTACGGCGGCAACGCTCTGCACAGCCGCCGCCGTATCGTTCAGTGGGTTGATCGGGTTCGTTGGGCTCGTCGTGCCTCATGCGATGCGCTTGTTGTGTGGTCCCGATCATCGGCGCCTGTTGCCGTTGTCGGCGTGGGCAGGCGCAGGGTTCTTGATGCTAGCCGACTTACTCGCGCGCACACTCATCGCGCCACAAGAATTGCCGTTGGGCATCGTGACCGCCTTCGCAGGCGTGCCATTCTTCTTGTATTTGTTGCGGAATGCAAAACATGCGGCGTTCTTCTAGTCGCTACACACGCAGATGCTGCTCCACGTCTAGCACAAACGTCGTCGCGTGTGATTGTCCTTGCTTCGGCGGCGGCAGCTGCGCGCAAATGGCTTCGATGCGCTTCAGCACATCGTCCACTTGAGTTGCCTCGACGCCAATCAGCAGTGTGGCGTTGCCTTTGCGCCAGAAGCCACCGGTCGAGCTGATGTGTGTGGCGCGGTATTCGGACTCAGTGAGCGTCTTCAAAATTTTTTGCGCCACATCTTCAGGGGTAATGGCCAGAATCAATTTCATCGTGTGTCCTCCTCGCGCATCCCTCGCTGCGCGCCACTCCTCTTTGTGCGTGCCAAAGCGCACCGCACGCTCCACTGCCAGCGCAAACAACGTCGCGCCGCCGATTTCGACCTCAATGGGCGCAATCAAGCTCTCGAACCCAGCTTCGGCAGGATGCGCCATCACGTTCAAGTAAGCTGTGCGTTTTTTGCAATGGGTCGCCAGCACACTTGCCGCACGGCCAACTTCGTCCTCCTCTAAGCCTAATAACAACGTGACGTTGCCGGCTTGCAAGAAGCCGCCTGTCGAGCTGATGCGTGTCGCGCGCAGTCTTGCTTGCATCAACGCTTTCGTGGCGTTGTCGGCGTCTTCAGGTTGGATGATGGCAAACAACAACGCTGGCTCAGACATAAATTTCTCCTTTCACTGGTCGTGGGGTGAAGCCTTGGTTGAAAAACAAAAAACCCACAGAAAGTCTTCTCTGGGCGAGAGGCTTTCCCCTTGTCGCCTACGAGGTTAGCTGACGGGTTCGGACAGGAGAATGTCCTACACAAAATGCGATGCACCCCCAACGATTGGTTCCCCCGCTCTCCGCATAAGGAGATTCGGCTGTATGCAGTTGGTGGCAACACTATAAGCGATTCACGCGGAGTTGTCAATAGAAAATGCGAGCCACTCACTTGGAGTGGCTCGTGTTTCGTGTAAACAAATTGCCGATGGGTTCTACAGCTGCACTTTGGGCAGATGGGTCATCGCCTCGGCGACCAGCTCGGCGGGATATTCGTAATCTTGCAGCTTGCCTTGCTGATATTGCTCGTACGCGCCCATGTCGAAGTGACCATGTCCCGACAAATTGAACGCGATCACTTTGCGCTCGCCGCTTGCTTTGCACTTCAACGCTTCGTCAATGGCGACGCGTACCGCATGAGCTGATTCGGGCGCAGGGATGATGCCCTCGGCTTTGGAGAATGTGACCGCCGCTTCGAATGTCTCTAATTGTTTGACGGCGCGCGCTTCGATGTCGCCATGCGCGACCAATGCGCTCACGCTCGGCGCCATGCCATGATAGCGTAAGCCGCCTGCGTGAATGCCCGGTGGCACGAAGGTATGCCCCAACGTGTACATCTTCACAATCGGCGCCATCGCCGCCGTGTCGCCAAAGTCAAAGGTATATTCGCCTTTGGTCATCGAAGGACACGAAGCCGGCTCGACAGCGATGACCTTCGTCTTTTTTCCATTGCTGAAGTTCTGATGGAGGAATGGATACGTGAAGCCCGCAAAATTCGAGCCGCCGCCCGCGCAGCCAATCACCAGATCGGGATACTCGCCCGCCATTTCCATCTGCTCCAGCGCTTCGAGTCCAACGACGGTTTGGTGCATCAAGACGTGTCCAAGCACCGAACCGAGCGAATACTTCTTCGCGCCATTGGAGGTGGCCGCGACTTCGACGGCTTCGGAGATAGCGATGCCCAATGAGCCCGGCGAATCGGGTGTTTGCGCCAACACGCTGCGCCCATAGTTCGTGCGGTCGGTGGGGCTGGCGAAGACTTGCGCGCCGAAGTTCTGCATGATGATGCGGCGATACGGTTTCTGATGATACGACACTTTCACCATGTAGATTTCCAAGTCCATGTCGAAGAAGTTGCAAGCCATCGCCAACGCCGAACCCCATTGCCCCGCGCCCGTCTCGGTGGTCAAGGCTTTCGTGCCGGCGTCTTTGTTGTAAAACGCTTGCGCGACCGCCGTGTTCGGCTTGTGCGAGCCAACGGGGCTGACGCCTTCGTATTTGTAGTAGATGTGCGCGGGCGTGTCGAGCGCCTTCTCTAAGCGCACAGCGCGATACATTGGCGTCGGACGCCACAACTTGTAGATGTCGCGCACCGGTTCGGGAATCTCGATCCAACGCTCAGGGCTCATCTCTTGCATGATGAGGCTCATCGGAAACAGCACCGAGAGAAAATCGGGCGTGACAGGTTGCAAGGTGCCAGGATGCAACACAGGCTGCGGCGGCACAGGCATATCAGGATTGATGTTGTACCACGCTTTCGGCAATCTGCTTTCGTCCAACAAAAACTTGTATTGGCTCACGTTTACCTCCTGTGGAATGGGAAGAAAAAATTTGCCTCCAAAGCGACGGATGCTTGGAGCATGATTGTAGCCGAAGTTGCTCAAGGACGCTACGACTTTTGTCACATGCACGGGTGACTGCTGGCGGCGCAGGCGCGATTTGCTTAACGTCAATGCGGGATAAGGTTGCGGGCGATTGAACATCACGCCGACTCACTGCGAAACCCGCCGGCGCGGGTTCAGTTCCAGCTGACGGCGGTCGGCTAGGCGCGGCGGTGCGCGCGCATTGCCGTCGCGGTGGCTTATCCCGAATTTACGTTACTTATGTCAAGGACAGACACACGATGGGGTGCGCGCTCGCGCGCGGCGTTAGCGAACGCCGTCTCCTCACCCCGCGCGATTTCCAGACATGCGCGGCGCGATTATAGCACGCCTCATGGGCGCGTTCAATCGGTTGGCAAATTGTTCCACCTCGAACAAGCGCATGATTTCAAGGCGACGCTCCCCAATACCAAACGCACATGAGAACAGACGCCAGCTTGCAGCGCAGCCGACAGCGCCACGCTCACGCCCGAAAAATCGTGTGAGGGACGGCGCTTGCTCTTGCGATAATACGTGCGCGTGTTGGGGCGTGGCTTAGGCACATCAAGCGCCAGCAACAATTCGTGCGGTTGCAAAATGGTTTCGCGCACGAGGTCGTCGTCAACGAAAAAAGCGGCGAGTGGAATCGTGCGCGTGTGCGCAGCGGAGGCAATCGTTGCCGTCGCGTCCAGCGCAAGCAGCGCGGGTGCGATATCCGATGGATGCACGGCATAACAAGGTCCCCCGCCGAAGATAGCAAAGAACCCATCGGCGCGCCCCGTGAGCGGATAGCACGTATCGCCGCCGCGCTTGAGGCAGCGCGCGCCGAGAGGATGACGAAAATACCAACAGCGCGGCTGCTGACACAAGTTCCCACCGATGGTGCCCATCGTGCGAATTTCGGGCCAACCCACATATTGACACGCATACGCCAGCAACGGATACGTCTGCCAGATACCGCACCATGCTAACACGTCGGCGATGCGCGCGCCCGCGCCAATATGCAAGCCAGCAGCCTCTTCGCGGATGTCGCCGAAGCCCGCAAGCCCATCCAGATTGATGAGCGTGCGAGGCACGACCACTTCGTTCTTCATCAGCGCAAGCAAGTCGGCGCCGCCTGCGATGGGGCGCGCTTCGGGCGAGAGCAATGTCAATACTTCTTGAATGGACCGAGGTGAAATGAAATCAAAATTGTTCATAGCTTAACCAGACCAGAGGGGCCCTTGCGCGAAACCCCTTCGAGCCTCGCGCAGGAGGTAAGGCAAGTTTCACACTTGCCCTATTTGGTCATGGAGCGCTTTCAACATCGCGTCACGATTGATGGGCAACGCATTGAAGCGCACACTGATTGCGTTGTAAATCGCGTTGGCGATGGCAGGCGCGATGGGCGGCAAGGGAGGCTCGCCGATGCCCTTCGCGCCGAAAGGACCGAGTGGATCATTCGTCTCGACCAAAATCACATCAATCGGCGGATAGTCACCCGCCGTCGGAATGAGCTATTGATTGAGGTCGGCGTTGAGCGTGAAGCCAGCAGAAACCGCATTGCATGGCGTCGTGTTCAACGAAGGCGCGTTGGAGAGGATGAAGATTGAAGATTGAAGATTGGAGATTGGGAATTGGGAGTTGGAAGTTGGAAGTTGGGGGCTTGTTCTGAGCCAGCGTAGTTCGCGGCGCGAAAGATTGGAGTTTGGGATTGGGGGTTTGAGATTTGGGATTGGGAAGTTCCGTCAGGCCTTCGATGGTGAGGATGTCTTTGCCTTGCGCTTGGATAGCGAGTGTGGCGCAAGCATAGACAGCGCGGCCATTGATGGTGACAGCACACGCGCCACACTCGGCGCGGTCACACCCGATTTGCGTGCCGACGAGTCCGAGCTCCTCGCGCAACACGCGCGCCAATGTCCAACGTGGCTCGACGTTTAGTGTGTGGTCTCACCCGTTGATGTGTAAGGTGATGGGTTTAAGAAGGGCAGTCATAGCCCTAAGTCCCTGCGAATCAAATTCGCGGCTACTCATTGCAAAGCCCTAAGTCCCTGCGAATCAAATTCGCGGCTACTCATTGCAAAGTCCGCCTGCGCGGACTACGCAATCAGCGTAGGCTGATTGCGCTGTGTGTTGCAGCGATTTTTAATCGCCCATTCATACTGCTTTTAAAACAACCTCTTACAGCTCGCTTCGCCATACGGGGCGCGTCAGACACGTCGGGCCCCCATCCCGATTGAATGAAAGCTCTTGCCCCTCGTACTCCCACACTTCGACGCCGCGCTCGCGTAAGCGTTGCGCCGTGATGGGATTGCCCTTGAGCATGATGACGCGGTTCGGTGCGATGGTGAGGATATTGCTCGCTTGTGTCTTGAACTCACTATCGGGAATCTCCAACAACTCAATCCCACGCGCTTGCAACAGCTCCACGAACGGAATCGGCATGAGCGGCGCATAGACGACGGCAAGTTTCTCGTTGATAGGGCTGATGAGCGAGAGGAGATGCAAAATCTCGCCTTGCCCGCGCCAATGCGGTAACGCGACCTCAATCACATTAGCGATGCCGTCGAGCGCATGACGCAACTGGCGAATGCCTTCGGCGTTGGTGCGATAGGTGCGCCCGACGACGAGCGTGTGTTCATCGAGCCACAACGTATCGCCGCCTTCAAGGGTGCCATCGCCGTGAATTGTGGCGAGGATTGGCACACCTAATGCGAGCAATTCTTTCGCCATCGTGTGGGGTTCGCCACGCCGCAACTCTTTGCCCATATTGCAGATGATCGCGCCCTCATTGGTCACGATGGCGGGATCGAACACGAAAATCGAATCGAGCCGCTCGGCTTGTGGGTCTTGCGCGTAATGTACATGCGCGCCCGCTTCCACGATGAGCTCGACGAACTGCTCATGCTCACGCCGCGCGCGCGCCACATCAATCGGCTGATAGTAGCCGAACTCGCGCCACGCTTGCGCCTCGCGTTCCGTCTCCGCAGGCGACTTCACCAACACGCGCTTGAGCGGCGCGACCATTGAGTGCACGCCATACTGCTTCAGCATTGTTGCTCCATCGTCTGAACATGGAAGGGCTAACACGCTGACAAGGTGACGAGGTGACAAAGCGACATCATCCTCCTCACCGTGTCACCGTATCCTCCTTTCACTTCTTCCAATCAATTCGCCCGCGCCCACCGTTGCGAAACAACCAACGCGCGTTCTTACCATTGGCATCCACGATGTACAAACCTGCGAGTCCCATGAACGCGAATTGTTTGCCGTCGGGGGACCAGGCCGCATACGGCTCGTCTTCGCCAATCTCGGTGAGGCGTTGCAAATTTTTTCCGGTGTAATCCACGATCCAAAAATCCCACGGGGGCCCATGCGCCTCGGCGACGCGCGTCCCTAACAAACCATCGAACCAACCAACCAACCAGCTGGGCGGTTGGGGTATTGGTTGGGTGGGTGGGCGATTATTTTTCGCAAAGATATTCGGCAGCGCAAACAAGAGGCGTTGACTGTCGCGCGACCAGCGCGGCGAATGAACCGCGCCGCCCACCGCGTCGGTGGGCAAGACGAGTTCGGCGTCTTCGCCGTCCGCATTCGCCAGCCACAACGTCTGTTGGAAGGTGTCTTGATTGAGCTTGATGAAGGCGATGCGCTTGCCGTCGGGGCTCATGGCGGGTTGCAGAGCGTCGTCGGCGATGAACTTGAATTGCTTGGTCTGCATGTCGTAGCGCTCTAGTTTCAGCGTCGCGCTGATGACTTGCTTCTTGTCGTTGAAGATGGGTTCGGTGTGTGACACATAAACATAACGACCATCGGGCGAGAAGGTGGGCGAGGCGAACACTTCGCCGCTCATTTTCGGCGTGAGCAACGGTTGGGGGTTGCTGCCGTCGGCGTTGGCGATCAGCACGTCTTGCGTCGGCAGCCCCGACGAGTCGAAGGGGCGCAAAAAAGTATAGACGATTTGCTTGCCGTCGGGCGTCCATTGTGGGTCTTGCAACAAACCTTTGTTGTTCGCAGGCGACAAGGTTTTTTTCGGCGCAGCATTCGGCTTCGCATCCACCGTCCAGATGTCGCCATCGCCGTTGCTGTACACAAATTGTCCATCGAGCGGTTCGGTGAGCAACGGGCAACAGCCACGCGCAAGTCCTGGCGGTGTGAGCTGTTGCGTCGGGGCGGGCGCGGGCGTGACGAATGGCGCGACGCCCGCGCTGTTCGCTTGTGGCGTTAGCGCAGAGGGTGGGAGTATGGGAGGTCTGGGAGTCGGTGTGCCGCTGCTGCCGCAGGCGGTGAGGAGGAGGAAGGAAAGAAGAAAGAAGAAAGAGTATTTCCTGAGCATGTGTTTTTATTTGAGGTGCAAGAATTTGCGGGTGAACTTACGGACGGCTCTCGCAGTCTCGACCGCTTCACGCGCTTCTTCGAGAGTTGGTATATCATCAGGATAGCGTGTTTGGACAGCATGATGGGATAGCGTTTCGAGTTGATCTTCTGAGACAAGCACAATGACACCCGCTTGTTCGCAAAGCACACTGAGCCTGCTCAAGTCGTGGATTTTCGGAAACGCCTGCCCTCGTTCAACTAGAATCGCTTTAAGATATTTTTCGGCGCATTGTTGCGCATGGAAGCAAGCGCCATAAGCCACGGGTGGTCGGTGACGCAACGACGAGATCACCAATTTGTAATCTTCTTCCGCAACATCAACCCACTGCCGCCAATCATTAACGCCGCTCATGTAAAACCTTACCTCGGGAAACAATTTCTTGGATGAAGAAGTTGCCTTGCCTCATGGCTGTTTCGATTTCTTGCGGCGTTTTCACGATAATGTCCACGGCAAATGGCCGTGGTCTCAGCAAGCGTGACACCGCAAGAAATCGTTCTTTGCGCGATTTGCGTGTTCGCATCACCACGAGCAAATCCACGTCGCTGTCGGGCGTCGGTGTGCCGTAGGCATAGGAGCCGAAGAGGATGATCTTCTCTGGATGCAAATATTCCACGATGCGCTGCACGGCGGCGGGCAACGCCTGCATGACGGGTGTGGTGAAGCCGATGGGGATGACGGCGCTGGCTTGGCGTGATGGGCGCGGGCGTTTGGGACGCACAGTGGCGCGTGGCTTGTGGGTGAGGGTGGAGGTGGGCATGGGCAAGACGCAGTCAAGTCGCTGTAATTATTCTATACATAGGTGTATAGTTGCGTGTGTTATCGCCGCCTTGTTCTACAGAAATGCTCACGGCTGTGTTGGGGGCATGGGCGGCAACGTCAAGTGTATATCGGCGTTGGGATGGAATAACAACCGATAAAGTCTTGACGAGGGTGCCGTCCGATCGCCAGAACTTAAGAGTCAAGTTAGCATTACTATTGGTAATACCCGGCTTGATGATGGCGACAAATTCTTGGTCAGGAGCTTGCGTGGATCCTTCAGCCAGATACCAAGTTCGATCCGCACGCAGCGAACCCGACGAGGAATGGCCCTCGTTACTAAAATAGGAGGCCCTTTCTGCGACGATTGGATAATTATGATTTATTGTGTTATCAGGATTTATAACCTCAATTACTGTGCCATGTGCTGTATTAGCTGACAGGATGCTATTCACATAGATGTTGAAGCGACGCTGGGCGCTGACCGTATCGGTCCGAACGAGGGGCGCCGCATTTTCCAACAGAAATGTCGTACGTACTGTAATGGCTTGTGTGTTCGGTTTCAGTATTGTGATGAACTCCTGATGACCTGTAAAGCCCTCGGCAAAATACCATTGGCTGCTAGGATATGGCACTGCTGCCGAATTAGTGCCAGACCAGTTACTATTTTGCCAGAAGTAACTAGACCTTTCAATGACTACAGGTTGATCTGCTTCTATCTTGGTGCTGTGCGCTACCCCTGCGCCTAAGATACTTGGAACGTAAACACTCGCGCGGCTGCGAGGCGCAACCTGCTGGGTGGTTTGTGTTTGAGTGCCATCATCTCTAATGAAGAACAGGGTTACGTTGGCTGTGGTCGCCGTCGGATTCATGATGAGCAGATATTCGGTATGGTTCGTGAAGCCTTCGGCTAGATACCACGTATAGAATATGGGCGGCACAGAGACATTGAAAAGGTCGCCAATGGCTTGGAGATGGGCGTACGCAATCTGTGTGGCATACATGTCGGCGATGAGTTTGTCTGCTTCTTCAAGGTTGGTGATGTAAGCACTCTCGGTCAGAACATTCGCGCCTTGTGGCCAGCTGCGGCAGACCATTCCCAAGT
>CAZDYP010000005.1:0-12958 GCA_964509505.1 uncultured Anaerolineae bacterium | reverse complement strand
ACTGAATGTGATCACCAACAGAGAGGAACACGAGCAAGCATAACCATAATGCTAATCGTTTTAAGGCTTTCATGATCTGTGTCTCCAAGAACTACGGCAAAGTACCAATATAGACGAAACGCGTTTTTTCAGCGAGGAAAATGATTTGTTTGCCATTGGGCGACCAGACGGGCTTAAAGGCGATTTGTTGCGCCATATGGGTCAAGCGAGTTTTTTCAATGCCATCCACATTGACCATATAAATGTCACCGGCCAAGAATTTTTCTGAATCCTGCTCAAGGTAGGTATAAGCGATCTTACTGCCATCAAACGACCATGCAGGAAATTCCCCTATCCCTAGATCTATCCGTGTATTACCGTTGGGACTCACAATCACCAAGGATTCAGGTGGTCGCTGGAGCAATAGATGGCGTCCGTCAGGTGACCAACTCCATGCACGCACCACCACGGGACCTTCCTCACGGTATAACGAGGTTTTATTTTGTGTGGCTATCTCCATCACCCACGGCCCAAACCCTGGGCCAGAAAAAGTCGAGGATAGATAAGCAACTCTTGTGCCATCGGGTGAAAGGGCATAGTGAGTCACATCCCAATCTTTGAAGTGGTACAAGACTTTTCCAGTGCGGTCAAAGATCAGGAAATCTTTGTCAAGACTGATCGCCATTGTGTCAATTTTAGATGAAACGGGAGGGCGCGCTCTCACACTATAAGCCGGTAATGGTATCTCGCGGCGTGTTTGTGCATGCAGATCAATCTCAAACAAAAAATCTCTGCCAGGTCCCGGCTGGCGCAAATCAAGGAAAAAGAGACTGTTCCCATCAGATGACCATTGAAAATCTTGGTCAACAGACCGATAGGTGTTGATGGTGAGCAAGCTTGCGCCTGTTGGGCTGATAATGTCAATGCTTTTGCTGCCTGCCAAAGCAATCTTGTCCCCCCTTGGTGACCAACGCGCCCAATGGTAGCGTGTCTGCCCATCCGTGACCGTTGTAAGGTGTGCGAAGGGCCGATACACCGCTGTGGGTATGGGGGTATGCGTTGCAGTTGGGAGCGGTGTCACTACGGGTGTGGGTGAGGGTGGAGGCACAGCGGGCCGCTGAGTACCAACGGGTGTAACAGGAGTCCCACGAGGTGGAGGGCGTGTGCGAGGATCGGGTGGACGTGTGAGCAGAGTGGTTGGGGTGTCTTGCACAAGAGGCGAGGGGGTTACACGCGGTGGGGCCATGCGGGGAGTCGGGGTGTCAGGCAACGGATACACACCTTGCCTCTGTACGGGGCCACAACTGACGAAAACCGAGAGCGCGAGCGAAGTGGTCACAAATAACACCCAAGTCTTTTTCATAGCAACCTTCTCAAGTGCATATATTCTACTTCGATGAATAAGGATGTCAACATCCTTGTGATTCTGTCTAAGCTCTAAACACTTCACACCCTCTTTCCTCTTTCTACTGCCTCTTCTCCACCAACGCCTGTATGTAATTCAACACATGCCAGCGTTGCGTCTCGGTGAGCTTGTCGGCGAAGCCTTGCATCGCCGTGCCCGGCACGCCTTGACTGATCCAGTTGAACAGCGCTTCGTCGCTGTGTTGGTTGACGTGAATCGCAAAGTCGGTGGGGCGTGGGTTCAGCGTCAAGCCGAGGGGTCCGTTGCCGCGCCCCTGTACGCCGTGACACGCGAGACAGTTTTGTTCGTAAACAACTTTGCCTTGCATGAGCGAAGCTTCGTCGGGCGCAATTGGATTGACGAGGATGCTCGCGGAAGCGGGCGTCGAGAAGAACGTCGTCATGATGAACAGCGCGATGCCCAACGCGATGGCGCCGCCGCCAATCCATTGCCCTTCGGGGAGTTGCTTCTGACGCGCATAGACGAGCAGCGCGATGCCGCCCAACAAATCCACGATGGCGAACAGCAAACCCGAACTGATGTCGGGAATCTCGCTGCGTTGCGTCGCGGGGTCAATCACGTTCAAGCGATATGCAAGGCGCACATCGTCTGCGATGTCTTTGCGACGGATAATCGTCTCCGCTTTCCATGCGCCGACGACGCTCAAGTAGCCACCTTCGATTTTGTATGCGCCGTCGCTCGCCAACGGCGCTTCCACGCTTGTCGTGCCGAGGTCAGCGCCCAAGAACGTGAAGCGCAACGTGACGCGCGTGACATTGGACACGGGTTGCCCTTGCGCGTCGGCAACCTTCACGCTGAAGGTTTGATTGCCGACGATGTATGGCTCAATCTTCAATGTGACGTTGAGACCGCTGCTCAGGCGTTGCGCTTCAAACGGCGGTGGCAACGGCGGCGGCGCCGAGGTGCGCGCGGGCGGAATCGCCGTCATCGCAGCAGCAGCGCACACAGCCAACGCGCCCAACACGGCTTCGAGTCGCACATATTGAAACACCGCGCTCGGTGGTTTGCGAGTCGCCGCTTGCACGATGCGTGCGGCGAGCTCTTCGACCCAACCAAGCGGCGCGCGCAGCCATGCCCATTGGCTGACGAACTTCTGCCAATCGGGATGCAGCAACAGCGTGTTCACCAAGCCCAACAACAACAACGGCATGATGAAGATATGCTTGACGATTAAGGTTACGCCATACTGCGTGCCAACCAGTGCGTGCGCATACCCAACTTGTCGCCACATCGAATACAAGCCCGTCAACGCGAACAAGCCGACGCTGATGATGGCGATCTGTGAGAAGCGACGCAAGATGTTCAGCAACGCCTCGCCGTCCATCGCCATGTGTGCGATGGGGCGCACGATGACCGTCAAGGCAAACACGCCGCCCGTCCACAAGCCAATCGCCAACAAGTGCCCCCAATCCATGACGAGTGCAATTTTCGTCGGGTCGTTCGCGCCGTGTGACGCGAGCGAGAATGTCAATAACACCAGCACGCTCAACGTCCAGTACAACAGATCGAAGGCGCGCATGTTTTTCAAGCGTTTGATGCGCCAGCGATTCACCAGATTACTGCTGACGGCGAACAACACCAGCAACGAGTCCACTAACAAGATGCGCGCAAGACCCGCTTGCCCAAAGCGTGTCGTCGTGAGCGTTTGCAGCCAGATGCTTTGTTGCAGCACAGAGAGGACATCGGTCTTTGCGGCGGCGGCGGCTTGTAACACTTGCACGACGATGATGCCGACGAACAAGACGACGAGCGCGCTGATGACGTAGGTGTTGTAGCGTCGCGCCATGCGTTGACGCAACGGCTCGGAACGGTCGCCGCTCATCAGAATCGCCAACGTGAACGCGCCGCACAGCGCAATCGCCGCGAGCAAGTTCACCCAACGAATGGCCACTTCAAAAGGCAACGGCAACACGCTCGCTTCTTGCGCTTCGGCGACAACCACTGCCTGCGATACCGCATCCTTGCCAAGGAAGATGGCATAGACGCCTTTGGTGATGTGTCCATCCACCGCCGACAACACGCGCCACGAGACGGTGTACGCGCCGAGCGGAAGGTCGCGCCTAACGCCAATCGTCATTTGTTTGCGGTCTGGGGAGAATTGGAGATTTTGCAAATCCACGCGCGTTTGATTTTTGTCGAGCACGGTAACGCTGCTGAATTGTGTGTCGAGCTCTTCATCGAACCAGAGCGAAACGACGTTGGGCGCAGCCGAGAGAATCGCGTTCGGTGGTGGGTCGGCTTTGATGAGCGAGGCGTGCGCCCAGGCGCTGGAGATGAAGAGAAGAAATAAGAAAGCAGAAAGAAGGAGGGCTAGGGGTTTCTTCATAGTGAATGGGGGAACGGGTAAATGGGTAAACGGGTGAATGGGTGAATGGGTGAATAGGTGCACAGGTGAACGAGTGAATAGGTAAATAGGTGAATGGGTGAATGGGTGCACGGGGAAACGGGTGTCCTTGTCTCCCCCGTTTCCCCCTTTACTCATCTCCCCGTTTACCTCCTTACTTGCGACGCAACACGACGAATGCGCCGATGCCTAGCACGACGACTGAGACGACCACTAATCCGAATATCACGTTGGAGCCGCCAACACCGCTTGCTGATGCGGGGGGAATGGTGGGCAGTGGCGCGGGCGTCGGCGTGGCAGGCGCGGGCGTCGGCGTGGCAGGCGCGGGCGTCTGTGTAGGCGGCAGCCGTGTCGGCGGGAGTGTGGCAGTGGGAGGTTGCGCGGTCGGTGGCGAAGTGGGCGATGGGGGTGGGGTTGTCGTCGGTGTGGGCGGCGCTGTTGGCGCAGGCGTGGGCGATGCAACAGGCGCTTGCAAGGTGAACTTGAACTCGCCGTTGCTCTTGCCGTCGTCGTCGGGCGTGACGACTTCCCATTTCACGGTATAAACGCCATTCGCCAATGGTTGCTTGAGTGTCACGGTCATCTGCGTGCGCGCGTTGACGTTGACGGCGCTATCGCCATTATCCACTTGCGTATTAGTCGCGTTGAACACTTTGGCAGAGCTGCGCTTGGGGTCTATCTCTTCGGTGAAAACCATCTTCACGTCTTTGGGCGCGACGGTCACTGTCGAATCGGGCGCAGGCACGGCTTCTTTGAGCTTGGCGTGTGCGAGGACGCTGCTCGCCAGCAGCAATGTCAACGCGAACGCCCATACCCCTGCACTGCGAAATGTATTCAAGGTCATGCTTCACCAAGAAGAATGAGGGATTGTGAGAGGACAAGTTTTCAACTTGTCCTACATTCGCTCCCACTCGCGGTGGCGGTTCAGGCACGGGCAACCAGAGGAATATGGGATGTGGGCTGTCAGGACGCGGCAATACGCTACACACGCGCCAAGTGAACGACAACGGTGCGGAGCGCAACACATCCCACCCTTGCGCGCCATCGGTTGGCGTGGTATGCGAGCCATTCGTCAGCGTTTGGTTGGTGCTTGAGTGGTTGACGATGCGCGCCCACTCGGCGGACTCTGGGTTGCCTGGCGGCGCATCATCATGGGTCTCTGCGAAGACGAAATGCGCGCCATGATTGTGTCCTGCCAGGATGCCGCCCGGACACACGAAAGGCAACACCACGACGACTTGCGCGACCCACAGTGCATAGACGACCAACGACAATTTCATCGCAGAAGATTATAATGATGCTCACGCACAAACAAAAATGCGAGACGCATCCTTCCGTCTCGCATGTAATCTCCAATGACCAATGTCCCATGACCAATTAGGTAATCCCCAAATACGCCTTCTGCACCGACTCGTTTGCGCGCAACTTCTCCGCGCTGTCACTCAACACCACCTCACCCGATTGCAAGACGTAACCGCGATCGGCGACTTGCAGCGCCATGCGCGCGTTCTGCTCGACAAGCAGGATCGTCGTGCCCGCTTGGTGCAATTCGTGAATCGTCTCGAACACCAAGTCCACCAAAACGGGCGCGAGCCCCATCGAAGGCTCGTCGAGCAACAGCACACGCGGCTTGCCCATGAGCGCGCGCCCCATCGCCAGCATCTGCTGCTCGCCGCCGCTCAACGTGCCCGCGAGCTGGCTGCGGCGTTCCCGCAAGCGCGGGAACAGCTCGAACACTTTGTCGAGGTCTTGCGCCACGCCCGCTTTGTCGCCGCGCACGTAGGCGCCCATCTCCAGATTTTCCAGCACGGTCAGCGCCGCAAACACGCGACGGCCTTCGGGCACCATCACGATGCCGCGCTCCATCACTTTATGCGCCGGCAAGTCTTTTAGCTCGCGGCCTTCAAACTTCACGTAGCCCTCGCGCGGTTTCAGCAAGCCGCTGATGGTTTTGAGCGTCGTGCTTTTGCCCGCGCCATTCGCGCCGATGAGCGACACGACCTCGCCTTGGTTCACGGTCAGCGACACGCCTTTGAGCGCGTGGATGTTGCCGTAGTAGGTATGAACGTTTTGAACTTCGAGTATCGGTGTCATGCGTTGGCCCCCGCCTTCCAAGCGTCTTTGCCCAAATACGCTTCGATGACGTGCGTGTTGCCTTGAATCTCTTTGGGGGTGCCTTCGGCGATTTTCACGCCGTAGTCAAGCACGCTGATGGTTTCCGAGATGCCCATGACGACGCGCATGTCGTGTTCGATGAGTAGAATCGTGATGCCCAGTGTGTCACGCAGATTGCGGAAGAACACCGTCGCTTCTTCTGTCTCGCGGGGATTCATGCCTGCCGTCGGTTCGTCCAACAGTAAGAGCTTGGGTTTGCTCGCCAACGCGCGCGCAATTTCCAAGCGACGTTGATCGCCATAGGAAAGATTTTTGGCGATGGCGTCGCCTTTGCCTTTCAAGCCGACGAAATCCAACAAGCGGTGCGCCTCGACCACCGCATCCTCTTCTTCTTTGTTCGTGCTGGGCGGGCGAATAGCGTCGAGCATCACACCTGATTTGAGATGAATGTGTTGACCGATGAGCACGTTGTCGAGTGCGGTCAGATTCGAGAAGAGGCGGATATTTTGATAGGTGCGCGCGATGCCGAGCTGCACGATTTGATCGGAGCGCAAGCCGACGAGCGAATGCCCATCGAACGTGAGCTGCCCTTCTTCGGGACGATAGAAACCCGTGAGGCAATTGAAGAACGTCGTCTTGCCCGCGCCGTTGGGCCCAATGATGCTGTGAATGGATTGCGCTTTGACGGCAACGTCCACCGCATTGACGGCGACCAGACCGCCGAAGCGTTTGGTGACGCTGTTTGCGCTTAAGATAGACATAGGTTATGGTTTCAAAATGAGAGGTAGAAAAACCAAGTTACAGCGCATTGAAATAGATACCGTTGCGTTGTCCCAGGTTGATCCTCCCCTTGGGAATGCGGTTAAATTAGGCACATCCTCGCTTAGGGTGATTGAGTTCCCACTTTGGGTTGCCGCATCATAAAGCGTGACACGGCATTTGGAAGGAACTCGTATGGAGGAAATCGTTTGCAAACCGATGAAATTATCTTGCAGGTTGATGTCACTCAATCTAAAGCCTGAGTCGAGCGATTAATGTTATATGCCCAAGCCAACCAAAGCATTAGGGCGGAAAAAATGCTCGCTAATAGATGGAATCTGTAGCGCAATAATTTAGCTTGTAGGCTTCTTTCCATTGTCGTATCTCCCGTCACTCAGCGAGTTATTTTAGCAATTGTCAAGCGCGGCCCCCCCCCTGTAATAAAAGCACTCAAAGCGATGTTCTGACCATCTGGGGATATGCCTTTTATAACCCGATCCTTTGCTAATAAAAGCGGGAACCTATCGGAAGCACCGATGACATAAGTGCTAGGGTTACTATCGCGATTAGGAGTGAAACTAAAGAAGAACACTTTGTTATCAGCTGACCAATATGGCGTACCAATACCACCATACTCGTCGGTTATTGGGGGAAGCTGCTTTGTTCCAGTGAGTGCCACCAGTGATTTTCCGTCGGCGCTACCAATCCAGATTTGTCGATTAATATCGCTGAAAGCGAAATGTTGCCCGTCAAAAGACCACCACGGTTCAGGCGGAAATACGGTTTGCGCAATCGGCAGCAGTTTGGCATCTGTGCCATCTGCATTTGCCAACCACATTTGTCCACTCAGAGCATACAGCAAGCGCGACCCGTCGGGTGAAAATAAGAAGTTATCGGGGGAGGCTGCATCGCGAAAAACAATCGCAGGTAATTCGCATGTGATGCGTTGTGTTTTAGCATCAAGGATGGCTGGATGGTGTCTGTCCTTCAAGTAGGCCAGTTGATCATTGGGCAGCGCTTGCATTCTAAACAGCCCAGCGATCGCATGACCTTGTGACAATAAGCGCTTATCGCTTCCATCTGCGTTAGCTACATAAATGTCAAGATTGTTGGTGCCACGTTGTAGGTCGCGCGGCACAAAGGCAGTGTAGTAAATTGAGCGACCATCTTTAGACCATGCTGGGTTGGAGGCATTTTCGATGAGCCGATGCGGATTAGTGCCATCCCCATTCACAACCCATAGATCTTGCAAACTCCAAACTTGAGCGCCATCCGGACTACGTAGAACACCTGCATCTCTGACGTAGAGCAATTGTTTCCCGTCAGGTGACCATAGGGCGCGGCCAAAAAAATTTCCAAGATCGATTTCGTTTGTGAGCTTCAATACGCCCACCTGATTAGAGATGGGCGTAAGTAATGGCAATGGAAGTGGCGTGAGGGTTGGCGGAGGTGTGCCTGGCGTGGGTTTTGGAGGCACTATCGTCGGCATGGCGGGAGGCGTGAATATGCGCGTTAATTGTGGTTGTAGTGTGTTAACTGGCCGTGACGTAGCAGTTGCTCGGGGAGACTCAATGCGAGTGGGTGCGCTAGGGAGCGGATAAGGGGCCGTAGTTGCTATGTTGGTTGGAACTAAGGCAGGAGAAAGTATAGCGGGAGTAGGAGTAAGTAATTCAATTTGTGGCGTAGGCGTGGTGGGTAATGGGTAGGCAGCAAACAGAGTGGTCACTGGGCGCGGCAATTGAGCGAATAACAGAATGCCAACAGTCATGACTAGGCCAACGAGTCCGATTTCGATCAAAGTTTTAAGTTGAGGTGTAGGCGATTTCATAGTCCAATCTTTTCATCAATCTTTTTGTGGTCTCTCTTGTGCCTCCCGTTGATTCGGCGTCTCGGGCCACAGTCCTTGCGGGCGCAGTTGCATCATTAAGACCAACGCTGCGCCATAGACGAGCAAGCGAAAATCTTCAAACTCACGGAAGAGCTCGGGCAAGCCGACCAGCACTAACGAGCCGATGATGACGCCGGGGATGCTGCCCATGCCGCCGATGATGAGCAATGCGAGCACATTGATCGAAATGTCGAGCTTGAAGCTGTGCGGATAGATGATGGCCAGCTTCGTCGCAAAGATCGCGCCGCTAATGCCCGCAAACGACGCGCCAATGCCGAACGCCATCAGCTTCGCCCAGATGAGGTCAATGCCCATCGCTTGCGCCACGTCCTCGTCTTCACGCACGGCCATCCACGCGCGCCCCACACGCGAATTTTTCCAGCGTCGCTCTAAGAAGATGGCGCAGAGGCACGCCGCCAAAATCAAATAATACAATTTGATCGGATCGTTGAAGCGGAAGTCAAAGACCGCTGCCTTGGGAATGCCCGCGATGCCTTGTGAGCCGCCCAGAAATTTCGCCAAGAAATCGGAGCCCGCCAGAATGCGGATGATTTCGCCGAAGCCCATCGTCACGATAGCGAGATAGTCGCCGCGAATTTTCAGCACGGGGATGCCCAGCACGAACCCAAACAACACCGCCATCACGACGGCGACGGGCAACGCCAGCCACCAGTTCAACACGCCGATTTTTTCGACGGAAGTCAACACGCCGACCATGTACGCGCCAATCGCAAAGAACGCGACGTAGCCTAGATCGAGCAAGCCCGCGAAGCCGACGACGATGTTCAAGCCCAAACCCATCAACACGTACAAGCCGACTTGGTTCATCACTTCGGCGATGTAGATGTCGTTCAAAAACCAGGGGATGAAGACGAGCAGGAAGAAACCAAACCCAACGCCTGCCCAGCGAAGCGTGGTCTGTGTCGTAGTGGGCAAGAGCGCTAAACGCGCGCGCAGGCGGTCGCGTGTTGGTCCCCATGCCATGTCCAGTGTGAAGACGACGAGGGCGATGCCGCTGGCCGCGACGATGGTCAATCCATTGTCCGTGTACAGCAGCTTGATGAACTCGCTCAAAGCGGCGAGATGCGAGAAGGTAACGCGAATCAGTTCTTGCAGCACGCCCAACGTCGTGACCCATAAGAGGGTGAACGTGAGCGCGTGACGCACACGCGGCGGCAACCCATGCAGCGCCGCGCCCACCGCGCCCAACGCCGCGCCGACGCTGAGCAACGTGATAACGCCCAGCGTGCCTTGATGGAACGTCAAGACTTTGATGAGCTCAGGGTTGACATTGATGAAGACGGCGCTGACCATGACCACTTCATTGAGCAGCACCAACAGCGCGGGGATGAATGCGGACAATGCGCCCGTGATGGCGCCGTGCAGCACGCTGTGGGACGCGGCGTGGCCGGCTTGCCGCTGACGCGCGCGCGCTGCGAGAAAGCCCATGAACACGATCACCAGATACAGCAGCGCTGTGCCTAAGCCGATTACATCGCCAATGATTTCGCGCTTGTTGAACGCGTCAATCATGCCAATCAGCGATATGAGCAACACGACTGCGCCGCCGCTGAGGCCTGCTTTGATGGTTTGTGAAATACCATGTGCCATATTACTTTTTACTTTCACGCTTTCTTCTGCGTCAATTTTTCTCCCAACAATCCCGACGGGCGGAAAATCAAAATCAAGACGAGCAACGTGAAGGCGATCACATCTTGCAGTTGGTTGGGCGCAGGGATGCCCAAGCCGTCAAGGAACAGCGCAGGCCCCACCGACTCGACCAAGCCGAGGAAGACGCCGCCGACCATCGCGCCCGGAATGTTGCCGATGCCGCCCAGCACCGCCGCTGTGAACGCCTTGAGACCCGGCACGAAGCCCATCGCAAAATTCATTTGACGAAAGACGAGTGCATACAATACGCCCGCGGCGCCCGCCAACGCGCCGCCCAAGATGAACGTGGTCGTGATGATGCGATTCACGTCAATGCCCATCAATGCCGCCGTGTCGAAATCTTCGGAGACCGCGCGCATCGCTTTGCCCACTTTCGTGTATTGCACGACGTAGTAGAGCGCGGTCATCAAGATGGCGGCCGCGACGATGACCACGACTTGCAGTTTGAGGATCTTGTAATCGCCAAATTGAAACGCGCCGCTCAATGCCGGCACGTTCGGGTACGCTTTGACACCGGGACCATAGAAACCGCGAAAGGTATATTGCAAGAAGAACGACGCGCCAATCGCCGTAATCAACGAGACGATGCGCGGCGCATGACGCAGCGGACGATAGGCGATGCGCTCGACCAGCACCGCCACCGTAGTTGAAACAGCCATCGCCACCAGAAAGATGATAGCTAAAGCGAGGATGGGGTTGGCTTCGAGCAGGCCCGATTTGGCGATGGCATCAGCGACGAAGTACGCGGTGAACGGGCCCGACATGAACACTTCGCTATGCGCGAAGTTGATCATCCGCAAGATGCCATAGACGAGCGTGTAACCCAACGCAATCAGCGCGTAGATGGAGCCTTGCGCGATGCCGACCATCACGAAGTCAAACCATTGCCGCGAATCGTAACGCCCGCTCTGCAACGTCGCAAACGAACCGATGATGACCACGCCCAAAATAAACGCGCTCGTCACCCACATAAAGAGATCGGTCAAGCCGACGCGTTGACGCAAGTTTTGAAGCATAGGTATTCCAATACAAAATGAGCCGAGCTACACGAGCGCTCGGCTCAAGAATTGTATAATGCCTAAAAGCTTGGTAAGACCTTTAGGATTTGTGCTTGAAATTTACTTCGGATACACCTTCTTGGGCGGCCAGTTCTTTGGATCACTGCTTTCGACTTTGTAAACCGCCACGATGTTTGCGCCACAGTCGCCATTCGCATCGCAGGTCAATTTGCCGGTCAACCCTTGGAAATCTTTGGTCGCCGCGAACGCATCGCGCAATTCTTGGCGGCCAATCAACAACGAGTTGTCGGAGTTCTTCTTCGCAACTTTTTCAATGGCTGCCGCAACCATATTGAGGGCATCGTAGCTGTGCGGATGGTACGCGCTAACGGGCGCTTCGTTGTATTTCTTCTTGTGCTTCGCGACGAACTCATCGTACGCCTTGCCGAGGTTGGTGATGTCGGGGCTGGACATGTACATGCCCTCGGACGCTTTGCCGGCGGCTTTGATGAAGTCGGGCGCAAACGTGCCGTCAGCGGCCATCAAGATCGTCTTCTCTAAACCGCTCACTTCCTTCGCTTGCGAGGTGGCGAACCCGCCCGCCGCAACGAAGATGGGATAGTAGATCAATTGGGGCTTGCCCGTTGCCAAGCGTGTCAACGTCGGCTTGAGGTTGGTGTCGTCGGGTTTGATGGCGGCTTGCTCGGTGATGGTGCCGCCGAGTTTCTTGAAGTTATCGGCGAAGACTTGCTGCAATTGTTGCGCGTAGGGGCTGCCGTCGTGAATGGTCGCCGCCACTTTGACTTTCAGTTCGTTGAAGGCGAATTCAGCGGCCAGTTTGCCTTGCACTTGGTCATTGTAGCACGAGCGGAAGAACCCCGCCACGCGTGTATCGGGCGCAGTCAACGACGGCGCAGTGGCGGAAGGCGAGACGACGAGCAAACCTGCTTGGCTCAAGGCGGGCAACGCGGCGCGCGTCGCGCTAGAACAAGAGCCGCCAATCACCGCAACGATCGTTTTGTCGGCGGCGAGCTTCGTGCCAGCCGCTTGGCCGCCGTCGGCGCTGCATAGATCATCTTGGCCATCCAATTTGATCGCGTGTCCTGCAATGGTCTTCTTGTCATCCACCGCGATTTCGATGCCGCGCCGCGAGTCAATGCCGAGCGAGCCATCAGGGCCCGAAGTCACGAGCATATACGCAATGTGAATGGGGTCATTCGCCCCAATGGTGATACACCCAATTTTATCGGTGCAAGTGATGGTCGCAGGCGCAGCGGCGCCGCAAGCCGTCAGCGCTAAGGCTAACACTGTAATGGCAACCAACGTAATTTTTCGAAGCATGATTCTCCTCCAAAGGTCAATTGAAATTTAGTCACACTTAGCGCAGATGAGCCAATCTGCGTTCAGGTTACTGACCTACAAAGCGCACGTGCGTCACAGCTCGAAGCACCTCCTTACTCACGTTACACGCCCATTGCCATTGCGAGCGTCAGCGTGGTCTGCGGCGCGAGAAATCGCTGGAGATTTCTCGTCGCAAACCGCGCTCCTCGCAATGACATTGCGTAAGGTGAGCTCCTTAATCTCACATCCAAACTGAAGCCATTGTAAGCAGTGAGAGGTCTCATGCTGTTGGCGCGAGATTATAGGGTAGGGAGAGACAGTGGTCAAGTCATTTCCGCCATGAAACTGACTCACCACCCGATACGTTTTGACAATCGTTGGCGAGCATGATATAACTTTGCCCAATCGCATCGCACGATAAGCGTTGAGCCAGACGA
>CAZDYP010000004.1:65779-70506 GCA_964509505.1 uncultured Anaerolineae bacterium | reverse complement strand
AGATTATCGGCAAGACGCTGGACGAAGTGCGTCATTTTGACAAGCAAACGATTCTCGACCTGATCGGCCTCTCGTTGACGCCTGCGCGTTTGAAGTGCGCGTTGTTATCATTGAAGGTGTTGAAGGTCGGCGCGTATGGCTTGAGCGCGTGGCATGAAGAAGATGACTAACGAGTAAAGAGTCATAAGTCAGAGTCGCTTAAGACGTGGGCGCTTACTTTTTACTCTTTCTGTGTGGAGACACATGCCTAGCTTCGTCAAAATTGCAAAAGTCACTGAGGTGCCTGAAGGGAAAGTAAAAGTTTTTGAGGTGAAGGACACGCATCTGGCGTTGTGCATGGCGCAAGGCAATGTCTATGCCATCGAAGATGTGTGTAGTCACGATGGGGGGCCGCTCGGTGAGGGCGACTTGGATGGCTGCGACATCATCTGCCCACGTCACGGCGCGCGTTTCGACATCCGCACGGGCGCGGTGTTGTCATTTCCTGCCATCATGCCTATCGCCAGCTATCGTGTGAAAATCGAAGGCGACGATGTATTCGTCGAACTTCCAGAGTAATTTTTGGTTTTAGATTTAGGCGCGCAGCCATCAAAAATCTAAAATCAAAAATCAAAAATGCGCTGGAGGCTGCATGTATAATCCGATGTTCCCCGAAGATCGCCCGCAACCGCAAGACCCCGATACACCCGAAGGTCATGTCAAGACGGCGCTGCGGAAAGTCTTCGATCCTGAGATTGGTTTGAACGTCGTCGAGCTGGGTTTAGTGAAAGCAATCAAAATGAATGAAGACCCACATGTGCTGGACATGATGATGACGACGCCGTTCTGCCCCTATGCGGGTTGGCTCGTACAACAAGTCAAGCAAGCGTGTGAAGGCGAAACGCCAGGCAAAACGTGGCGCGTCAATGTGCTGGCTGATGTGTGGGATCCGAGCATGATGGAAGATCCCGGCCTGTTGACGGGCTGGGCGTGATGTGGAGAGATCATGGCTCTCGATTCGTTTCATCGCGACATCAACTATTTGCGTATCTCGTTGACGGACCGCTGCAATCTGCGCTGCCTATATTGCATGCCGTTGCACGGCTTGACGTTTTTGCCAACGCCCGATTTGCTGACGCCGGAAGAAATTGAAAAAGTCGTGCGTGCGGCGGCTGGCATCGGCTTTCGCAAATTTCGCTTGACGGGTGGGGAGCCAACCTTGCGCCCCGACCTCATCGAGATTACGCAGCGCATCGCCAGCATCAGCGGCGCGCAAGACCTCGGCATGACGACCAATGGCATGTTGCTAGAACGCTTGGCTAAGCCATTGAAAGCAGCGGGCTTGAAGCGCGTCAACATTCACGTGGATTCGTTGCAGAAAGATCGCGTCGAAAAACTAATGCGCTTCGTGGACT
Organism: uncultured Anaerolineae bacterium; assembly: GCA_964509505.1. Taxonomy (GTDB): domain Bacteria; phylum Chloroflexota; class Anaerolineae; order JACRMK01; family JACRMK01; genus CAZDYP01. The sequence continues at coordinate 69,112 of CAZDYP010000004.1, read as the reverse complement.
TGGATACCGTGTGGCGTGGCGTGCGCGCGGCGGAAGAAGCAGGGTTGACGCCGATTAAAATGAATGCGGTGGTGACGCGCAGCCATAACGAAGATGACATGATTGAATTGGCGCGTCTGACGCTCACAAACCATTGGGTCATTCGCTTCATCGAGTTGATGCCATTGGGCGCGGGGCCCGAGGCGCAGTTCTCGATTGAGCGTTATGTGTCTAACGTCGAAACGAAAGCAAGAATTGAAAGTGCGCTCGGCAAAATGACGTTTGTCGAAAACGCCGACCCATCCGATGAAGCGGTGAATTATCGTTTGCCCCATGCCAAAGGCATTGTTGGCTTCATCAGCCCTGTCAGCGAGCCATACTGCGGCGCTTGCAATCGCATGAGGTTGACGGCCGACGGCAAATTCCATTTGTGTTTGTTGCACGACGACGAGATTGATGTGAAACAGATTTTGCGGAGTGGCGGCACAGTCGCAGATATTCAGGAAGTGTTGAATCGCGCCATCAACGCGAAGCCGACGGGGCATGGGCTGGCGCTTGGCGTGCATACGCAGAATCGCAAGATGCACCAGATTGGGGGTTAGCATCTGAGGTGAAGCGAGACGCAGAGGGACGTATGACGCCTCCAGCGCTTGAGCGCACAACCAAACGACGACGCGCCGAAGCGGCCAATGCGCGTATGGCAGAGGAACGCCAACGTGCCGAAGCGGAGCGTCAACACGCGGAAGCTGAACAGCAACGCGCCGAAGACTTAGCGGCGCCATTGCGCGAATTAGGCGTTGAGCCGCGCATGAAGCATAAAGAAGGGTAGCCCTATACCAATGAAAGCTTTAGAGGTCTCACGCTTGCGCGCCGATTTTCCCATCCTACAACGCAGCTTCGACGGCACCCCACTTATCTATCTCGACAGCGCAGCGTCGTCGCAAAAGCCTGAGTTAGTGATTCGCGTGATGGACGAATACTACCGCCTGCACAACGCCAACGTCCATCGTGGCATTCACAAGCTTAGCGAGGAAGCGACAGAGCTGTATGATGAAGCGCGCAGGAAAGTGGCGAAGTTCATCAACGCTGCTTCGTGGCGCGAAGTGATTTTCACGCGCAACACGACCGAAGCGTTGAACCTCGTCGTTGGCTCGTGGGGGCGCGCGAACGTCAAACAAGGCGACGTGATTCTGCTGACGGTGATGGAGCATCACTCGAACATCGTGCCATGGCAGCTGCTCGCCGCCGAGAAAAACGCGCGCCTTGAGTTTATCGAAGTGGACGCGCAGGGCTTGTTGAAGCTGGATATGCTCGACCAATTGCTGACTGAGCAAGTGAAGGTCTTCGCGTTCACGGCGATGTCGAATGTATTGGGTACCATCAATCCCGTCAAGGATTTAGTGCAGCGCGCTCATGCTGTGGGCGCAATCGCGGTAGTGGATGGCGCACAGGCTGTGCCGCACTCGCGCGTGGATGTGCAAGCTTGGGATTGCGACTTTCTCGCATTCAGCGGCCACAAGATGTGCGGGCCGACAGGCAGCGGCGCACTCTATGGCAAGCGCGCGTTACTCGAAGCGATGCCGCCGTACATGGGCGGCGGCGACATGATTAAGACAGTGCATTTGCGCGAGTCGAAGTGGAATGATTTGCCGTTCAAGTTCGAGGCCGGCACACCCGCAATTGCCGAGGGGATTGGCTTGGGGGCGGCGGTGGATTATCTGACGAGCATCGGCATGGAGGCGATTCGCCAACACGAGATGGCATTGGTAGGGTATGGCATTGACCGTCTCGCCGAAATAGATGAGCTGACACTCTATGGTCCGACCGACCCCCATGTGCGCGGCGGCGTGTTGACGTTCAACCTCAAAGGCATTCACCCGCATGACCTCTCGACCTTACTTGACCGAGATGGCATCGCGATTCGCGCCGGACATCATTGCGCGCAACCATTGATGGAATACTTGGGCGTGGCTGCAACCGCGCGCGCCTCACTTTATCTCTATAATGAACCGAGTGAGATTGATGCGTTGGTGAAGTCGTTGCGGAAGGCGCAACAGATTTTTGCGTGATAGCAAATAGCGTATAGCATATAGCGAGTGGCGAATAGTTGGCGATTGGCTATATGCTATCTGCCCAGCCATCTGCCAATTTGACGGCAAAAATTTTTTGAGTAATATAAAAGTCGTTGCGCGGGTGTAGCTTAGTGGCAAAGCGTCTCCTTGCCAAGGAGAAGACCGAGGGTTCAAATCCCTTCACCCGCTTAGAAGCCCCAACCATACGGTTGGGTTTTTTTATTTGGCGAGTTGCAAACTCGTCCGACATTGCCGTTATACTTTTATTAGAATCATTGACACGCCTCTCTCTGCGTGTTATGATGTTGCAGATTGGTCTTAGCGCTTCAGCATCACGAGCGCTAATCATCCCAATATGGAACTAACAGCCCGTCAACAAGCGATTCTGGCTTACATCGTTCAACAACATATCAATACCGCTCTGCCTGTTGGCTCAGAGCTGATTCGACAACACTTGCCAATGCGCGCCAGCGCGGCAACGGTGCGCAACGAGATGGCGGTCTTGGAAGAGCTCGGCTATCTGACACATCCGCATACTTCGGCAGGGCGTGTGCCAACGGCGACAGGCTATCGCTATTTCGTCGAGCGGTTGATGGAGCAGTTCGAGCTGTCAGCAGACGAACAGATGACCATTCGGCATCAGTTTCATCAAGCGAACCTCGACCTCGACCAATGGATGAAATTAGCGGCGGCGGTGCTGAGTCACACGACGCGCATGACGGCGCTCATCACCGCGCCGAAATCATCGCAAGCGCGTTTCAAGCATTTGCAGCTGCTCTCGATCAACGACAATTTGTTGTTATTGGTTTTGGTGTTGCGCGATGGCACGGTGAAACAACAGATGATGGCTGCGCCGCAGCCCGCGCCCACGGCGGAAGAACTCACGGCGTTGGCGTCGCAACTCAACGCGCAGCTCGATGGCTTGGACGCTAGACAAGTATCCGCATTGATGACCAGCGCGACGGGCATCGTAGCGCAAGTGCTGGACCGGGTGGCGACGTTCATGTATCAGCTCGACCAAGCAGGCAACTTCGAGATTCATCGCGCCGGTTTGAATTGGATGTTGCAACAACCTGAATTCAACACGGGCGCGCGCGCAGAACGTCTGATGCAAGTGCTTGAAGTGGGCAAGACGCTGGAAGCGGTGATGGACGAAGCGTTGGCGGCGCGCGGCGTGCAAATCGTCATCGGCGGCAACGAGCGCTGGCAAGATATTCAAGATGTCAGTCTCATCGTCTCGCGCTATGGTGTGGCGGATGAAGCGACGGGCGTGATTGGCGTG